>JANXSQ010000255.1 GCA_025356595.1 Janthinobacterium sp. | reverse complement strand
CGCGCGGCGCCGAAAGCGACGCCACCTACGCGCCGCTGCGCAGCAGCGCGTCAGCCTGGTGGCGCTGGCCCTGCCGCGCCTGAGCCGCTACCGGGGCACCGGCGCGACGGCGCTGGAAATCCCCTTCGACCGCGACCTCGCTCTGTGCGACGAGGCCGACGCGGCGATCAGCTTCGGCGTCAGCGCCGGCGACGAGCTGTACGCGCGCACGGCGGCGGGACGCCAGCCCATCAGCGCCCCGGCCAGCTTCGCGCCGGTCGACGCGCGCAGCATGCGCCTGCTGCCGGTGGCGGCCGACATGGCCGAACGCTACTGCGCCACCCTGTGCCTGGCGCAGCCGCTGGTGGCGCCGCTGGCGGGCGGCGCGCGCCTCGTCTTCGGCCGCGGCGCGGCGCTGCTGGCCGCCCTGCGCCCGCTGGACGGCGAGCGCTTCCTGCAAAGGGAGGGCGGCGCCGACGGCGCCAGCGCCGACCGCATCGGCCTGTCGCGCAAGGCCTTCAGCTTCGAGGCCACGGCGCGGGGCTTCCACATCGCCCGCATCGCGCCGGCGCAGGCCCTGTACCACCTCGACGCGGAGCTGGGCTTCGTCGCCAGCATCGGCGCGGCCGACGCCGACGCGCCCTACCTGCTGCCGTCCGGCCATCATCTGGTGGCCGGCCATTACGTGCTGCGCTTCGACGTCTAGAGGCGGCCCGCGGCGCGGGCGGGAAGCCGGACCGGGAGCCGGCGGCTGCGGAGCCGCTCCCGCTTCCCGATCTTCACATTTTCATGGATTTTCAAGCGAGGGCGGCGGCATGCAAGCACAGGATCTCTATCCCTTCGGCGCCTACGCGGCGGGGCTGCTACTGACGCTGCCGCTGGCCGCCTGGCTGACGCCGCGCCGCTGGTGGCGCCGCCCGACCGCGCGCGCGCTGCTGATACTCGGCCTCGGCGCCTGGGCTTTCGGCAGCCTGCTGCTGGCCATCTTCCCGCCGCCCGCGCCCCCGCCGCTGCCCTCGCCGCTGGCGCAAGCCGACCCGGCGCCGCTGGCCGGCCAACCCTACCGCGCCCACCACGACCTGAACCTACGCGCCGGCGCCGGCGTCGACGCGCCGCGCATCGGCGTCGTTCCGGCCGGCGCGACGGTGACGCCGACCGGCGTCCGCAGCGGAGACTGGTGGCAGGTGAAGGCCAGCGTCGGCGGACGCGACAACACCGGCTGGGCCAGCAGTCTGTGGTTGCGGCGCATCACGGAAAGCGCACCGCCGCCCTGAGCGAAAAAAATCTCGCTGAAATATGCGCTTTTTCGGCTAAGCTATACACATGATCAACGAGATAATATTTTTACTTCCACAATGCCGCCATTGACAGACTCGCTCGATTTCGGCCCCCGCCTGCAAGTCGCGGCGTATAGCTGCGCCGGCGCGGGCGCCGCCACGCTGCCCGAGAACCAGGACAATCTGCTCTTGATCGACGCCGGCGGACGGGCCGTCTTCCTGCGCGAGCAGCGCGCGCAGAGCCAGCAAGTGGCCGACTGGCCCGCCGGCCACATGCGCGTCGCCGTGCTCGACGGCATGGGCGGGCACGGCAACGGCCGCCAGGCAGCCGAGGCCGTCGTCCAGGGCTTGCTGCGCATGCCAGCCTGCGCCACGCTGGAGGAATTGAGCGCCCGCCTGGACGCCCTGCACGAGGACTTGCAGGCGCGCGTCGCCGCCGACGCGGACGAGGCCGGCGCGAAACGCCCCGGCACCACGCTGACCCTGCTGGAACTGCGCCCCGACCAGGCGCCGCTGCTCTACCACGTGGGCGATTCGCGCCTCTACGAAATTACCCCGCGCGAGGCGACTGTGCTGACGGTCGACCATGTCCCCGCCACCACCTTCGCCATGCACGGCATGCTCGGCGAGCAGGAATGGTGGCAACAAGTGCACGGCGAGCACCGCCCGCACATTTCCCAGGCCTTCATCCTCGGCAACGCGATCAGCGACCCGCAGGTGCTGGCCGGCCCCCTGTACGCGCTGGACGAAAACAATCTGCCGCCCTTCCTGCGCCACCTGGGCGACCGGCGCGCGCTCAGCGTGCGCGGCGACGCCCTGTACCTGCTGGCCAGCGACGGCTTCTGGGCCTGTTCGCGGCCGGACCGCTGGGTGGCGCGCTGGCCGGCCCTGCTGGGCGCCCTGCCGGCCCCGGCCGCCATCGACGCGCTGTTCTCCTGCTTCCTGGCGTCGCCTCCGGCCGGCCTGCACATCGACAACCTGACCGCCATCGCCCTGCGCTTCGGCACGCCGAATATTGACGAAACGGCACTGCCGGGCGGCGCGCTGCGCCGTGTCTGATTCAATAACTGTTGCGTTCATGGCGCGGCGGCGATCTGGCGCAAAAAATAGGCCGCCAGAATGCCGCAAAAGTTGCCAAGCGCCACCAAAAGCGCGTAAGCTGTGGTTTACTCGTCGCTCCGGGCGAGATCCGCACCCCCCACGCCATGAAAAAATGCAGTAACCCGGACCACCCGCACTGTACGTTCTGGGTCATGCCTGGGGAAAGCGCTTGCGCGGGCGGCCACGCCCAGGCGGCGGCGCCGTCGAGCTACGAATTGCTGAGCAAACTGCGCGGCGCCCGCGCCGACGCGCCGGCGGCCGCGCGCGCGCCGGTCCCGTTCAAGGAAATCAACCACGCCCACCTGCACATCAGCGGTTTCGACCCGCGCGCCGCCGGCGGGCGCCAGACCCTGAAGATGGAATTGCGCGGCATGCCGGCCGCCTGCGCGCCGCACATCAGCATGCAACTGCAGTCCGACCTGATCCCGCACGGCGCCGCGCGCCAGGAATTCGTGCGCGCCACGCGCGGCGACTGGCGCCCCGTCTTCGTCGAATTCTCCTCGCGCGGCAAGGAGCACGGCCAGTACCAGATCCAGGTCGAGGTGCTCAGCCAGGCCGAAGGCAAGGCGGCGCAGAAATGGGTCTGCACCTTCGTCATCCTGGTGCCGCGGCGCGACGCCACCCTGACGGAAATCCACCAGATCTTCCTCAGCACGCACAAGAACGTGCGCGTGATGGCCGACGACGCCTCGATCGCCCGCGTCAGCGCCTCGGCCGGCGCCGGCTTCGACCTCGACGTGGCGGCGCGCAACGCCGGCATCGCCCATGTCGACCTGACCGCGCCGCAGGGCAAGATCGACATGGGTTTCACCACCATCGCCTGGGACGAGGAATTGATGGAGATCGACGTGCCGGGCGCCAGCCGCGCCCATCCGCACCCCAGCCGCGCCGCCTGTCTCGTCAACGCCGCGCCGGAGGCCGGCGCGCAACGCCAGATACGCCTGTTCGCGCTGGACGAGTGCGCGCTGGGCCGCTTCGAACTGGTCGACCCGGAGGCGGACATCCTGCTCAGCCATTTCGGCGCCGACGGCCAGGACAACAACGGCCTGACGCGGCGCCTGTCCGGCCGCCACGCCCTCATACGGCGCGGCAACAACGGTTTCGAGATCGAGGACGTGTCGCGCTATGGCCTGCTACTGGACGGCGTCTGGCCCGGCAAGCACAAGCCGACCCCGCTGCGCCTGGGCATGCGCATCGAACTCAGCGCCAGCATCAAGGGCATTGTCGTGCTCGGCGTCAGCGCCATCCTGCCGCACGGCGTCATCCTGCACCGCCTCGATCAGGGCGCGCGGGCCGAATGCTTCTACCTGCTGGCGCCGGATAGGCACCCCGGCTACCCGCTGCCGGCCTTCGCCGCCGCTCCCAACGCGGCCGCGCTGCCGCTGCTGTTCCACCACGACGGCGGCTTCTGGCACCTGGACCAGCTGACCGGCAAGGAAACCGCGCTCAGCCCCGCCGCCCCGCTCGACAAACTGAGCCGCATCGCCAAACACAACCGCTTCGCCGCCGAACCGTATCCGGAAAGCTGGATCATCCACACCGGCATGGGCGAGCCGCACAGCACCGTCGCGCCCGCTGCGCTGTCGACCGCCTGAGATCGATCAAAAATCGCCGTCTCCTTGCCTTGACGCCCGCTCAATGGCGCGCCATCAGCAGCAAAATCAATATCCAACCCGCGATCATGATCGCCTGCAGGGAAAACACCAGCAGCGGGATTCTCAGCCCCGGTGGAATGTCCATCGCGCGCCCTCCGCGTAAGCCTTTCCTGTCAGAGCGGCGTCGGCGGCGAAAGTTCGCTCAGGCCAACCCGGCCCACGGCACGCACGCCTTCTGCAGGCGGCGCAGCAGCCAGTCGAAGGCGAAGGCGATGACCGCGATCACGAATATCCCCATCACCACCACATCCGTGACGAGGAATTGCGCGGCCGACTGGATCATGAAGCCCAGGCCGCGCTCGGCGGCGATCAACTCGGCCGCCACCAGGGTCGACCAGCCGACGCCGACGCCGATGCCGATGCGGATGCCCGTCAAAATATCCGGCGCCGCCGAGGGCAGGATGACGAAGCGCACCAGTTGCGCGCGCGTCGCGCCCAGCGCCTGGGCGGCGCGCACGCGGCTCTGCTCGACCCGGCGCACGCCCTGCACGGTGGCGATCGCCAGCGGCGCGAAGATGGCCAGGTAAATCAGCAGCACCTTCGACACCTCGCCGATGCCGCACCAGATGACGATCAGCGGCAGATAGGCCAGCGGCGGAATCGGCCGGTAAAACTCGATGAGCGGATCGAAAACGGCGCCGGCGCGGCGGCTCGAACCGATCAACACGCCCAGCGGCACCGCCGTCGCCACCGCCAGCAGCAGCGCGGCGCCGACGCGCGCCACGCTGATCGAGGCGTGCTGCCACAGCGTGGCGTCGACGAAGCCCTCGCCGGCCACCGCCAGCAGGGCTGCCAGCACATCGGCCGGCGCCGGCAGGAACAGCTTGGGCACCACCGCGAAGGCCGTCAGCGCCCACCACAGCGCGAACAGGCACAACACCGTCAGCGCGGTGATGGCGCGCGGCGGCAGGCGGCGCGGCGGGCGCGGCAGCGTCGCCCCGTCCGCGTCCCAAGCGGCGAAAATCGCGTTCAACTCGCTCATGCCATCTCCTCTTCGCGGCTAAACAGATCGTGCAATATGGTTTCGCGCAGCTCCACAAAGGCGCGCTCCGACTTGATGCCGCGGGCCGCCTCGCCGGCCATGAAACGGGCGCCGAAATCGAGCTTGCGGATGCTCTCCACGCGGCCCGGCCGGGCGCGCAGCAGCACCAGGTCGGTGGCCAGGAAGAGCGCCTCCTCGACGCTGTGGGTGATCATGAACAGGCCCTTGCCGGAGGCTTTCCAGATGCGCAGCAGATGCTCCTGCATGCGCTCGCGCGTGAGGGCGTCGAGCGCGCCCAGCGGTTCGTCGAGCAGCAGAAAGCGCGGATCGACGGCCAGCGCGCGCGCCAGGCCGACGCGCTGGCGCATGCCGCCCGAAATCTTCCAGACCGGGTAGTCTGCGTAGCGTTCCAGCCCCGTCAAGAGCAGCAATTCGCGCGCCCTCGCCTCGCGGCGCGGCTTCGCCATGCCGGCCAGGCGCAGACCGAAGGCGACGTTTTCCAGCACGCTTTGCCAGGGCAGCAAGGCGTCGTCCTGGAACACCACGCCGCGGTCGGCGCCCGGCCCGGTGACGGCGCGCCCGTCGATGGCGACGCTGCCGGCGCTCGGCGCGACGAAGCCGGCGATCAGATTCAGCAGCGTCGTCTTGCCGCAGCCGGACTCGCCGATGACCACGCAGAAACTGCCGTCGGCGACCTCCAGCGAGAGGCCGCGCAAGACCTCGACGGCGTCGAAAGTGACGCCCACATTATGCAAACGGATCATGTCGAAATCCTACTCGGCCGCGGCCTGGCGGGCGAAGCGGGCGTTGAGGAAGGGCTCGTAACTGGCCAGCACCTTGTCGGCCTTCTTCTGCTCCTTGAGGAACTGCGCGGTGTCGGCGATGGTCTTGGCCAGGCCGCCGCCCAACAAGCGCGGCGCGGCCTGCTCGGCCAGCGTCGGGAAGGCGCTGCCGGCCAGTAGGCCGGGAATGTCGGCCTTGGCGGCGCCCGTCAGGCGGGCGATTTTCCCGGCCTGCAGCGAGTCGGCCGTCCAGCCGGCGCCGTCCTGGCGATAAGCCGCGTAGGCCTTGCCGGTGACGCGCACGAAGCTGCTCACGAAATCGGGATGGGCGGCGGCGAAATCCTTGCGCACGATCCAGGCGTCGAAGGTCGGCGCGCCCCACTTGGCCACCTCGGCCGAATCGGTCAGCACCTTGCCGCTCTCCTTGGCCTTGCCCAGCGCCGGATCCCAGACGTAGGCGGCGTCGATGTCGCCGCGCTGCCAGGCGGCGGCGATCTCGGTCGGGCGCAGATTGAGGATACGCACCGATTTCGGATCGATCTGCCAGTGCTTGAGCGCCGCCAGCAGGCTGTAGTGGGTGGTCGAGACGAAGGGTACGGCGATCTTCTTGCCGGCCAGGTCCTGCGGCTTCAGGATGCCGCTGCCGTTGCGCACCACCAGCGCCTCGGCGCCGCCGATTTCGGCCGCCACCAGGATGGTCTCGATCGGCAAGCCGCGCGTGGCGGCGGCCGCCAGCGGGCTGCTGCCGACATAGCCGATCTGGATGTCGCCGGAGGCCACGGCGGTGATCACGTCGCCGCCGCTGGAGAACTTCTTCCAGTTGATTTTCCAGCCGCTGGCCTTCTCATACTCGCCGTCGGCCTGCGCCACCTTGGACGGTTCGACCACGGTCTGGAAGGCGATGTTGACCTCCTTATCGGCGGCAAACGCCGGGGCGCTCAAAACTGCCGCTAGGGCCAGTACATTCTGCAAAATTCGCGCGCTCATCGTGGACCTCTTGGGATGGTTTATGGAGTGGTGAGCGACGCCGGCGCTGCCGGCGAACTCACTGGGACCCACTGTAATAAACCACCCCGCCATTCCCAACGATTCATTTCAGACAAGGATATTCGCTTTGCGTCGCGCGAGCGTGACGCGCGCGGGCAACATAACACCAGTCAGGTGATGACGAGGGTAAGAACGTAAGTAAAAAACTATTCTATAAATTATTAGCGATTTCGCCCACATCTTAGCTGCTTACACATTTTGATATGAACACAGGAATCGAATTAATTTTTTTGCAAATGCGCGTCGTCAATTAGTCCAAAAGGTAAATCATTAACACCTTCCGAACTAAAATGCGCAGTCACAAAACCGGCATATTTTTGTTGAATTGCAAGAGGAACGTCATTATCCACCAAAATTATTTGACATGGAATTTCTTTTAGAGCAGCTCGATCAACCAAATTAATCATATACTCATACATATTGCTATATTTAATCGGATCTGCGACATTTTCTTTTTCGTCTTCGGCACGAACTGTCTCGCCATATTGGCTCTGCGTTTTCCCCAAATATTTACCAACGGTATCGATCATCAAAAAGGCAGGAATATTTGACGAGTGCGAAATTGAATGTTCGAACAAGCTCAAGAAATACCCAATAGACAAAATTGTTCGCAGCCCGCCAGACGTGATATCTACATAATTTCTGTTCCGTAAAATTGGTAAAAAATTAGTTGCATTAATTGAGATATTGCGAGGCTCTTTTATATTCACTTTTACCAAAAATTTACTAAGCAAATTTCCTAGGTCAGCCAAAATACTCACGATAGATGGTGTATTTTTCTTCAAAATTGCCAATTTCTCCGTAAGGACAGCAATGTTATTTTCCAATCTGTCGACTTCGGTAAAAATTAACTGTTGCTGATTTCGTACTTTTAAAAAATGGTCCGATTGCCGAATTTTTTCATTGACCGTCGCTAACTCAACAGATATTCCATCGCGTTCGGATAAATATGGCGTAATCATTTGCTTCGATTCTTCATCAAGGAGCCGGCGTGCCTTAGCTTGGTCATTCGAGAGAATGTCACTCTCTTGACTAAGCAAAAGAAGTTTATCTCGCTCGGCCTGGATAACTCCATCTATGTCCCGAATTCGGCGAGTAAGAGCATTAATTTCGTGGTTAGCCTTGTCGCTATCGTCAATTTTATACTCTGCTTTAATACGTGAAAGATCAACTTTCGTGTCACAGATTGGACAACTAAAAGCCGCAACGGTTGGTGTCCCAATGAGAATTTGTGCTTGCTGTATTGCTTTGAGTTTTTCAATGTCGCCGATATAGTCGTTTTTCAGTCGAGAAAATCGCTCAATCGATAGTTCACTATCTTTTCTTGCCCCTTGAACACCGACGAATTTTATCGAAAAAACATCTAACGATTCCTTGAGGTACAGATATGTTTCATTATTCGCAACCATTGATGAATTAATTCGATCAAGTTCAGATTTTAACGAATTTGACTGCTTCTGCAATTCATCACTTATATCACTTAAATTTATTGCCGTTTCAAACTGCGTCTCTCTTAAGAAATCAGAGACGGATTTGTATTTTCGCGCAAGCTCTACCTTTTTCAGGTTTACGTTATGAATTTCTTGCTCAAGCTCAGTGATACTAGAATCCAGTAAATTAAAAATATATCGAAAAGTCTGCTTGTTTTTTGAATATAAAACCCCATTCGCCACACTCAACAATTGTTTGCTTCCGACATCATCTTGTTTCAAGTAACAATACTTGAAAATATCTCGAAAGCTCAATCTAACCATCGGAGAATCGAATTGTGATGGAGCCTCACGAACCTTCAAGATAGGTAAGTTAAGAGCACTAAGGAGAAAGTCTGAAAAAAAACCGTCCAAACCATCGTCACCTGAATAATTCGGTGCAAACTTCTTTGGAAATACATCCCCAATCGATTCGAAATTCGAAGCACAAACCTCAATTGGACGCGTCGAGGAAAATATATCTCGACTTATTGTATAAATTACACCATTAAGTTCAACTTCTAGTGCAGCGTACTTAACAGCCGTCTCGATCTCTTCGTCATAAATAAATTTTGATGAACCCAACAGGTAATTTATTAGCTCTAAAATGCTCGATTTTCCAGTTGCCGAATCGCCATAGATTATATTAACTCCAGACTCAAACGCAATTTGATAATTCTTACGATGCCCAACCAATATTAATCTTTTAACTATGATACTAGGATTATTTGCCATATTTTAATGCCGAAAAATATTATTAATAAGACGATTTATGTTTACTGTTGACTCAGATCGAATCATTTCCAGGTTTTTCAAATAAATTTTCACCCTATTAAAATACGATCCATTAATTCTTTCGGCAATTTCGTTTCCGCTGCTAGTCAGCAAGTACATAAAACCGTCAGCTTTCCGGTAGGTCACATCAAGGTAACCCAATGATGATAAGCGCATTAATAGGCTTTTTAACCAATTTCGATCAAAAAGAGGATCTAAATTTATTGAAATGCTATTTATAGAAAACAATTCGACATTTGTCAAAACAATCTCCCTACGCCCAACTTGCTCCAAAACGTTATCCAATACTACCGGGTTTTTTATTAAATAAATAAATATAAGCAATCGATCATTATTCAAAAGCGGAATTCCACGAGCCGATTTACCTAAAAAAAATATAACAAGTATTAATAGCATTACATTAATATTTGCATCTTGATCAGGATTTATATATGGAATTTTATTGTCCATCGACGCTTCCATTTCCAGAAATATTTTTTATACTCTCCAAAGCCTCTATTGAGCGATCATCATTCCACCATATGTCGTCCGACATATCGTTTGCAAGCTGATGTAACATTCCTTTTTTGTGAAGAGCTTGGATGAGTGGCAACGCGCTTTTCAGGTAGCCCGCATCTTCGCTGACTATTTTTTTGTGAACTTTAGCAACGAGTTTTCCCGCACTTATTTCATCGTTACCAACATGGCTATCATAGCAGTCTTGATATACTGTGCGGATTTTTGAATATAGATCGGCAAGTTTCTTTTGGTCAGCACTACTACTAAAGAATTTCCTTGCATACTCTGCATTCAGGAAATGTTCTTTCGAGTGCTTTACAGTAGCAGTATGCACACCCGCAACAATTAATTTCAACGCAAAATATTCATCAGAAAACTGAGCATCATTATCCAGCTTATGAAAATCAAGGCTTTCTCCGCATAAGGATTTCACAAACTCCTCCAGAAAATCGATTACAGCAATTATTGCAATACTTGAATTTCCTGCAGGCTTACATATAGTTGTATGATTATCATTGCAAGCAATAGTGTCTTGTGGTACGGCATCGGTACCGATCGCGCTCTCTTTTTTTACAACATCGTCGTATGTGCCATAAAAATATTTAATCGGCGGTTTATTCTCCAACCTTAACCATTGATTATTTTGATCAGGAAGAAATTTACCCAGAGGAGTGAGGTCTTTAGTTTGAAGATTTCCACTCAATAAAGAACTGTACGTCGCAATATCAGTCCCTAAATGCGGCACCGCCAAGGAAATCATCAGCTTTATTTTTGTTTGATCATATTTATTAATATCCTCAATTACACAGGCCTTTGCAACCAGACCACCCATGCTGTGTGCTATCACCACGATATTTTCATAGTCTTTTAAAACAAATCGAATTTGCGTTCTCAATAAATCCGCAAGTTCAGAAATACCAAGATTTTTTTCTGACTTTGCTATTTTCGTTGTAAATAGATTCGCAATCCATTCGATGGCGGAACTTCCCGTCACGAATATATTCAGCAATTTGCTAAAATACTCAAATTTTGCGATATCAAAATTATTTTCTACAAAATTATTCGTTGCGAGTTGATCGTAATAATACCCATGCTCTGAATTTTTCCATGTTTCAGACCCACCAGTAAAGCCATGAACAAATAAAATAAGATTCTTTTTTTGCGATTTTTTAGTAAATTCGATCATAGTTTGGCAGACATTCAAATAGATAGTAAGAAGATTACATCAAAATTACTGAATGAGCAATTTTATTTTCTCGAATGCACTATAGGTATCCGATAAACAAAAATATTTTTTGCAACTGTTCAACGCCGACGATTACAACAAAAATGCAAGCCATACAAAGCAACTCGCGGCATTGCCAATAACATAAAATGGTGATATTTACAAAATTTCGACCTCATGTGAACGGGAAAAAGTATCCTGATTTTGACGCTGCTGGTACGTTTGGATGCGTTCGAAACGAAAACGTAAAAACCAGACGCAACTCCAGAACGCAGCAGGCGTACCAAGGTTTTGTCAAGAAAACGCCTTTGCGTGACGCGCCGAACAAGCCGCCTGAAGGCGAAATCACGGGCAGAGAAGCAACAATTAAACAGGTCATAAAACCTACAAAAACACCGAACTTCCCGCCGCAGGGCAAGAGTGATTTTTGCCACCAGCGGTGCGGGCCGAACGAGGGGCCTGACTGTCCCCAATGACAAGTGTTATACCCCAGAATACCGATCCGGCCTGACCCAGACTCGTTCGTTGGAACCCACCTAGAGTCTGCATTTACGAGTATTCGTTTGGGTCGCCGAGTTGCTGCTGCGCGGATCATTCTAGCTTCGACGTCAACAATGGTCATTGGAGTAAAAGCGGAGCGAAATAAGGCAGGAATACTCGTGAAAATTACATTTTTACCAGCGAAACAAAGGGCAAGAATCGGGACTCGGAGCAAGCAAGGCCGAACCCGGCGCTGCCGCCGCAGCTTTCATCAACGTTACCGATTGAGCACTAAGGAACCGTGAATAAATAGGTGTGACATTTGGGCGGTCCTGACGGGTTGCGATGCAAGGCGCGAGAAGGAGTCATAGCGAGCTATGGCGACGACGAGCAACGCAGCATCGCTGCCGGTCAGGGCCGATCCAAATCGTACAGTTATTTTTGAACGGCTCCTCTCAAAGAACCGATTCGTCGTAGTTCATTTCCGTTACTTCGGGAACGCCGCGCACATGCATGAGCATGGAATGCTTAGAGCGTGTTCACGATCTTCTGAGCAGCATCGCCAGGTAGGCCAGGTGGATGAACTGCAAGCTGGTGTTGAGCCATCGCTCGCAGTTCTTCCACAGTCGCCTGTTTTTCTCCAGCCAGGCGAAGCTACGCTCGACTACCC
>JANXSQ010000254.1 GCA_025356595.1 Janthinobacterium sp. | reverse complement strand
CAGGCTGGCCGGCGCCGCGCCCCGGCAGGGTGCGCCGCCGGCCTAGACGCCGCCTCCTTGATCAACCTTCAGCGCGGGAGCACGACATGGACCTGAAACAAGACGACAAGCAGGACGGCGCCGCGCTGTTCGACGCCGGCGACCGCCGCGTGCTGGCGGAGGCGGCGCTGCGCTCGATCACCGCCGCCACGGCGCGCGTGCGCGGCGCCGATTTCCTGCGCGTGCTGGTGCGCGACCTGGCCGCCGCGCTGGACGTCAGATACGTCATCGCCGGCCGCGTGGCGCGCCTGGCCGACGGCGCCGAGGGCATCCGCACGCTGGCCGTGTGGGGCGGCGACGATTATCTGCCGAACATGGAATACGGTTTGCGGCACACGCCCTGCCAGGACGTCAGCGACCAGACCATGTGCTTCCACGGCTGCGCCATCCAGGCGGCCTATCCGCTCGACACCCTGCTGGTGGACATGGGCGCGGAAAGCTACGTCGGCATGCCGATGATCGACACCGAGGGCAAGACCCTGGGCATCCTGTCGGCCATCGACAGCCGCCCCATCGACGAGGACAAGCGCCTGCTGGCGCTGTCGCTGCTGTCGATCTTCGCCGCGCGCGGCGCCGCCGAACTGCAGCACCAGGACCGCGAGGCGCTGCTGGAACTGAAGGTGGCGCAGCGCACCGAGGCCCTGCGGGCGGCGCAATCGAGCCTGGTCGAACAGGAGAAGATGGCCGCGCTGGGCGCGCTGGTGGCCGGCGTCGCGCACGAGGTGAATACGCCGATCGGCGTGGCGGTGACGGCGGCCTCGGGCCTGAGCGCCTACGCCGACAAGCTGATCGCCACGCTGGGCGGCGAGAAGGTCAGCCGCAGGGAGCTGGGCGAGCTGGCCGGGCGCCTGAAGGCGGCGGCCGGGCTGGTCGAGCAGAACCTGGCGCGGGCGGCCGAGTTGATCGGCAACTTCAAGCAACTGGCGGTGGACCAGGGCAGCGAGCACGTCACCGAGCTGGCGCTGCGCGACTACGTGCAGGGCCTGGTGTCGGCGCACAGCCCGGAGTTGCGCAAGGCGGCCATCGCGGTCGAGCTGCGCATCGACGCGGCCATCCGGGTGCGCCTGGCGGCCGGGAAAGTGGCGCAGATTTTATCGAATTTGCTGATGAACGCGGCCAAGCACGCCTATCCGGACGGCGGACCGGGGCTGGTCACGATCAGCGCCGGCATCGACGCCGGCGCGGCCGGCGCGGCATGCTTGTGGCTCGATTTCGCCGACGACGGCGTCGGCCTGGCGCCGGGCGTGCGCGAGCGGGTCTTCGAACCCTTCTTCACGACCAAGCGCGGGCAGGGCGGTTCCGGCCTGGGCATGCACATCGTCTACACCATCGTCCAGCAACTGGGCGGTCAGGTGGCCGTGGACGGCGCGGCGGCGCGCGGCTGCGCGATCCGCATCCGCCTGCCGCTGGCCGCCGCGGCCTGAGAGCGTGTTCACGATCTTCTGAGCAGCATCGCCAGGTAGGCCAGGTGGATGAACTGCAAGCTGGTGTTGAGCCATCGCTCGCAGTTCTTCCACAGTCGCCTGTTTTTCTCCAGCCAGGCGAAGCTACGCTCGACTACCCAGCGCTTGGGAATCACAGCGAACTTGTGCAACTCACTGCGCTTTGCAATTTGGACCGTGACTGCCTCGCTCAAGGTTTCCTGTACACCTTGAGCAAAGGGCTTGCCCATATAGCCGCTGTCGGCAAGCACGCTTTGCACTTCATTCAGACTCTCTTTGCAACGCTGCATCGCTTGCAGCGCCCCTTTGCGGTCCGTCACCTCGGCCGTCGTTACCGCAATGGCATGGGGCAGCCCCTGCGTGTCTACACCGATGTGGCGCTTGATGCCTGAAACCTTCTTGCCCGCGTCGTAACCCTTACTACCGGCTGTGTCCGTGTTCTTCACGCTCTGCGCATCCACGATCAAAAGCGTCGGCTTGGCGCTGCGCCCCAGTCTCTCGCGGGCCGCGCCAACCTGATTTTTTTAATGCCCGCTCCAGCACGCTGATGCCGTGCTGGTCAGGCTCGCTCCATTTGGCAAAGTACGAATGCACCGTCCTCCATTTGGGAAAATCCCTCGGCAGCATCCTCCACTGGCAGCCGCTGCGCAGCAGGTACAGCACCGCGCAGAACACTTCGTACAAGTCCACCGTGGTTGGCTTCGTGCGCTTCCTCACGCTTTGCAGCACCGGCAGGATTTCTTCAAACTTCTCTCGATTGATGTCGCTGGCGTAGGGCTTTCTCATTCCGTCATTATCCGGCCATGCGGCAAGATTGTGAACACGTTCTAAGAACTCAGGCGTATACCGGCGCAGCGTACTGTAGTGCTCCCCGATCAGGTGTAGATGATCGAACGTCTGTGGCTGGGCAAGCTGTGCCGCTTCAGTGACGCTTTGTGTGAACTCATTCCATGGGAGCACTGCCTCGATGGCAGCATACGGGTCAGCGCCCGATTCTTTAGCTTCGACCAGCGCGCGGCCTACCCTCGAGTACAAACGCACTTTGTCGTTAAATGCCTTTCCCTGCTTCTGGAATTCCTGCTGATGTTTGTTTTTGGCGGCGCTGAATAGCTTGATCATGATCCGGTCGTGCAGGTCGACCAGCTCGTCAGTGACGGTGGCCATGCCTTCGATTGCTAGCGCGGTCAGGGTCGCGTAGCGTCGTTCATCCTCGAACTTGGCCAGGTCGCGCGGTGTCATTTGCGCGCCTTCCCGCGCCATTTTCAGCAACCGGTTCTGGTGGATCTGGCGACCGATCCCGTCTGGCAGGGCGAGCGACTGAAAGATCTTGAGGCGCTCGATGTGCTCCCGCATGTACCTGGAGTTCGGCTTCAGCGGCGATTGACGCAACCAGACCAGCCAAGTGATATTGAGGGCCGGTGCAACGTTGAGCAGATTATCCAATCCCCGCAGGTGATGCGGCTGTAGCGGCTCCACCAATGCCCGATAAATGCGCCGGTTGGCGCGTGTCACGGCTTCCGCGCATGCCCGCTCAATCACCGCCAGAGTCGGTAGAATGATATTGCGCTGCCGTAATGTCTCCAAGGCCTGGGCTGCGAGCACCAATCCTTTATCGGTCTGCATGGCGAGATCTGCAAGGCTCTGCGCCAGCTTGCGGAAATCCGGCAGGCCGAACGCGGACAGGCTGAGGTAGACGCGCAATTCCTGAAAGTGTTCGCGTCGGGTCTGATCGCGCACGCCATACTGCGACCAAGCGGCGGCATCGCTTTGTATCTGGCGGGATATCCACTGGATGATCGGGTCCGGCACCAGCATGTCGACCGCCAGCGGATAGCCTGGATAGCGCAGCAGGCACAACTGGACGGCGAAGCCGAGCCGGTTGGCGTCGCCTCGACGCTGCCGAATCAAGGACAAATCGGACTCGGTGAAGCTGTAATGCTGAATGAGGTCGTCCTGGCTTTCTGGGAGTGCCAGCAGGCTGTCCCGTTCCGTCGCGGAAAGTATAGAGCGGCGCGGCATGCGTTACGTTGTCCCGGTTCCGCCGATACGTGCAATCGTTTCAATGAGCGTGGTGCGCTTGACTCCGAAGGTTCGACATACAGCAGCCTTGGACATGCCACCGTTCAGGGCGGCAACGATGGAGTCCAGTTTCTCACCGGTGATCGTTGGCGGACGGCCACCGACACGGCCGCGCCGGCGCGCGGCGGCGAGCCCGGCGGTCACGCGCTCCTTGGTCAAGGCGCGTTCGTACTGGGCGAGCGCGCCGAACACATGGAACAGCAATTCGCCCGACGCTGTCGTGGTGTCCATGCCTTCGGTGAGGGAACGAAAGGCAACCTGTCTGTCTTTCAGCGTGTTCACGATGGTGAGCAAGTGCGGCAATGAGCGTCCAAGCCGGTCTAGCTTCCAGACAACGAGCACGTCACCAGGCCGCACAAATTCAAGCGCCTGAACCAAGCCGGGCCGATCATCCTTAGCACCGGAAGCTCGATCTTCATACAGGTGCCGGGCATCGACACCCGCCGCCAGCAGCGCGTCGCGCTGCAAATCAGTGTTTTGACGGTCCGACTCAGACGAAACGCGCATGTACCCGACAAGCATATACGGAAAACCTGTGCAATGTAGTTGGCGTATGCTACACCATGACGACATAGTTTTCCGCACATTTTTCGCCCCTACACGCGCCTTCACGTGTAAGCTTCCGGTGTCGCCTGTCGATCTGTCGCCAAACAACTGTTTTCCGACAGGCCGCATTCGGCTGCCGATAGCAGACCTTCGTCGCATTCGTTGACTTCATCTGTCGCCAAATTAAAAAATGTTCGAACGAATTAAGAATCTCTTGCAACCCACCATCCCGAAATCGAAATCACAAATTGGTTCGGACGGCTTCGTATTCGTTACCGAAACAGAAGCAATCGCTTGGCAAGGTGTCAGCGTGGGTGCCACAGTGCGTAACGCCAATGCCGGGCCGCCGTGGATAGTTGTAAATCATTCGTTGGCTGCGGTGTTAGTTTCGCGTTGGCCGGGCAGGCTACTTCGAGTTGCGATACTGGAAAAAGCAAAAGAGCAGCCATTACCTTATGCCAACTACACAAGGGCTGTCGCGGCCTTGGTAGTCGAGGAATTGCCGGCGCGCTCCCTTTTCGGAGAACATGGCGCGACCCTTGCGGTCATTCTTGACCGGATTAGCACTCTGACGCTTGCCGAGGCGCTCGCTCTATCAGCCGCCCTCCAACCGTTGTCGCAGGCAATCTATTCGACCGCTTGGAAAAATTGGCTCGCTAGTACGGATAGGAATTCGGACTGTCTAGATGACAATCAAGAAGATACTTTGCAGATTAGGGTGGGCAATGAAGTCTCACCTGTCGGATACGCACTATCGCTGGTGTCATCCATGGTACTGAACCAGGGTCGTGCGGTGAGTGGACCAGCCGCAATCGCTATTGATGTTGAAGGTGAGGTGGAACTGCAAGCGCCTTGGAGCGGGGCCACCAGTGCGTTGTTATATGCGGCTATGGCATATGGCGCTCCTGGTCTACTTACACTGCAACAGGCGGCAGTTTTAAAATTTCCATGGGAAACTGTAATAAGAGCGCCAACTGGACCCTGTTAGGCGCCGCTTCGGGGCGCGAGCTCCCGGCAGTTGAGGTGCCCGTTGCCGTCGAGTACAAACGGCAGGGATCGCCCAGGAGTTGCCGGTCGTGCCGTGGGTTCGTACCGATCAAACTACAACGTATTTAGGAAAAGATGGGCTACACAATTCCACTTGAAAAAATTATCGATTATTCGCCGGAAAAGCTGAGAGAGTTCCACTCGTACGGCTATGAGTACATCGATAATCGCCAATTCGCTCTCAAGCCCGAAGTGGTACTTGGCACTCTCGAGAGGGCACTTCCATATGTCGAAGAAGCGAAACGCCTCTTTCTTGAGATGGAATGGCAAGGGGACGGCGATGTCGAACTGTTATGGATTCCGCCATTCGCATTTCCATTTTCATTGAAAGTTTCCCCTGTTGGCATCGTAATCTGGCACGTCAAGCAAAGTGAGGATGGCATTTCGTACTTGCTTTCGCCAATTGAACTTCCTTTTGAAGAATTTTCGTACGCCAACGCCGCTTGACGGCAGGCCTACGGCCAGTAGCAGTCACTCACACCTGACTCTCATGAAGATGAATCTAGACGAATATTTTGCCGAATTTAACAGGGGTATCGATTGCGACGGTGTTGATACCTTACCGACGAACATTGGGGCTGAGGTTGCCGCTGGCTACTCGATAGGGCTGACTATCGAGCAAATGCGGGCATTCCTGACCAGGCGAACACTGATCACGAGCATCGCCGTTGGATTGAAGGACCACGCCCTTTCAGCGGGCGTAATTCACCGCATCGACGACGCTCGACGCGCTGGAGCTATCTACCCGCATGAAGTTCTAGCTAGGGCTTTCTCCCCGGCGGAAGTTCGCGCAGAGTTTCACGCAAAAGTGTTCAGACACGACTAAACACCTGAATGCGTGCGTCCGCTTCGGGCGTAAGCGGTCTTTCATCCCAGCTGAAAGACCTTCAAAGTCGCGCCGTAGGCTTAGCGTGCTATATTTTCCGTTTTCCCTCTTCTCCCCCGATAGCGGTGCGGGAACGGCGCTATCATACCGGGTATGGCGCGGTGCCTATCATTGTTGCGATCCGCAACGCTAAACAAGTTAATTCAAACGTCGATGAAACAAAATACCGTATTTTCGAGCACCGCGTTGGCGGCGTTACTACACACCATCCGGCGCCACGGTGATTTTTATGCGACCGGCAGCGCCGAAATCTCAGCTCCCAACTTGAGCGTGCAGGGCATGGGCATGTTGTCGCTGCCGTTCCAGCACAGTCAACTGGCGGCATTGCTTGCCAGGGCTGAGTTGGCGCCGTTCGGGCGCGGCGAGCAAACCCTCATCGATACGAGCGTGCGCAACACCTGGCAAATCGATGCCGGCGCCCTCGCGTTCGGTGGGCGCAACTGGCAGCGCTCACTAGACGCGATCGTCGCCCGCGCCGCCGATGGCCTCGGCGTGCCGGAACCGGTGCTGGCCCAACTGTACAAATTGCTGATCTACGACACCGGCGGCTTTTTTGTCGAACACCGCGACACGGAAAAGGCGGCGGGCATGTTTGCCACGCTGGTGCTGGTCTTGCCTTCCCTGTATATCGGCGGTGAATTGCTGGTGCGGCACGGTGAGCGTGAAGTGCGCCTGGATTTGGCGAACACCGATGCGGACGAGGCGGCCT
The DNA here is from genome assembly GCA_025356595.1 of Janthinobacterium sp. GTDB lineage: Bacteria > Pseudomonadota > Gammaproteobacteria > Burkholderiales > Burkholderiaceae_D > Janthinobacterium. The sequence continues at coordinate 30,823 of JANXSQ010000254.1, read as the reverse complement.
ACGCCGCCTTTTATGCCGATTGCGTGCATGAGGTGCTGCCCGTTACGGGCGGCGCGCGGCTTGCGCTGGTGTATAACCTGATCCGCGACGGCGGCAAGGGCGGCTTGTCCGCGCCGGAGCATGCGCAAGAAGTGCGCGCGGCGGCCGAATTGCTGCGCGGCTGGACTGCGGGGCAGGGCGCCGACGGCGCACCAGATAAGCTGGTCTATCCATTGGAACACGCGTATTCGATGGAGGGATTGTGTTTCGAGAAGCTCAAGCAGGTCGACGCGGCCGTGGCGCAAGTGCTGGTCGCGGCGGCGGCGCAGGCCGATTGCGAAGTCCACCTGGCGCTGTTGGACATTGAGGAGCAAGGCAGCGCGGAGTATGACGGTTACCGGCCCCGCCGCCACCGCGGCCACTACGGGCACGATGACGCGGACCACGCGGTGGAGGACGACGAATTCGAGATAGGCGAAATTGTCGACCGCAGCGCCACGCTGTCGACATGGCGCGCCAGCGACGGCGGCGCGCCGCCGCTGGGCGCCTTGCCGTTGTTGGATGAGGAGCTGTGTCCGCCGGGGGTGTTCGATGACTGCGAGCCGGATGAATTGCATTTTCACGAGGCGACCGGCAACGAGGGCGCGTCGTTCGAGCGCGCTTACCGGCGCGCGGCGCTGGTGCTGTGGCCGCGCGGCCGGCGCATGGCGGCCATCGCTGCCGCACCGTTGGCCGGCAGCCTGCCCTATCTGGAGCACCTGGTGGGCGAATGGCTGCAAGCCGGCGCCCCGGCCGATAGCCCGCAATGGCGCGCCGCTTGCGTGCTGGCCGAGCTCATGGTGCGCGGCTGGCCGCGCTTCTATCAGCACAGCAGCGCGCACGCCGCGCGCATGTTGACCAGCCTGGCGTATTTGCGGCATACGGCGCTGATCGATGTTTATATGGAGCAGGTCGCGGCGGCGGGGTGCTTTGCCGGTGGCGAGGCCGCCAGTCTGGCGAGCGCCGCCTCTTTGCTGCACCGGCCCAGGGCGGCGTCGTTGATCGATGCGATCATCGCGGCCAACGTCAGCTTTGCGCCCGGCCCGTGTGCGGAGTTGCTGAGCCACTGCTGTACCGGACCGTCCGATGGCACCGCATGGCTGGCGCCGGCGGTGCACCGCTTTGCCGATGCGCTGCTGGGGCGCTATGCCTCCCCGCAGCCGGCCGATGCGCTGCGCCGGCCCGTGGACATCGACGCGCAAGCGGCAGTGGCGGTGCTGGCGGCGCTGCGCGATGTCGCCGACGACGTGCTGGGCCGGCAAGTGGTGGAGCGCTTGCTTGCCAGTTGCCCATTCGACGCGGTGCTTGTGGACGCGGCGCTGGCGGTGGCCGCCGATGCTGCGCTGCTGCACTTCGGTCCCGCCGACCGGTTACGCGCCTGGGTGCTGGAGCGCATCGAGGAGCGCATCGCCTTGCCGCTGGCGCCGCCGCGCGATTGGCGGCGCGCCAGCGCGCTGTCCTGCACCTGCCGGTACTGCGCGCAGCTGGCGCTGTTCCTGGCCGATTCGACGTGCGCCGGGTGGACCCTGAAGGCGGCTGAAACGCATCGCCGCCATGTGCAGGGCACCATACGCGACAGCCATTGCGAGGTCGATTGCGTGACCGTGCGCCAGGGCAGTCCACATGGTCTGGCCTGCACAAAAAACCAGGCCGGCTATGAGGCGAGGTGCCGGCAGCGCGCCGCCGACCTGGCGCTGGTCGAGCAACTGGCCACGGTGAAAGGATAAAGAATTGACCGAGGCTAAAAAGTCTGGCCGGCGCGACGTCAAAGCCCGTTTGGCCGCATACGGTCATGCGGGTCTTGGCACGGCGGCTGGACTCAGGTAGTTGTCAACTCAAGCCTCCCCAAAAAATCACAGCGGCCGACCTCGCTTCCAGCAGGCGGCCACGCCAAACTTCGCGGCCTCTTTCTACACCACTCCGTGGGACACGATCTTTGTCCGCTCGCGGCCCCTGGAGCAAGCGGGCATCCGAACAGGCCGGCCGGGCAGTAGCTTGCGCATGGAAAATAACTCTATTTTCATACCTTTTAGGTATGAAAAACATACTTTATCAGTGTTGGACCTGTTTGCGGAAGTCCTCTAACCTGCAAATTCTCCTCATAAAAGGCGGCTGCCGGCGAAGCAGGCGACCTTGCTAAAAACACTGGAAGATACCCATGCAAAGATCCGGACCTGAGCGGCACGACGAGGCACTCCCCCTCCATATGCGCGGTGGCGGCGAGGACGCAACAAGAGGCCTCGCACGCGCTCCCTCGCGCGCCGCTGGTCGCCAAACGCGCAGCCATGAAGGTGGCCAGACTGCATCCTGGTCCGATTGCTCCGTTTCAGCGGTGGCTGCGGGATTCCTGGCTGTGTTCATCTCATTTTCCGGCCCGCTGGCGATTTTCTATCAAGCTGCGCAAGCGGCCAACATGCCGCATGAAATGTTTGCCTCGTGGGTCTGGGGTATTTCCATGGGCGCGGGCGTGTCGGGCATCCTGCTGAGCTGGATCTTGAGAGCCCCCGTCATCACCGCTTGGTCGGCACCCGGTACTGCGCTGCTGATACCCTTGTTTCCAGGGCTGTCGATTCACGAGGCGGTAGGCGCATATATCACGGCCGCCTTGATTCTTCTCCTTATCGGACTGTCCGGTTGTTTCAACCGCCTGATGGAGCATGTGCCCAAGGGTGTCGCCAGCGGAATGATGGCCGGGATCTTGCTGCCGTTCGGTCTGAGTGCGTTCAAGGGAACGAGCAGCTTACCCTTGCTCACCTGCGGCATGATAGGCGCTTACATTGCATGCAGACGTTATTGTCCGCGCTACAGTATCGTGCTGCTGCTGGCCGCAGGCGTCCTGATCGCCTTCCTGAGCGACCTGACGCATTTTTCCGGCGTCCACTTCGGACTGGTGACACCGCAACTCATCTCCCCGTCGTGGCGGTGGAGCAGCACCTTCAGCCTTGCCTTGCCCCTGGTCCTGACGACGCTGACCGGACAATACCTTCCGGGTATGGCTATTCTCAGGACCGCCGGCTATGACAGTGGCGTCCGAAACATCATCGCAGTGAACAGCCTTGCCTCCTTGGCGGCGGCTTTCGTTGGCGGCATTACCATTACCATCGCGGCCATCACCGCGGCGATGTGCACTGGTCGCGATGCGCACCCGGACCGCGACAGGCGCTACGTCGCCGGAATTTCAAACGGCGTGTTTTATCTGCTCGCGGGACTGTGTGGCGGTTCCGTCGTCATGCTGTTCGACGCGCTGCCCAGAGAGTTGATCGTGACGCTGGCCGGCCTGGCTTTGCTGGGGCCCATTGCATCGAACCTCGAGAATATCGCCGCCTCCCCCGACAGGGACGCATCGCTCATCACTTTTCTGGCGACGGCCTCCGGCATGACCCTCTTTGGCCTGAGTTCGGCATTTTGGGGGATTTTGATCGGAATTATCGCTTACCGGGTGTTGCGCTCCGGTGTCAGCGGCCCCCATTCCGGAGCGAAGTCGGACCTCGCACTCTGAAATGTTCCGTTAAAACCAGCGCGCGCTGAGCAAGGCGATGCGGGTATCCGCGCGCGCATTTCCCCCACACCATCCGGTACGCCAACCCCGACTTATCTCGGATAAGCGGCGGGCCGGGTTCTGTCGCGGTAGAAGACCGCAATACCATTACTTAAAAAAAGAAGGAGACAAAAATTATGCAAAACATCGATGTTCACAAACTTTCTGATGGAGCCAGCTTCAATCGCTTCCATGCCGGAGTCCTTGCCTGGTGCGCCAGCATCATTATCTGCGATGGCTATGACCTTGCCGTAGCCGGGATCGCACTCCCGTCGATCATGAAGAGTATGGGCGTCACCGCTCAGAACGCGGGCTTCATGGTCAGTTCCGCGCTGTTCGGCATGATGTTCGGCGCCATATTTCTGGGCACCGTTGCGGACCGCATCGGCCGTCGCCGGGCCATCGCCATCTGTCTGGGGCTGTTCAGCGTCTTTACCGCCGCTGCGGGACTGGCGCAGGACCCTTATGTGTTCAGCGCCATGCGCTTTCTTGCCGGCTTGGGCATTGGTGGCGTGATGCCGAACGTGGTGGCGCAGATGACCGAGTACTCGCCGAAGAAAATCCGCTCGACCATGGTCACCTTGATGTTCAGCGGCTACGCAATAGGCGGCATGCTCGCCGCCTTGCTGGGAAAAGGGTTGATCGAGGCGTATGGCTGGTCGTCGGTGTTTCTGGCCGCCGGCGTGCCGGTCGTGTTGATTCCATTCGTTCTGAGATCGATGCCGGAATCGATGCCTTTCCTGATCAAGGAAAACCGCCTGGACGAATTGAAGAAGATCCTGTCGCGGATGGAGCCGCGCTACAGGGCGAGTGCCGACGATCGTTTCGTGAACGCAGCCGACGCCAGGGTGGAGGGGGCGCCCATCGGGAAACTGTTCCAGGATGGCCGTGGTTTCAGCACCGCCATGTTCTGGATTGCCTTTTTCATGTGTCTGTTCATGGTCTATGCGCTCAGTTCCTGGCTGACCAAGTTGATGGCCGGCGCCGGATACAGCCTCGGCTCCGCGCTGACCTTCGTCCTCGTCCTGAATTTCGGTGCGGTCATCGGCGCCATCGGCGGTGGTTGGCTGGCCGACCGTTTCCCCATTAAATACGTGCTGATTGGCATGTACGCCTTGGCGGGGGTGTCGATTACTCTGCTTGGCTACAAGGTGTCCACGGAACTGCTGTTTCTGCTGGTTGGTCTGGCGGGCGCGTCGACGATCGGTACGCAGATCGTCACCTACGCCTACGCCGGCCAGTTTTACCCGACGGCCATACGTTCGACCGGCATCGGCTGGGCCTCCGGTGTGGGCCGCAGCGGAGCGATTCTTGCGCCCATTGCGATCGGGACGCTGGTCGGCATGGCGCTGCCACTCGAGCAGAATTTCATGGCCATCGCTATTCCGGCGCTGATCGCCATGATCGCGGTGGCCCTGATCAGTCACAGTCGCTCCGCATCGGCCGGCGAAGTCCCGGTCGATTCCCGGATGGCGGATCCGTTCAAGACAGCATGATCGCCGCCAAGCGGGAACGCAACGCTACGCTGGCGGCGGCGCCGCCATGGCGTTTCGATCCGGTTGCGGCGCGGGCGGGGCAGGGAGGTGGCAGGACACGGCAGCGCACATGGTAAGACCCGGGAATTTCCCATATAAAAATTAGGAGACATAACAATGCAAAAAAAAATGATCGGCGCCGCCTGCGCGCTGAGCGGCGCCATGTGCGCCATTCCAGCCCTGGCGCAAAGCCAGGTGACCGTCTACGGCATCCTTGATACCGGCTTGGTCTACACGAACAACGTCAACAGCGCCGGCGATGCCCAGGTCAAGATGCCGGGCCTGACCGGCAGCGTGCCGTCGCGCTTCGGTGTGCGCGGCGGCGAGGACCTGGGAGGGGGGCTGAGCGCCATCTTTGTGCTGGAGGGCGGTTTCGGGGTCGATACCGGCACCAGCGGGCAGGGCGCACGCCTGTTCGGCCGGCAGGCCAGCGTCGGGCTGCGCGGCAGTTACGGAACGGTGACCGTGGGGCGCCAGGTCAACATGACTTACCTGGCCGCGCTCAAGTCGGACGTGCTCGGGCCAAATCTATTCAGCATGTCGGCGATCGATCTGTACATACCCAACGCGCGCAGCGACAACGCGATCGCTTATCTGGGCACGTATTCCGACTTTTCCTTTGGCGCGACCTACAGCTTTGGCCGCGACGCCTCGACGGCGGGCGGGGCGGCCGGGACCGCGTGCGCGGGCGAGGTGGCCGGCAATGCCAAGGCCTGCCGCCAAGTGACGGGCTTGCTGGCGTACGACAACCAGGCCTACGGCCTGAGCGCGTCGTACGACATCATGTATGGCAACACCGGCGCCGCCGCCGGCCTGAGCACCAGCGACAGCAGCGACAAGCGCGTCACGCTGAACGGCTATGCGATGGCGGGCGCCGTCAAGATAGGCGCCGGCGTGATGGACCGCAAGAAGGTGGCGGCGGCCGCGATCAATGACTTTTCATCGGACCTGTATTACCTGGGGGCGAGTTATCCGCTGACTCCGCTTTTCCAAGTCGATGCCCAAATCGCGCGCCTGGATGTCAAACACAGCGACAGCGATTCGACCATGGCCGTGCTGCGCCTGAGCTATTTTCTCTCCAAACGCACCGCTTTGCACGGCTCGCTTGGTCATATGAAAAACGCCGGCAAAGCCGCCATTGCGCTCGATGCCGGCGGCACGGTCGGCGTCGGCAAGAGCCAGTCCGGGCTGGTGCTGGGTTTGCGTCACACGTTCTGATCGCGCGGACAGGCGGCCGCGGCCGCATTCCGCAAGCGAATTTCAAAGGAAGGAATATGAAGAAAAGAATGTATCTCGCGGCTGGCTTGCTTGTCGTTGGAAGTGCGGCGCAGGCGCAGAACGCCGGCAAGGACGATGCGGTGGCCTTGGTCAGGAAGGCCGTTGCCCACCTGAAGAAGGATGGCGTGGAAGCGGCCTGCCGGGACTTCGCCGATCCGCGGGGCGGTTTCAGGCAGGGGGACTTGTACGTGTTCGTGCAGGATATGCATAGCACGATGGTATGCCACGCCGCCAACAAGCGCATCAACGGCAAGGATTTGTCGGCCCTGAAGGACGCCGACGGCAAGCTGTTTTCGGCTGCGATGACGGAGCTTGCCAAAACCAAGGGTGCGGGTTGGGTCGACTACCGATGGGTCAACCCCAGTACCCAGGTGATCGAGCCGAAGACTTCCTACGTCGAGAAGGTCAACGATACGCTGTGGCTGGGTGTGGGTATTTATCGCAGATAGGCGATACGGCACGAGGGTTTTGACGCCGTGTATCCAGGGACATCGAACGAGGTCCCTGGATTTTTTTGGGCTGCGTCCGGCAGGGCGCGCTTGCTTGGCGGCGAACGTCATGTACTCACCCGGCAAGCGGAATGCCTGTCTGCGCGGCACAAATCGACGCGGACGACTGCGAGTCCGGGCCGGAACGGAAATTCGCTTGACGCCGTTTCATATGTAAGATAATGTTTACACATGGCAGATAAAAAAATTCAACTTAGCGGAGATCAGTTGCTGGCGGTGCTGGCCGCGCTCGACAATCCGCACCGGCTGCGCATCGTCGCGGCGCTCTCCAGCGGCGGGCGCAACTACGTCAGCCAGCTGGCGCGGGACTTGGGCATCAGTCGTCCCTTGCTGCATCTGCATCTACAAAAGCTGGAAGGCGCGGGTCTGGTCAGCAGCCAGCTCGAACTGTCGCAGGACGGCAAGGCACTCAATTACTTTGAAGTGAACAGTTTCAATCTCGCGCTTACCCCGGAGCTGGTCGCCGAGGCGGTGCAATCCCTGGCACGCAACCCTGAATCCTAGAGGCTCATATGTCCGAAAATGTGTTTTTTGCAGCGTTCTTCTTCCCGGCCGCCGCCGCCGTGCTGGTCTTTTTCATGAAATACGTGTCCGCCGTCTTGCAGGCCAGGGTGCGTCTGGCCCAGGACGAAGCCTATCGGGCGATCGCGGCCCAAGCCGTGGCGGCCCCGGCCGAAACGGCGGCGGCGCTGGCGGCCATGGGTGGCACGCTGACACAGATGCAATCGCGCTTGATCGCGCTCGAGAAAATTCTCAAGGAAGTCGAGTAGCACTCAGTCCGTTTCCAACGCAGCAGGCAAAGATCACTTACCGGGAGCTACAACATGAACGCAGTGTCGCCGTTTCGCCTGAATTTTCTGAGAGCGCTATACCTGTTGATCGTCGTCGGAACCGGTGTCAATGTATGGCCGGGCATGTTCCATCACCCGCATTGGGAATTGTTCGAAGGCGTGGTCGCCTGCATGCTGGCCTCTTTTTCCCTGCTCTGCATCCTGGGGCTGCGCTACCCCTTGCAGATGCTGCCGGTATTGTTGTGGGAAGTGGTGTGGAAAACGCTGTGGCTGGGTATCGTCGCCTTGCCGCAATGGCGGGCCGGCCATATCGACGAGGCCATCGTGCCCAATCTCTTCGCCTGTTCCTTCGTCGTGCTCTACTACATTGGCATTCCGTGGCGCTACGTGTTTGCGCACTACGTGACGAAGTCGGGCGACCGGTGGCGCGCAATCGCCGGCGGTCCCGCCTGAGAAGCTCCGGAACCGTTCGGATGGTCTGGCGCAGGCCCGACTCGGGGGCGGCCTGCCGAAATGGCCGGCCGCCCGCGCATCGTCAAGGTGCTTCTACAGCGCTGGCGCTCAAACCCTTTCAATGATGATCGCGATGCCCTGGCCCACGCCGATGCACATGGTGCACAGGGCGTAACGCCCGCCCGTGCGGTGCAACTGGTACATGGCCGTCGTCACCAGGCGCGCGCCGCTCATGCCGAGCGGATGGCCCAGCGCGATGGCGCCGCCGTTGGGATTGACGCGCGCGTCGTCGTCGGCCAGTCCCAGTGTGCGCAGCACCGCCAGGCCTTGCGCGGCGAAGGCTTCGTTGAGTTCGATGATATCCATCTGCTCGAGCCGCAGGCCGCACAGGCGCAGCACCTTCTGCACCGCCGGCGCCGGGCCGATGCCCATCACGCGCGGCGCCACGCCCGCCGTGGCCATGCCGACGATGCGCGCGCGCGGCGTCAGGCCGTGGCGCCGCGCCGCCTCCGCGCTGGCCAGCAGCAGCGCGCAGGCGCCGTCGTTGACCCCGGAAGCGTTGCCCGCCGTGACGGTGCCGTCCGCCCGCACCACCGGCTTCAATTTCGCCAGCGTCTCGAGCGTGGTGGCGCGCGGATGCTCGTCCCGGCTGAGCACCAGCGGCTCGCCTTTTTTCTGCGCGATGCTCACCGGCGTGAGTTCCTCGTCGAAGCTGCCGTCTTGCTGCGCGCGCGCCGCCTTGGCCTGGCTGGCCAGCGCAAACCGGTCCTGGTCCGCGCGGCTGATGTGGTGATCGGCGGCGACGTTCTCCGCCGTTTCCGGCATCGCGTCGACGCCGTACAGGGATTGCATCAGCGGGTTGACGAAGCGCCAGCCGATGGTGGTGTCCTGCAGCGTGGCCTGGCGCGCGAAGGCGCTGTCGGCCTTGCCCATGACGAAGGGGGCGCGGGTCATCGATTCGACGCCGCCGGCGAGCATCAGGCCCGCTTCGCCGGCCCGGATGGCGCGCGCCGCCGTGCCCACGGCGTCCATGCCCGAGCCGCACAGGCGGTTGATGGTGGTGGCGCCGATTTCCAGCGGCAGGCCGGCCAGCAGCGCCGACATGCGCGCCACGTTGCGGTTGTCCTCGCCGGCCTGGTTGGCGCAGCCGAAGATGACGTCGTCCACCCGGGCCCAGTCGAGTTGCGGGTGGCGCGCCATCAGCGCCCGCAGCGGAACGGCGCCCAGGTCGTCGGCGCGGAGGTCTTTCAGGGCGCCGCCGTAGCGGCCGATCGGCGTGCGGATGGCGTCACAGATGAATGCGTGGTTCATGTTTCAAAGGCTCCGTGGGGCAGGGGGGAATGCGGATGCGGCGCGCAGCGGCACGCCGCTGATGCGTTGCAATTCGGCCAGCGTCAGGCCGTCGACCATTTCCAGCACCACCAGTCCGTCCGGCGTGACGTCGATGACGGCCAGGTCCGTGTAGATGCGCGCGACGCAGGCCACGCCGGTCCGCGGGTAGGTGCAGCGGGCCACGATCTTGCTGTCCCCGCTCTTGGTCTGGTGCTCCATCATCACGAAGACCTGCTTGGCGCCGATCGCCAGGTCCATGGCGCCGCCCACGGCGGGAATGGCGCCGGCCACGCCGGTGTGCCAGTTGGCCAGGTCGCCGCCCATCGACACCTGGAAGGCGCCGAGCACGCAAATATCGAGATGGCCGCCGCGCATCATGGCGAATGAGTCGGCGTGGTGGAAGTAACTGCCGCCGGCCAGCAGGGTCACCGGCTGCTTACCGGCGTTGATCAGGTCGCCGTCCTCGGCGCCGGGCGCCGGGGCAGGGCCCATGCCCAGCACGCCGTTTTCACTGTGCAGGAACACTTCGCGCTCCGGCGGCAGGTGATTGGCCACCATGGTCGGCAGGCCGATGCCCAGATTGACGTAACTGCCTTCGGGAATGTCGCGCGCCACGCGGGCGGCGATCTGGTCACGATTCATGCGTTGCATTACAGACTCCCTTGCGCCACTAGGCGCTGTACGAAAATTCCCGGCGTGACGATCGCTTCCGGATCGAGTTCCCCCAACGCCACCACTTCGCTGACCTGGGCGATGGTGCACGCGGCGGCCATGGCCATGATGGGGCCGAAGTTGCGCGCCGTTTTGCGGTACACGAGATTGCCCCAGCGGTCGCCGCGCAGCGCCTTGATCAGCGCGAAATCGGCGTGGATGGGCGCTTCCAGCACGTAGTGGCGGCCGTTGATGAGGCGCGTCTCCTTGCCCTCGGCCAGCAGCGTGCCGTAGCCGGTGGGCGAGAAAAAGCCGCCGATGCCGGCGCCGGCGGCGCGGATGCGCTCGGCCAGATTGCCCTGCGGGGTCAATTCCAGCTCGATTTTTCCGGCGTGGTAGAGCGCGTCGAACACATGCGAGTCCGCCTGGCGCGGGAAGGAGCAGATGATCTTGCGTACCCGGCCGGCCTTGAGCAGGGCGGCCAGCCCGGTGTCGCCGTTGCCGGCGTTGTTGTTGACGATGGTGAGCTCGCGCGCGCCCTGCTCGATCAGGGCGTCGATCAGCGCCGACGGCATGCCGGCGTTGCCGAAACCACCGATCATCACCGTGGCGCCGTCGCGCACATCGGCCACGGCCGCTTGCAGTGATGGGGAAATTTTATCAATCACGTTGCTCTCTCTTTATGCGCCTGCTCGGCCGCTGGCGGCGATGGGGCGCGTCATGGCGGCTTGACGCCGCAGTTTCTGGATGTGGTTGGTGCGCGATAAACGTACACCGGACCGTTTATGGAACAAATCAAGTCTGGTCTGCGTTCAGGAATTGACGCAGCGCCTGGTTGAACGCCGCCGCCGCTTCGACGCTGGACAGGTGCGAGGCCGGCAGCGTTACCGTTCGCGCCGCGCGGATCTGTCCCTGCATCAGGGCGGCGTCGACGGCCGTCGTCACGGGATCAATGGCGCCGACGACGATCAGGGTAGGGTTCGGGATCGCCTGGATGTCCTGGCGCAGGTCGGCCCCGGCCAGCGCGTCGCAGCAGGCCGCGTAACCTTCCGCGCTGCCGCCGCGCAGCGTGGCCAGCATGTCTTCGACCCGCTCCGGCTGGCGCGCCGCGAAATCGGCGCCGAACCAGCGCGCGGCGGCGCCGGCGGCGATGCCGTCCAATCCCGCCGAGCGGGCGAGGGCAGCCCGCTCGCGCCAGCCTTGCTCCGTTCCGACGCGGGCTGCCGAGTTGGCGATCACCAGCTTGCCGATGCGCTGCGGCGCGTGGATCCCCAGCCACTGCGCGATCACGCCGCCCATGGACAGGCCGCAGAAATGCGTCCGCTCGATCTCCAGAAAATCCAGCAGCGCCAGCGCATCCTGGCCCAACTGGGGCAGGCTGTATGGCCCGGGCGGGCTGGCCGAGCGGCCATGGCCGCGGGTGTCATAGCGGATCACGTGGAAATCGGCGCTGAAGGCTTCCGCCTGCGCCTGCCACATGCGCAGGTCGGTGCCCAGCGAATTGGAAAACATCAGGCAGGGACGGTCGCGCCGCCCGTCCGTCCGGTAGTGGATGTCGATATCGTTGACGCGTGCGATGGGCATGCTTTGTTCTCCCTTTGGATTGTCGCTTTAGCCCTGGTCGCCGCCGCCGACCGGCAGTACCGTGCCGGTGACGTAGGACGATTCGGCGCAGGCCAGGAACAGGATGGCGTTCACCTGCTCGTCTATGCTGCCGTAGCGGTGCATCCAGCTGCTGGCCACGGTCTGGTCGACGATGCCCTGGTACCACTGCTGTTCGCGCGCGCCGAGCGGCTGCGTGTTGCGCGGGATGCGCCGCGGCGGCGCCTCGGTGCCGCCGGTGGCGACGGCGTTGACGCGGATGCCGTCCTGCGCGTGCTCCATCGCCAGGCTGGCCGTCAGCGCATTGACGCCGCCCTTGGCCGCCGAATACGGGATGCGATAGATGCCGCGCGTGGCGACCGACGAGACGTTGACGATCACGCCCTGGCGCCGCGCCACCATGTCCGGCAAAACGGCACGGCAGCACCACATGGTGGGGAACAGCGAGCGGCGGATTTCCGCCTCGATCTGTTCCGGTGCATATTCCTGGTAGGGCATGGTCCAGATGGTGCCGCCCACATTGTTGACCAGCACATCGATCCGTCCGAACGCGTCGATGGCGCAGGCGGCCAGTCCGGCGGCCCCGGCCCAGGTTTCCAGGTCGCCCTTGCTGACCGCCACCAGCGCGCCCAGCTCCTGGGCTTCGGCCGCCACCTCGTCGACCAGGTCGGAGCGATCGGCCAGCACCAGTTGCCCGCCCTCCCGCGCGATGGCCAGTGCCACGCCGCGGCCTATGCCTTGCGCGGCGCCGGTGACGATCACGGTCTGCCCTTGAAAGCGCCCGCTCATGCCGCCACCTCACTGCTGGCCGAGAATTTTTCAAAAAAGAAGTTGGCCGGCGCGACGCCGCATTCGGCCAGCCAATGGCGCACCGCGTCCACCATCGGGACCGGCCCGCACAGGTACACATCGAGCTCGCCGCCGTTGAGCCATTCCTGATCCACATGTTGGGTCACATAGCCCTTGCGCGGATGCGCGCTGTCGAGCGCCGCCACGCAAGTGCGGTAGTCGAACAGGGGATGGGCGGCGGCGATGCGCTGCAGTTGATCGAGCGCCACCAGGTCGACATCGTTGGTGACGCCAAACACCAGCCGCACCGGCTGCTCGAAGCCGCGCGCGGCCAGCACCTGCAGCATGGACAGGAAGGGCGCGATGCCGGTGCCGCCTGCCAGCATCAGGATCGGGCGCTTCAGCTCGCGCAGGTAGAAGCTGCCGTAGGGGCCGGAGAACGCGATGTCCTGGCCCGGCTGCGCGCTGTGCTCCAGGAAGCTGCTCATGCGTCCATTGGGCACATTGCGCACGACAAAGTCGCACTGGCCGGCGCCGGGCGCGGAACTGAAGGAGTAGGAGCGCGTCAGCGCGCTGCCCGGCAGCTCCACGTTCACGTATTGGCCGGGCAGGAAGTCCAGGTCGGCGCCGCCATCGAGTTCGATGGAGAAGCCCAGCGTGGTGTCGGACAGTTTGCGCACTTGGGCGAGGCGGCCGGCGTGGCGCGCCACGCCGGTCTTGCAGGCGGCGGAAGTGGCGGCGATGCGCACCACGCAGTCCGAGGTCGGCTTCATCTGGCAGGCCAGCACGTAACCCTTGGCCGCGTCGCCCGCATCGAGCGCGTCTTCGATGTAGCTCGATGCGGGCATGTCGTAGCGGCCCGATTCGCACAGGCCGCGGCAGGTGCCGCAGGCGCCGTCGCGGCAGTCCAGCGGTATGTTGACCTGCTGGCGATAGGCGGCGTCGGCCAGCTTCTCGTTCTCGTTGCATGAAATGAAGCGGGTTACCCCGTCCTCGAACTGCAGTGCGATGTGGTGACTCATCGTCTATCTCCTGAATCGTAAGACCACGCTTAAAGGTGGTATATGTCGATGACTTGGTTGATGTAGTCGTTCTTGAGCACGACGTACTTGTTTCTGATCAGCGGGCGAGGACCGGAAAAATCGATCACGTAGCGCATCATGCCGAAGTAGCTGTGATCGCCCTTGTAGCGGTGGCTCAGCGTGTGCCAGTTGAAGCGCACGGTGAGCATTTCGCCGTCCTGCCCCTCAATCTCCACGTTGGAGATGTTGTGGCTGGTGCGCGTATCGGGCATGGTGGCGCTGGAACGTTCGGTCTTGATGCGGAACACGCGGTCCTCCAGGCCCTGCCGGGTCGGATAGTAGATCAGCGAGATTTCGCGCTGCGGATCGCTGATCAGGGTATCGTCGTCGTCCCAGGCCGGCATCCAGTACTGCACTTCGGGGTGGTAGCAGGCCAGCCAGTCGTCCCACCGCTGGTCGTCCAGGCAGCGGTTTTCGCGGTAGAGGAAGGCGCACACGGCGCCGATGTCGATGTTCGTCATGCCGCTTCCCCTTCCTTGGCGACGGCCTGCTTCATCACTTCCAGCCAATAGCGGTGCTGGATGGTGTACAGCCCCTCGTCCTCGGTCTTGACTCCGCTCATGAGCGGCCGCAGGCCGATCTCGCGCGCCGCGCCGTCGGCGCCGTCCACCCAGTGGCGCGCGCCGCGGCACATGTCGTTCCATTCCAGCGCGCTGGCCGCGTAGCCTTGCTGGCAGGCGCGGAACTCTTCCAGATCGTCCGGCGTGGCCATGCCGCTGACGTTGAAAAAATCCTCATACTGGCGAATCCGCCGCGCGCGCGCTTCGTCGGGCTCTCCCTTGGGCGCGATGCAGTAGATGGTCACCTCGGTCTTGTCGACCGAGATCGGGCGCAGCAGGCGGATCTGCGACCCGAACTGGTCCATCAGGTAGACGTTCGGATACAGGCACAGATTGCGCGAGCGCTCGATCATCCAGTCGGCCGTGGCGGCGCCGAACTGCTGCGCGAATTCCTCGCGGCGGCCATAGTTGGGGCGATCCTGGGGATTGGCCCATTGGGTCCACAGCAGCAGGTGGCCGTGCTTGAAGGCGTAGAAACCGCCGCCTTGCTTGCCCCAGCCGCCCGCATCCATGGCGCGGATGGTGTCGGTGCGCGTTTCGCCCTGGTCCTTGCGGCGGTTGGTGGTGGCCGCGTAGTTCCAGTGCACCGCCGAGACGTGGTAGCCGTCGGCGCCGTTTTCGGCCTGCAGCTTCCAGTTGCCGTCGAAGGTGTAGGTGGACGCGCCGCGCAGCACCTCCAGCCCGTCGGCCGACTGGTTGACGATCATGTCGATGATCTTGCCGGCCTCGCCGAGGAATTCCTCCAGCGGCAGCACGTCCGGGTTCAGGCTGCCGAACAGGAAGCCCTTGTAGTTTTCAAAACGTGCCACTTTCTTCAAGTCGTGCGAACCCTCCTTGTTGAAGCAGTCCGGATAGCCGGCGCCCTCCGGGTCCTTCACCTTGAGCAGCTTGCCGCTGTTGTTGAAGGTCCAGCCGTGGAAGGGGCAGGTGTAGGTGGCCTTGTTGCCGCGCTTGTTGCGGCACAGCTGGGCGCCACGGTGGGTGCAGGCGTTGATGAAGGCGTTCAGCTCGCCCTGGCGGTTGCGCGCGATGAACACCGGCTGGCGGCCGATGTGCGTGCTGTAGTAGTCGTTGTTGTTGGCGAGCTGGCTTTCGTGGGCCAGGTAGATCCAGTTGCCCTCGAAGATATGCTTCATCTCCAGTTCGAACAGGGCCGGGTCGGTGAAGGCGCTGCGGTGCAGGCGGTAGTCGCCGCGCTCGTGGTCCTCGACCAGGAAATCGTCCAGGCTGCCCGGGCCGGGCTGCTTCACGGGATGGATGGGAATCATGATCGGACTCCTCAGGCGCCGGCGCGGCTGCGCTCGACCACGCTGGCCGGCGCGGTGGGGATGTCGGCATGCAGGCTGAAGTCGAAATCGATCTCGGCGAAGGGCGCCTGCAGACCGCGGGCCGCGATGGCCTGCTCGGATGTCACCCGGCGCACGGCGGGCACCAGGCCTTCGCGGCTGGCGAAGGCGAAGTCGTCCCACAGGTAGGCGTCGCCGTCGATGTTGATCTGGGTGGTCAGTTTGCGTTGGCCGGCGGCGCTGATGAAGAAGTGGATGTGGGCCGGACGGTGGCCGTGGCGGCCCAACTGGTCCAGCAGGCGCTGGGTGGTGCCGTCCGGCGGACAGGAGTAACCGACCGGCAGGATGCTGCGCAATTGATAGCGCCCCTCGGCGTCGGCGATGATGGTGCGGCGCAGGTTGAAGTGCGACTGGCTCTTGTCGAAGAAGGAGTAATTGCCCAGCAGATTGCAATGCCATACCTCGACCTGCGCGCCCGGCAGCGGCCGGCCGCGCTGATCGCGCACCGTGCCTTGCATGAACAGCACCTCGGCGCCGGCGCTCTCGCTGCCGTCGTCGAGGCGGGCGTAGCCCTGGCTGACCGGCGCGCCGGCCACGTACAACGGGCCTTCGATGGTGCGCGGCGTGCCGCCGGCCAGGCCGGCGCGCGCTTCCGCTTCGTCGGCGCGGATGTCGAGGAAACGCTCCAGGCCCAGGCCCGGCGCCAGCAGACCCAGCTCATTGCGCCCGCCCGCCTCGCTCAGATATTCCAGGCCCTTCCAGAACTCGCTGGGCTGGATGTCGAGGTCTTCGATGCTCTTGCACAGATCGCTCACCAGGCGCAGCACGATTTGCTGTACGCGCGGGTTGACGGGGCCGGTTGCAGTGTCAATGATCCAAGTCTTCGCCAGGGTATCGATTTCATTGTGGGTCATGCTAGTCTCCTTCGGTGTGGGTGGGGGTGTTGGCTTGGTGTTCGGGCTTGCTTATAGATGAAGCTCAGGCGTCGTCCTCGCGCGCCGAGGACGGGTGGCGGCACAGCGGCATCACGGCGATGCGCATGTAGGGGAACAGCGGCAGCGAGGTCAGCAAGGCATGCAGTTCGTCCACGCTGGCGACGTCGAACACGCTGACGTTGGCGTACTGCCCGGCGATGCGCCACAAGTGGCGCCATTTGCCGCTGCGCTGCAAGGCTTGCGCCAGTTCGCGCTCGCGCTGCTTCAATGCGCCGGCCTGCGCTTCCGGCATCGCCGGCGGGAGTTCGACGTCCATTCGTACGTGAAATAACATGCTGCTCTCCTGGATTTATTGACGTTGCAAATGTTTGAGTCTGTCCATGTCGATGTCGACGCCCAAGCCCGGTCCCTGGGGTAGCTCCAGCATGAAGTCGCGGTACACCAGCGGCTCGCGCAGCACTTCCTGCGTCAGCAGCAGCGGGCCGAACAACTCCGTGCCGAAGGCCAGATCACCAAAAGTGGAAAACAACTGGGCCGACGCCGCCGTGCCGACGCTGCCTTCCAGCATCGTGCCGCCGTATAGGTCGATGCCGGCCAACTGCGCCACCACCGCCACCTGGGCGGCCGGCAGCAGTCCGCCCGACTGGGTGATCTTGACGGCGAACACGTCGGCGGCGGCGGCCTTGGCCAGCGCGTAGGCGTCAAGCGGGCCGTGCAGCGCCTCGTCGGCCATCAGCGCCACCGAGAAACGCTCGGCCAGGCGGGCCATCGCGGCCACGTTGCCGCCACGGACGGGCTGTTCGATCAGGTCGATGCCGCCGGCCTCCAGCGCGGCGATGCCGCGCATCGCCTCGAGTTCGCTCCAGGCCTGGTTGACGTCGACCCGCACGCTGACGGCGTCGCCCAGCGCCTTCTTGATGGCCAGCACGTGGCGCACGTCCTCATCCACCGCCCGGGCGCCGATCTTGAGTTTGAAGATGCGGTGGCGGCGCAACTCAAGCATGTGCTCGGCCTCGGCGATATCCTGGGCCGTGTCGCCGCTGGCCAGGGTCCAGGCCACCGGCAAAGTCTCGCGCACCCGGCCGCCCAGCAATTCGCTCAGCGGCACGCCCAGCCGGCGCGCCTGCGCGTCGAGCAGGGCGGTTTCGATCGCGCACTTGGCGAAACGGTTGCCCTGGATGGTCTTGCGCAGTTTCGCCATCGCCATCGCCACCTCGCCGGCCTTCATGCCGAGCAGCAGCGGCGCGATGTGGGCGTCGATGTTGGCCTTGATGCTTTCAGGACTCTCGCCGCCGTAATTGAGGCCGCCGATCGTGGTCGCTTCGCCCCAGCCTTCGATGCCGTCGGCGCAGAGTATGCGCACCAGCACCAGGGTCTGGGTATGCATGGTGGCCACGGAGAGCTTGTGGGGACGTATCGTCGGCACGTCCGCCAGAATGACCTGTATATGCTGAATCATATTTAATTTGTATAATTGGTTCGGGTAGGAACACGATATGCCACCCAGATATGCCAGTCCAACACTGAGTTGGTATGGTTTGGATACCCGAAAGGTATGAGTATGGAATTGCGTCATTTGCGTTACTTCGTCGCCGTCGCCGACGAGAAGAATTTCACGCGTGCGGCCAAGCGGCTGTTTATCGCCCAGCCGCCGCTCAGCCGCCAGATCCAGCAACTGGAGGAAGAACTGGGCGTGGTCCTGATTGAAAAGTCCAGCCGGCCGCTGCGCCTGACCGAGGCGGGGCGCTTCTTCCACATCCACGCGCAGGATTTGCTGGCCAAGGCCGCCGAACTGAAGACCATGACGCAAAGGGTGGGCAAGATCGAGCGCACGCTGTCGATCGGCTTCGTGGCGTCCACGCTGTACGGCCTGCTGCCGGAAATCGTGCGGCGTTTCCGCGAGCGTTACACGACGGTCGCGGTGAGCTTCCACGAGCTGACCACCATGGAGCAGATCCGCGCCCTGAAAGACGGCGTGATCGATGTCGGCTTCGGACGCGTGAAGAGCGAGGATCCCAACATCCGCCGCATCGTCCTGCGCGAGGAGCGCCTGGTGGTGGCGCTGCCCAGCGGCCATCCCCGCAGCGCCTCGAGCGACGCGATCAGGCTGGTGGATCTGCAGGCGGAAACGCTGATCATTTATCCGAAGGCGCCGCGCCCCAGTTTCGCCGATCAGGTGCTGGCGGCCTTCAGCGAGCGCGCGCTGACGCCGCAACAGGTGCTGGAGGTGCGCGAGTTGCAGATCGCCATCGGTCTGGTGGCGGCCGGACAGGGCGTGGCCATCGTGCCGGAAAGCGTGCAGGGGATGAAGCGTGACGACGTGGTCTATCGCCGCGTGGCCGACCACCACGCCGTGTCGCCGGTGATGTTCAGCGTGCGTAAGATGGACAAGTCGGAGGAGTTGCAGAACATGTTGGCGATGATCTACGAGATTTATACGGCGGCGGGTATCGCGCATGTGCGCGAGACCTTGTAACGCGCCGCGTTCGCTGGGAGGCGGGCATTGCTCGCTCGACGGGTGCGTGGGCGGCGATGGCTTTCGCTGCACGTGCTCCTGGCCTTGCGCGAGCTGAGACAGAGTCGGGACGATCTGTTCTTCGTCAATGTTGGCCACTTGTTGTCCGCCCCCGGCCGCGCTTTTTTTTCCGCTTCTAACCGGGCAGGGATCGTGAAGGGGGCATGGAGGCGAGGCTCGCTGGTGGCGCGCTCGTCAATCGGGCGCGGCCTCCAGCAGTTCTACGGCGACGTGCATCACCGTCGGGCGCAGCGAGGGACCGAATTGACTGAAGATCGCCACGTTGGCGGCGTCGTGTCCATACGCGACAGTCACGCGCCCGCCGCGCGGTTCCCGCTGTGTCGCGTCGAAGGTGTACCAGCGGCCGCCCACATAGGCCTCGAACCATGCGTGCAAGTCCATTGGTTCCAGTCCATGCAGATACCCCACCACCATGCGCGCCGGAATGCACAGGGCGCGGCATACGGCGATGCCCAAATGGGCCAGATCGCGGCAGACGCCCTCGCGCCGCTGGTTCACTTCGACAGCGGACATGTAGGCGTGGCCGGAGGCGGGATTGAATGTCACGGAACGCTGAATCCAAGCGACGATGCAGGCGACCTGATCGTATCCCGGCGCGCTGTCTTGCACGATCTCCTTGGCCATGACGAAGAACTGCTCGGTTTCGCAATAGCGGCTGGGCAATAGATAGGTCAGCACCGAGTCGGGCAGATTCTGCACTTCGTCGAACGGGGCGCCCGGCGCCACGTCGATCGCGTCGGTGGTCATCACGTCGGCCGACGTGCGGATCAAAAATTCGCCGGGCGGCGCGATCAGGCGCTGGCACAAGTTGCCGTAAACATCGGTGAATTCCACCACCGGCACGCTCGGCTTCAGGGTGTAGCTTTCACGCGCCACCCATTGCTGGGCACCGCTGCGCGGACGCAGCATCAGGATAAAGGGCGTGGGACTGGGCACGCTGAAGGCCAGCATGCAATGCGTACGTAACCACATGGGAAATTCCTCGTTAAATCGCGGTTGCGGACTCGCGCCGCGGGGTTTGAGCGTGGCGCCGCCGCTATAGCCGCGCCAACAACTCGGTTTTCTTCGTGACGAATTCCTCCGCGCTGAGGAGTTCCCGGTTTCTCAGGTCGGCCAGTTTCTCGATCATGGCGAAGACCTCTTCGGCTCCCGCGCCCGGGCCGGCGAAGCGCTGCTGCGCGGCCAGGGGCGGCGTGGCGGCGCCGGAAACCGGCGCGTATCCAGTCGCCATGTTGCTTGCCGTGGCGCCCTGCGCATCGCCAAATCCGCTTGTGTTGCCGGCCGTCGGTGCCACGCCGTCGATTGAGATGATGGGCAGACGGCTCACGTCGACCAGGCCGCATTGGCTGGTAAAGTTGAGCGTGGCGCCGGCGGATTGCTGCTGCGAGAAGCCGCCGATCTGGTGCTGCAGCGTGTCATAGATGGTCACCCTGCCATGCAAGTCGATGGCCAGGCGGCGGGCCTGCGCGAAGTAGGCGTAGCGCATGCCGTTTTGGGCGCCCGTGCTGTTGGGCCAACGCAAGTCCGGGCCCCACCAGTCATGCGCCGCGCCGGCCGCGGGCGGCACGAACAGGCTCGCCGCCGCCATCTGGGCGCCGCCGCCGTTGTGGCTTTGTTGGCCGACCTGGCTGTTCTGATGCTGGCCGCCCTGGCTTTGCGACTGAAAACTGCCGCTCCTGATCAAATCCGGCTGATTTGCAAGCAGGCGCGCCAATTCCGAACACAGTCCATCGACGCGGCCTTTGAGGTTGTTGTTGAACATGTCGGAGACCATGGTCATGCCGCCCCTCATCCACTGGCCCGAGCCGGAAAATTCGGGATGGTTGAATTGCGCCATGCTGCCATTGCCGTTGATGACGGATTCAAGCATGCTCAAGACCGCATCGACGCCGAATCCGTGGCGCCTGGCGATCTCGTCAATTGCTTGTTGCCCGTTTGGAGAAAGTTGTTGCATGGTGGTTTTCCTGTCTGTGGGATTGCCGCGGTGGCGGCCCCGGGCGCGTCGTCGTCCGGCGACGCGTCGCTTCGGGTGTGGGAAATTGGCCTTGTCGGGTAAAAATATGCTCGTCCGTATCAGGCAAGCGTCATGCCGCCGCCCCTTCGGCCGGCAAGGCCAGCGGCGTGACCGTGACGCGCACATCGAGTTTGTGCTTGCCGCCGCCGAGGACGATGCCGCGCATCGGGGTGACGTCGCTGAAATCCCGCCCCCAACCGAGCGTGATGTGCTCGCACTGCACCAGGCAGCGGTTGGTGGGGTCGAAATCGATCCAGCCAAGCTCCGGGCAATACACCGACACCCAGGCGTGGGAGGCATCGGCGCCGACCAGGCGCGACTGTCCGGCCGGCGGGTGCGTCAGGATGTAGCCGCTGGTGTAGCGCGCCGGCAGGCCGAGACTGCGCAGGCAGCCTATCATCAGTTGGGCAAAATCCTGGCAGACCCCGCGCCGGCCTTTGAGCACCTGCTCCAGCGGGGTGGATATATCGGTGGCCTTGTCGTCGAATTCGAAATCCTCGAAGATGCGCTGCGTCAACTCGAGCGCGGCGTCGAGCTGCGGGCGGGCCTTGGTGTAGCTGATGCGCGCGTAGTCCGCCAGCTCGGCGCTGCAACGGACATGGGGCGAGGCGTACAAATAGCGGCAGGCCTCCAGCGTGGCGGCGCTTTTGTCATGCCGCATCGTTTCGCGCAGCTCTTCCCACGGCGGCGTGCCCTTGATCTGCGCCAGCGTGTGCCGGGCGCTCAGCGCGACGCTCGATTCGGCGCGCGCCAGCAGCGTCTTGTGCGGCACGGTCAGCGCGACGTGGCGGGTGCTGTTGCCGAAGTAATCGGTGCCCTCGGCGCCATCCTCCCCGGCCGGGTCGAAGCAGATCCGGTGCGACTCGACGTACTGATAGGAAAAGCAGCGCGGCGTCATGTGCAGGTATTGCTGCGACAGCGTGACCATGCTTTGGTAGGTGTAATGGGTTTCGTGGTCGATACGGTAACGCCCGCACGCGGCCAGGTTCGTCGACAAGTCGCTCATGGTGTCTGGGTCCTATCCTTGTGATGGTCGGAATGACTGAAAAACTGCACGCTGATCCGCTCCGACAGCGCCTCGCTGGCGACTCTGATGCGGCGCAGCAAGGCGATCAGGCGCGCATTGCCGCCATACAAGTCGGCCTCCGGCGCCAGCGCCAGCAATTCATCTTTGAGCGGCGCCAGCAGCTCCTCGCCGCAGGCGCCGTAGGTCAGCGCTATTTTCCGCAGGGCGCCGAGGATGCCGTCAAGCTGAAACAGGATGGAGCGCGGATTGCTTTCGTCGAGCAGCAGCAGGTCGAGCACCGGCAACCATTCGGGCTGGGCGCGGTAGCGCGCCCGATAGGTAACGATGCTGTCGGAGAGCTCCAGCAGCCAGTCCAGATTGCCGTCGGCATCCATGTCCAGCGCGTGCCGCAGGACCACGCACTGGAATTGCAGCCGCTCCAGGCGCCGGCCCAGCGACAGGAAGCGCCAGCCGATATCGCGGGTCATGCCGTCCAGGGCGAAGCCGGCCATCGTCATCAAGGACGCGGCCGCGTCGTCGAGGATCACCATCGCCTCCGACTGGGACGGCAGTTGTCCGGGGTCCGCCACCCGTTCCACCATGCGGGTCAGCGCGCGCCAGTTGTCGACCGAGAAGCGTTCATACAGTTGACAGGCGACGCGATACATCTGTTGTTTTTGTCGCGCCAATCCGGCGACGTCGGGCGACACCACCGCCAACAACAAGGCCGCCTCGATTTGCGCGTCGCCGCGGAGGGCCGCGGGCGCGCCGGCCCCGCCTTGGCTCTGCGACTGGGTCGGGAGTGGCGCTTTGCGCGGTTTTTTGCTGTCGATCAAATGGAACCAGACGCACAATGCCTCGACGGCCGGCCATTCGGCGCTGCGCTGCGCGAAGCGGACATCGAACAGGAAATTCAAGGCCACCCGCAGGAGCCGGGCGATGTTGTCGCAGCGTTCGACGTTGCGGCCAAACCACAGCAGGTTTTCCGCCACGCGGCTCGACAAATTGCTGTCGTCGCGCACCAGGTCGGCGCTGCGGGTGCTGTGTTGCGAGACTCGGTGCGGCTCGACCTGCGCGCTGGCCTGTACCCAGGTATCCTTGCTGCCGCCGCCCATCTGCATCGTCAGCACGCGCGCATCGGGCCCCGTCGCGACCCGCGTCAGCCCGCCCGGCATCACCACATAGCCATGCGGCCCGGCGCAGGCGAACACCCGCAGGCCGACGGCTCGCGCGTGCAAACCGCCGGGCGGGCCCGCCTTCCATACCGGCGCCTGCGAAAGGCGCACCAGTTCCTGGGCCACGTAGTTGTTCGGGTCGGCGCGCAGCTTGTCGATGAAGGCGGCGCGCGGCGCGCCCTTCAGGTCCTGTCCAAAGACGGAGATTTGCCGCAGTTGCGAAAAGCTGGGCTTGATCACCAACTGGTCCAGCTTGTCGATCACCTCCTCCAGCGCGGCCGGTTCGCCGCACCACCAGGTGGCGACCGAAGGCATCCTCAACGGTTCCCCGAGCAGGCGTTCGCACAGCGCCGGCAGGAAGCCCAGCAGGGCGCCCGACTCCAACAGGCTGGCGCCCAGGCTGTTGGCGATCAGCACATTGCCGCGCCTGGCCGCCTGCGTCAGTCCCGCCACGCCCAGCGTCGATGCGTGCAACTCGAGTGGATCGCAAAAGTCATCCTCGACGCGGCGCAGTATCACATGCACCCTCTGCAGGCCGGACAGGGTCTTCAGCCAGACCATGCCCTTGCGCACCGTGAGGTCGCCGCCCTCGACCAGCGGCAAGCCCAGGTAACGCGCCAGATACGCCTGTTCGTAATAGGTTTCGTTGCGCGGCCCTGGCGTGAGCAGCACGATCAGCGGCTGCTCGCTGTCGCGCAGCGGCACGCCGCCGTCGCCGTGGGCGGCGCAGGCGCGTCCCCATTGGACCAGAGCGTCGCGCATGGTGCGGAAAAACCCCGCCAGCGGGCGGACCTTCAGCTCGCGCAGCAGGTCCGGGAAGGTGGGCGCGATGATGGCGCGGTTTTCCAGCGCATAGCCGGCGCCCGACGGCGCCTGCGTCCGGTCGGCCACCACCCACCAGCGCCCATCGGCCGCGCGCGCCAGGTCGAGCGCCAAAAAATGCAGGGCGATGCCGTCGCGGTGCGCCATGCCATGGGACGGGCGCAGGAAACCGGCATGGCCGTGGATCAATGCGGGCGGCAACAGCCCCTGCCCGAGGATTTTCTGTTCGCCATACACGTCGGTCAGGATGCGGTTCAGCAGCGTGGCGCGCTGGATCACCGCCGCCTCGATGCCGCTCCACTCCTCGTGCGGCAGGATCAGC
The DNA here is from genome assembly GCA_025356595.1 of Janthinobacterium sp. Classification (GTDB taxonomy): domain Bacteria; phylum Pseudomonadota; class Gammaproteobacteria; order Burkholderiales; family Burkholderiaceae_D; genus Janthinobacterium. The sequence goes on along the minus strand of JANXSQ010000254.1, from coordinate 6,589 downwards.
GGCAGCACATTCAAGGCCCACGGACGTTGCGTGCCCTCGGCGTCGGCGGAGACATTGTAGGTGACGCCGTTTTCGCGCACCTGGCGCTGCACCATTTCGTAGCGCTGGCGCATCGCGTCGGGCGCTTCCCCCTCCAGGCTGGCGAGCATGGCGCGCCAGTGCGCCCGCGGCAGGTTCGACGCGTCCAGCATTTCATTGAAACCATCCGGCGCGGCCAGATAGTTGGCGAGTAGTTGACTTGGCATTGGCTCGTGGACTCTTCTTTTCTTTTGTGGACGGTGGACCGCCAAGGTCCGATCAAAACGGCTGCCAGCGCAAGTCGAGCGTCATCGGAAAACGCGGATTGAGCGCCTCCTTGTCCACGCGCATGGGGCCCGGCGTATGCCCGTGCGGCCAGAAGCGCGCCAGGCGGCGCGCCTCCGCCGCATTCGCGTTCACCGGCGCGCCCGTTTCGCTGCGCCCGCCCGGGTGCGCCACATGATAGGTGCAACCACCGATGGCCCGTCCGCTCCAGGTGTCGACCAGGTCGAAGGTCAGGGGGGCCTGCACCTTGATGGTCGGATGCAGGGCCGACCAGGGACACCAGGCGCGAAAGCGCACACCGGCCACGTATTCGCCGGGCACGCCGGTCGGATGCAGGGGCAGCGCCCGGCCGTTGCAGGCGACCAGGTGGCGCCCGTCGCTGAGCCCGCGCACCAGCAATTGCAGGCGCTCCACCGAGGAATCGACATAGCGCGCCGTGCCGCCCGCGCGCACTTCATCGCCCAGCACGTTCCACGGCTCTATCGCCTGGCGCAACTCCATCTCCACGCCTTCGTAGACGACGGTGCCGAAACGGGGGAAGCGGAATTCGATGAAAGGGTCGAACCACTTGTCCTCGAAGGCATAACCGGCGGCGCGCAAATCCCTGGCGACGTCGCGGATATCCTGGGCGACGAAATGCGGCAGCATCCAGCGGTCGTGCAGGGCGGTGCCCCAGTGCACCAGTTGGGCCTGGTAGGGCTGGCGCCAGAAACGCGCCACCAGGGCGCGCAGCAAGAGCATTTGCAACAAACTCATGCGCTCGTGCGGCGGCATTTCGAAGGCGCGGAATTCGACCAGGCCCAGCCGGCCGGTGGGGCCGTCGGGGGAATACAGTTTGTCGATGGAGAATTCCGAGCGGTGCGTGTTTCCCGTCAAGTCCACCAACAGGTTGCGCAGCAGGCGGTCGACCATCCAGGGCTTGTCGCCCGGCTGCAGGGTGGGCAAGACCCGATCCATCTGCTGGAAGGCGATCGCCAGTTCATACAGATTGTCGTCGCGCGCCTCGTCCACCCGCGGCGCCTGGCTGGTCGGGCCGATGAAGGTGCCCGAGAACAGATAGGACAGGGCCGGATGGTTCTGCCAGTAGGTGATCAGGCTCTTCAGCAGATCGGGGCGCCGCAGCATCGGGCTGTCCTCCGCGCTGGCGCCGCCCAGCGTGGCGTGGTTGCCGCCGCCGGTGCCCGTGTGGCGGCCGTCGAGCATGAATTTTTCCGTCCCCAGGCGGGTGGCGCGCGCCTCCTGGTACAGGGTGCTCATGTTGTACACCAGCTCGTCCCAACTGGCCGCCGGATGGATGTTGACCTCGATCACGCCGGGGTCGGGCGTGACGCTGAGCAGCTTGATGCGCGGATCGCGCGGCGGCGGGTAGCCTTCGATCCACAGCTTCAGCTTCAGTTTGGCGGCGCTGCCTTCCACCGCCGTGACCAGCGCCAGGTAATCCTCGACGCGCTTGAGCGGCGGCATGAAAACATGCAGGCGCCCGTCCCGCACCTGGACGCACAGCGCGGTATGGATCACTTTGCGCGGCGCCGCCGCGTCGCCCGCCAATTTGAGCGTGCCGCGCTTTTCCTTTCTGGCGCCGGCCAGCACGGCGCGCGGCGCGAAGGGATCGACATCGAAGTCGGCCGCCTTTTCCTCGGGCAGCTCCCACGGCAGCGCCTCCAGCGGCAGGCGCAGCCCCATCGGCGAGTCGCCCTCGATCAGATACAGATGCTCGCGCTTGAACGGCCAGGCCGAGGTGCGCCAGGCGGTGCCCAGCGCGATGGCCGGGTCATGCTCCTTCGCCGCGAGCGGCAAAACGTAGCCCACCACTTGGCCCAGCCCCCGGTCCAGCAGGCGCGCCAGACGGCGGCGCTGGTCCGGCGCGTCCAGGTTGGCGACCAGCGGGTCCAGGTTGGCGGGCATGCCTTGCTCGTGCTGGGCGTGCAGCATGACGTCCTCATACGCGGCGATCTGGCTGTTGGCCGGCAAGCCGAGCGCCCTCGTCAATTCGGCGGAAAAACGGGCGGCCTGCTCGTGGCCGTAGGCTTCGCTCTCCTCTTCATCCGAAAACAAGGTCGCGTCGAGCCACATCGGTTGCCCGTCGACGCGCCAAAAGATGTTCAGGGCCCAGCGCGGCATGGGCTCGCCCGGATACCATTTTCCCTGGCCGTAATGGAGCATGCCGCCGGGCGCGAAATGATTTTTCAGCCGCCCCAGGAGCTGTCCCGCCAGGGCGCGCTTTTTCTCGCCGTGCGCCTCGGTGTTCCATTCCGCCCCGTCGTGGTCGTCGAGCGAGACGAAGGTCGGTTCGCCGCCCTGGGTCAGGCGCACATCCTGCTGCTTCAGGTCCAGGTCGACCTGGTGGCCGAGCGCGTCGATCCTGTCCCATTCCTCCTCCGTGTAGGGCTTGGTGACGCGCGGGTCTTCGTGAATGCGGGTGAGCGTCATTTCGTGGAAGAAGGTGACTTCGGCCTTGTCGGTGAAGCCGCTCACCGCCGCCGCCGAGGAGGGCAGGGCCGTGCAGGCCAGCGGAATATGGCCTTCGCCGGCCAGCATGCCCGAGGTGGGGTCGAGGCCGATCCAGCCCGCGCCGGGGATATACACCTCGGTCCAGGCGTGCAGGTCGGTGAAGTCTTCGGCCGCGCCGCTGGGGCCGTCGAGCGAAGCCTGATCGGCGCGCAACTGGATCAAATAGCCCGACACGAAGCGGGCCGCCAAACCCATGCCGCGCAGGATTTGCGCCAACAGCCAGGCGCTGTCGCGACAGGAGCCCGAACGTTTTTCCAGGGTTTCCTCGGGCGTCTGCACGCCGGGCTCCATTCTGAGCAGGTAGGCGATGTCGCCTTGCAGGCGTTGGTTGATGGCCACCAGGAAATCGTTGGTCGCCAGTGGCTGCGCCAACAGGGCGCGGCGGGCCGCCGCGATCCATTCGAGCAGCAAGGGAGCCGGCGGCTCCACCTGCAAATAGGCGCCGAGTTCGGCATTCAGCTGGGCCGGGTAGCTGAAGGGGAAGTGCTCGGCGTATTTCTCGACGAAGAAATCGAAGGGATTGATGACCGTCATGTCGGCCACCAGGTCGACCGTAAACTCCAGCCTGTCGGTCTTTTCCTGGAACACGAAGCGGCCGACGTAATTGCCGTAAGGGTCTTGCTGCCAGTTGATGAAATGCTGCTGCGGCAGCACCGTGAGCGAATACGCCAGAATCGGGGTGCGCGCATGGGGCGCGGGACGCAAACGCACTTCGTGCGCCGACAAGCTGACTTGGCGGTCATATTGGTAACTGGTTTTATGATGCAACGCGATACGGATGGCCATGCGATGGTGCCTTTTCATGAGGTGGCGTGTGGCGCGCCCCGCGACCTGCCGGTCACGGGGGCGGTGGGGCGTCAGGCGGCGTCCATGCTCGCCGCCGGCACCAGGAAATCGCGGCTGATGCGGCTTCCCAGCACGTCGATCGAGGACAGGAAGTGCGTCAGATAGGCATGCAGGCCTTGTTCGAGCAGCGCGTCGATGTTGGCGAGCTGCAGTTCGGCGTGCAAGCTCCTGGCGAAGCGCTCGGTGTCGTGCGAGACGTGGTTGCGCACATCGTTCAGGTTGGCCACCACGGCGGCCATGCAGGCGAGCAGGGAGCGCGGCATGTTCGCCTGCAGCATCAGCAGTTCGGCCACGCGCGCCGGGGTGATGGCGTCGCGATACACCTTGCGGTATATCTCGAACGCCGAGACGGAGCGCAGCAGGGCCGCCATGTAATAGAACTCCGGCTGGCTTCCCGCGCCTATCGTATCGGCGGCCAGGAACTTCACATCGAGGATGCGCGCCGTGTTGTCGGCGCGCTCAAGGAAAGTGCCAAGGCAGATGAAGTTGAGCGACTCATCTTGCAGCATGGTGTCCACCGTCACGCCGCGCGACAGGTGGGAGCGATGCTTGACCCATTCGAAAAACCGTCCGGGGTTTTGTTCGAGCAAGTCGCCCTGGAGATGCTGCTGCAGTTCGAGCCAGGTCGAATTCTCGGTTTCCCACACTTCCGTCGTCAAGGTGCCGCGCACGGCGCGGGCATTCTCGCGCGCCTCGGTCAGGCAACTGGCGATCGAGGACGGATTGTCGCGGTCGCGCACCAGGAAATCGATCACATTCTTTTGGCTGGGCGAGGCGTACTTTTCATCGAAGGCGTGCTCCAGTTCGGAGATGCCCAGCAGGGCGCGCCATCCCCGCTCCGCCGCCAGGGCGCTTTGCGGCAAGAGCGCGCTCTGGATGCGGACATCGAGCATGCGGGCCGTGTTTTCGGCCCGTTCGGTGTAGCGGGCCATCCAGAACAAGTGATCCGCGGTGCTGCTCAACATGTTGAATCCTCCAGTATCCAGGTATCTTTGGTGCCGCCGCCCTGCGAGGAATTGACCACCAGCGAGCCGTCCTTCAAGGCCACCCTGGTCAGCCCCCCCGGCACGATCGAAATGCTTTTTCCGGACAGGACGAAGGGGCGCAGGTCGATGTGGCGCGGCGCCACGCCGGATTCGACATAGGTCGGGCAAGCCGACAGGGCCAGGGTCGGTTGGGCGACATAGCCTTGCGGCTTGGCCAGAATGCGCAGGCGGAAGGCCTCGATTTCGGCTTTGCTCGCGGCCGGTCCGACCAGCATGCCGTAGCCGCCGGCGCCGTGCACTTCCTTGACCACCAGTTCGGGCAGGTGCGCCAGGGTGTAGGCGAGGTCCTCTTTCTTTCTGCACTGGTAGGTCGGGACGTTGTTGAGGATGGGTTCCTGCGCCAGATAGAATCGAATCATGTCGGGGACGAAGGGGTAGATCGATTTATCGTCGGCCACGCCGGTGCCGATGGCGTTGGCCAGGCCGACGCGGCCGGCCCGCACCACCTTCAGCAGTCCCGGCACGCCCAGGGTGGAATCGGCGCGGAAGGCTTGTGGATCGAGGAAATCGTCATCGATGCGGCGATAAATCACGTCGACCCGCTTCGGCCCGCGGGTGGTGCGCATGAAGACGGTGTTGTCCGAGACGAACATATCCTGGCCTTGCACCAGGGCCACGCCCATTTGTTGCGCCAAAAAAGCGTGTTCAAAGTAGGCCGAGTTGTGCATTCCCGGCGTCAACAGCACGACGGTCGGATTGCCGGCGTCGTGCGGGGCCACCGAGCGCAGGGTGTCGAGCAGCAGGTCGGGATAATGTTCGACCGGCGCTATCGCGTGGCGCGCGAACAGTTCGGGAAACAGACGCATCATCATCTTGCGGTTTTCCAGCATGTACGAGACGCCCGATGGCACGCGCAGATTGTCCTCCAGGACGAAGAATTCGCCCTTGCCGGCCCGTACGATATCGATCCCCGCGATGTGCGCATACGTTCCGCAGGCGACGTTGACGCCTTGCATGGCGGGCCGATACTGCGGGTTCTGGAGGATCTGTTCGGCAGGGATGAGGCCCGCTTTCAAGATACTTTGCTCGTGATAGATATCGTGCAAAAACAGATTCAGGGCGGTGACGCGTTGCACCAGCCCGGCTTCCAGCTGCTTCCATTCGGCGCCATCGATGACGCGCGGAATGATGTCGAACGGGATCAGCCGTTCCTGCCCCGCATTGTCGCCGTGGACGGAGAAAGTGATGCCCACCCGGCGGAAAATGAGCTCGGCTTCCGCCCGTTTCTGCGCAATCACATGCGCCGGCTGGCGCGCCAGCCAAGTGCCGAACTCATGATAATGCGGCCGCACTTGCGTCGCATCGAGGTACATTTCATCGAAAAAATTTTGCGTGCTGGTGGTTTCTCTTGGCATCCGGATATCTCGATTCAGGGGACAACGCTGGCTGGAAAGGAAAGATCAGCATAACTATCATTTAACTATTTAGTTCCACTGGAAATTTTGAGATTGCTCAATGCATAGTGAAGTAAACGGAATACCCGGACGCCGTCGCTTGCATCGATGATTCACGGCACGGCACGGCACCGCACATCGCGCCAAGCCAAGCCAAGCTTTTGCGCAATCGGGCGCGGGTGGAGGTTTTGGGCGCCGAATGAGCGTGTCGGACGGCTTGTAAAAAGGACCTGCGGGTAGCGCGCTTGGACGATCCAGACCGCCCCAGGTCCAATAGCGTCAGCGTGCCAGGTTCCGGAACGCGGTTGAAATCAAGGTCGCGGTCGGCCATCGCTTCGAAATGCTAAGTATGTTGGCGCCGATCCAATATTGACCCACCGCGCCGATCCAAATTTGACCCAGGGCGGGACGCTGCGTTTTTGAGTAGCAGCTGTGGATAAGTGTACCAAATAAAGAAGGGGAATCCGTGGAGGGCGTAGCCCGGAACGG
>JANXSQ010000182.1 GCA_025356595.1 Janthinobacterium sp. | reverse complement strand
CCGCCGCCGCCACCAGCCCGACCGGCGCCAGCGCCGGCATGGGCGGCAACGCCCAGCCGGCCCAGGCCGGCGGCGGCGCGGGGCTGAACAACGCGCCGCAAGCGCTGTCCTCGGGCGGCGCGGCCGGCTTCATCCAGGCCGACGCCTCCACCAACACCCTGATCATCACCTGCACCGACGCCGTGTACCGCAATCTGCGCGGCGTCATCGACCAGCTCGACGTGCGCCGCGCCCAGGTCTACATCGAGTCGCTGATCGTCGAGGTCACCTCCTCGAAGGCGTCCGAGTTCGGCATCCAGTGGCTGGGCCTGAGCGGCGACAGCAACAGCAAGTACCGCGTCGGTGCGGCGCAGTCCTTCGCCAACGGCAGCGGCGACAACATCCTCGCGCTGGCCACCGGCAAGGGCAAGGTGGTGCCCACCGGCGGCCTGACGCTGGGCATCTTCAAGCAGATCAACGGCGCCCTCGGCCTGGGCGCGCTGGCCCACGCGCTGGAGTCGGACGGCAACGCCAACATCCTCTCGACGCCGAACATGATCACCCTCGACAACGAGCTGGCCACCATCAAGGTGGGCCAGAACGTGCCGATCCTGACGGGCCAGTTCACCAGCGCCTCGGGCGCCAACGCCAACCCCTTCCAGACCATCGAGCGCAAGGAGGTGGGCCTGACGCTGAAGGTGCGCCCGCAGATCTCCGAGGGCGGCACCATCAAGATGGCGATTTACCACGAGACCTCCAGCGTCGACAAGTCGACGCTGGCGGCGCCGGCCGGGATCACCCTGAACAGCCGCGTGATCGAGAACAACGTCATCGCGGACGACGGCCAGATCATCGTGCTGGGCGGCCTGATCGAGGACAGCACCGGCGACAACGCCGAGAAGGTGCGCGGCCTGGGCGACATTCCGGTGCTGGGCAATCTGTTCAAGTACCAGACGCGCGAGCGCAAGAAGACGAATCTGATGATCTTCCTGCGTCCGGTGGTGATCCGCAGCAAGGAGCAGAGCACCAGCCTGGCGGCCGACCGCTACGACTACATGCGCGCCGCCGAGGAGGTGGCGCAGCCGCAGACGGGCAACCTGATGCTCAAGGACCTGGGCGCGCCGCTGCTGCCGAAGCTGCAGGACGGCCAGCCGGTGGGCGGCAACATGGTGGTGCGGCCGCTGCCGCCGGCGGCCGCGCCGGCGCCGGGCGCGCGCCCCGACAGCGTCAAGCCGGAGTGATATGAACCATCTCCTGCCCTACGCCTTCGCGCGCGATTTCGCCGTCCTGGCGCGCTCCAGCGACACCGCCGAGCACACCGTCGACGTGCTGGTGTCGGCGTCGACGGCGCCGGCCGCCATCGCCGAGGTGTCGCGCCGCTTCGGCCGCATCCGCCTGCTGAGCATGCCGCGCGCCGAGCTCGACGCCGCCATCGCCGCCGCCTACGCCGGCGCCGGCGGCGACGCCGCGCAGATGGCCGACGAGTTCGAGGCCGACCTGGACCTCACCAAGCTGCTGCAGGACGTGCCGGCCATCGAGGATTTGCTGGAGTCCTCCGACGACGCGCCGGTGATCCGCATGATCAACGCCCTGCTCACGCAGGCGCTGCGCGAGGGCGCCTCGGACATCCACATCGAACCCTTCGAGGTGACGTCGGTGGTGCGCTTCCGCATCGACGGCAGCCTGCGCGACGTGGTCCGGCCGCGCAAGGCCATCCACGGTTCGCTCATTTCGCGCATCAAGATCATGGCGCAGCTGGACATCGCCGAGAAGCGCCTGCCGCAGGACGGCCGCATCACCCTGCGCGTGGGCGGCAAGCCGGTCGACGTGCGCGTCTCGACCCTGCCCACCGGGCACGGCGAGCGGGCCGTGCTGCGCCTGCTGGACAAGGAGGCCGGCCGCCTCGACTTGGGCCACCTGGGCATGAGCGGCGCCATGCTGCCCGAGTTCGACGCCCTGCTCAAGCAGCCGCACGGCATCGTGCTGGTGACCGGGCCGACCGGCTCGGGCAAGACGACGACGCTGTACGCGGCGCTGTCGCGCCTGAACGCCAGCAGCACCAACATCCTCACCGTCGAGGACCCGATCGAGTACGACCTGATCGGCGTCGGCCAGACCCAGGTCAACCCGCGCATCGACATGACGTTCGCCAAGGCGCTGCGCGCCATCCTGCGCCAGGATCCCGACGTCATCATGATCGGCGAGATCCGCGACCTGGAGACGGCGCAGATCGCCGTGCAGGCCTCGCTGACCGGCCATCTGGTGCTGGCGACCCTGCACACCAACGACGCGGCGGCGGCCGTGACGCGTTTGCTCGACATGGGCATCGAACCCTTCCTGCTGTCCTCCTCCCTGCTGGGCGTGCTGGCGCAGCGCCTGGTGCGCAAGCTGTGCGGCGCCTGCAAGACGCACGACGGCCAGCACTGGCAGCCGGTCGGCTGCGCCGCCTGCGGCCACACCGGCTACCAGGGCCGGGTCGGCGTCTACGAGCTGCTGCAGACCACCGAGCAGATCCGCGCGCAGATCCACAACCGCGCCTCCGAGGCCGAGGTGCGCGCGGCCGCCCAGCGCGGCGGCATGCTGACCATGCGCGAGGACGGCGAGCGCTGGTTGGCCGACGGCACCACCGCGCCGGCCGAGTTGCTGCGCGTGACCAAGGACTAAGGCCATGCCCGCATTCCGCTATGAAGCCGTGGACGCCGGCGGCGCCACCAAGAAGGGCGTCGTCAACGCCGACAGCGCGCGCGCCGCGCGCGCCGACCTGCGCCTGCGCGGCCTGGTGCCGCTGGCCGTCGAGGCCATCACGGCCCAGGTCGACGCGGCCGGCGTGACCAAGAACCGCGCCTTCGGCGAGCGCCTCTCGAGCACCGAGCTGGCGCTGTTCACGCGCCAGCTGGCCAGCCTGCTGGAGGCCGGCCTGCCGCTCGAGCAAGCCTTCTCGGCCCTGCTCGAGCAGGCCGAGCGGCCCTATCTGCGCGACCTGATCGCCTCGATCCGCTCCGAGGTGATCGGCGGCGCCGCCTTCTCCGACGTGCTGGCGCGCCATCCGCGCGACTTCGCCGAGATCTACCGCGCCCTGGTCGCCTCGGGCGAGCAGATCGGCCACCTGGCGCGCGTGCTCTCGCGCCTGGCCGACTACATCGAGCGGCGCAACGCCCTGGTGCAGAAGGTCAAGCTGGCCTTCACCTATCCGGCCATCGTCACCGTCGTCGCCTTCGCCATCGTCATCTTCCTGCTCACCTATGTGGTGCCGCAGATCGTCTCGGTGTTCGCCAACACCAAGCAGAAGCTGCCGCTGCTGACCATCATCATGCTGGCGCTGTCGGACTTCGTGCGCAACTACGGCCTGCTCGTCGGCGTCGTGCTGGTGGGCGCCTGGTTCGCCTGGCGGCGCGCGCTGCGCGAGCCGGGCCTGAAGCGGCGCTGGCACACCTGGTTGCTGACGGCGCCCCTGTACGGCAAGTTCGAGCGCAGCCTGAACACGGCGCGCTTCGCCAGCACGCTGGCCATCACCACCGGCTCCGGCGTGCCCATCCTGCGCGCCCTCGAGACCAGCCGCGACACGCTCTCCAACGTCGCCATGCGCGAACTGGTCGAGGAGGCCAGCAACAACGTGCGCGAGGGCGTCAGCCTGGCGCGCGCGCTGTCGGCGCAGAAGCACTTCCCGCCCATGCTGATCCACATGATACGGGCCGGCGAGATCACCGGCGACCTGCCGGCCATGCTGGAGCGGGCCGCCAGCGCCCAGGAGCAGGATCTGGAGCGGCGCACCCTGACCATCGCCGGCCTGCTGGAGCCGGCGCTGATCCTGGCGATGGGCGTGGTGGTGTTGCTGATCGTGTTGGCGGTGCTGATGCCCATCATCGAAATTAATCAGCTGGTGCATTAGAAAAGAAGGAATCGGATGAAGCGTTTACCCCTGTTGATGAGTTTTCTCGCGCTGGCGGCCCTGTCGGCGTCGCTGGCCTACTGGGCCCTGCAGCTGTTCAAGCCGGCGCAACGCCCGCTCAGCGTCGTCGCCAGCCAGGGCGCGCCCGAGTTGGGCCCGGAGGCGGCCGCCGGCCTGTTCGGCGGGCGCCTGCAGGCCGTCGCCCTCAGCACCTACCAGTTGAAGGGCGTGGTCGCCGCCGCCAACGGGCGCGGCAGCGTGGCCATCCTGGCCAGCGACGGCAAGCCGGCCCAGGCCTTCCCGGTCGGCGCCGAGGTGGCGCCCGGCGTCACCGTCAAGGATGTCCAGCCGCGCTACGTGACGCTGTCCGAGGGCGGCGTGCCGAAGCGCGTCGAGCTGGCGCAGGAAGCGGGCAAGGGCGGCGAGGCCGGCCAGGCCGCGCCGCCGCCCGCGCCGCAGATCCAGACTATCCAGCCGCCGCCGGTCCAGCCGGCGCCGGCGACGCCGGTGCAGATGGCGCCGCCGGCGCGCGCCGGTATGCCGGCCCTGACGCATTAATCCATCGCCGGGCGGCGCGCCCGTCCGGCCTGCAGGAGTGATTCCCATGTTGACCCTACGTGCCCTCGTGGCTGGCTGCGCCTGTGCGCTGCACCTGTCCCCGCTCCTGGCGCACAGCGCCGCGCCGGCCGCCGTGCCCGCCACCGAGACCGTTCCGGGCGCCGCGGCGCGGCCGCGCGTCGCCCTGGTGCTGTCGGGCGGCGGCGCGCGCGGCCTGGCGCACATCGGCGTGCTGCGCGTGCTGCGCGATATGCACGTGCCCGTCGATATCGTGGTCGGCACCAGCATGGGCGGCGTGGTCGGCGGCGCCTACGCGGCCGGCGCCTCGGTGGCCGACCTGGAGCGCATGGCGCGCGACACCAACTGGGAGCGCGTCGTCGCCGACCGCCCGGCGCGCGACGATCTGGCCTTCCGGCGCCGCGAGGAGGATCAATTGCTGCCTTCGCGCATCGAGTTCGGCCTGAACCGCAACGGCGTTTCGCTGCCGCCGGCCGCCGCCGGCAACGCCGCGCTGGAGCTGGCGCTGAACCGCCTGCTGCCGCTGGGCATGCGCGACCGCCCGGTGAACCGCCTGCCGCTGCCGTTCCGCTCGGTGGCCTCGGACTTGATCACCGGCGAGCTCGTTGAACTCGACGACACCCCGCTCTTCCTCAGCGTGCGCGCCTCGCTGGCCGTGCCGGGGGTGTTCGCGCCGGTGCGCATCAAGCAGCGCCTGGTGGTCGACGGCGGCCTGGTGCGCAACCTGCCGGTCGACATGGCGCGCGCCATGGGCGCCGACATCGTCATCGCCGTCAACGTCGGCACGCCGCTGGCGCCGGAAAAGGAACTCGGCAGCGCCATCGGCGTGGCGCAGCAGATGCTGCAAATCCTCACCGAACAGAACGTGCAGCGCTCGATCCGCGAGCTGCGGCCGGAAGACATCCTCATCGCGCCGGAACTGGGCGGCATCAGTTTCCTCGACTTCCAGAGCCAGGAGCGGGCCATGGAGGCCGGCGCCAAGGCGGCGCGCGCGCTGGCGCTGCGCCTGGCGCCGCTGGCCCTGCCGGCGCAGGAATACGCGGCGCTGGAGGCGCTGCGCCTGGCCGCGCCGGCGCTGGCCGACGTCGCGCTGCCGCTGGCGCGCCTCGAGGTGCAGAGCACGGGCGGCATCAATTCGCGCGCGCTGGCGGCGCAATCGGGCCTGGTCGAGGGCGTCGCCGTGACGCGCGAGGAGGTGCGCCGCGCCGGCGCCCGGCTGTACGGCCGCGGCGACCTGGCGCGGGTGGAGACGGAGATCAGCGACGCCGGCGACCAGCGCAGCGTGCTGATCAAGGCGAGCGAGTCGGAATGGGCCGGCAGCCGCCTGCGCCTGGGCCTGGAACTGGCCAGCGACTTCCAGGACGACAATAGTTTCGCGCTCAAGCTGATGCACGTCGTCGGTTCCCTCAACAGCTGGGGCGGCGAGCTGCGCAGCATCGCCCGCATCGGCACCCAGCGCTCCCTGCAGACGCAGTGGTGGCAGCCGCTGGGGGCCGGTTCGCCGTGGTACATCGCGCCCGAGCTGCAATACAATTCAACCGTCGGCGACAGCTTCCTGGCCGGACGCCGGCAGAGCCGCTACGCCGTCGACGTGAACAGCGCCGCCCTGGTGCTGGGGCGCGAGCTGGGCAACTGGGGCGACGTGCGCATCGGCGTCGTGCGCAGCAAGGCCAACGCGCGCCAGATCATTCCCGAGGCGGCGCTGGACCAGAGCGAGTCGGGCCTGTTCACCGACCAGTTCATCAACTACCGCGTCGACACGCTCGATTCGCTGGCCTTCCCCAGCCGCGGCTTCCTGCTCGACGCCACCTGGAGCAACACCAGCAGCAACGGCGCCACGGGCGGCGGGCGCTCCTCGGTGCTGGCCCTGTCGGCCTTCCACACGGACAACTGGGCCGGCCACGTCTACGGCGAATGGGCGCGCGCCCAGAACGGCACGGCGCCGCTGCAACTGGGCGGCTTCCTGCGCCTGTCGGGGGTGCAGGCGAACTCCATCGAGGGGCGCAGCGTGTTGCTCAGCCGCCTGGTCATGGCGCGCCGCATCGGCGTGCTGCCGGTGACCCTGGGCGGCGCCGTGCGGGCCGGTTTTTCGCTGGAGATGGGCGGCGCCTACGACCAGAGCGAGGGCCTGCGGCGCAGCGGCTTCACGCAGGCCGGCAGCGCCTTCCTGTCGGTCGACACGCGCTTCGGCCCGGTCTACGTGGGCGCCGGCGCCAGCAAGGGCGGCACTGGCACCTTCTATTTGTTCCTCGGACCGATCTGGTGAGCCGGGCGCGGCCGGCGCAGCGCCGTGAAGGCGCCGAATTCCCATGACTGGAAGCCGAGCAGCAGGGTGAAACCGTCGCGCTCGGCGCTCGCCAGGCGGCGGTCGCCCTGGTGCAGGCGCGCCAGCTCGCCGGCCAGTTGCTGGATCTTGTGCACCATCTCCTGGGCGCTGGGCAGGCTCAGGCGGGCCGGGATGCACAGCAGGGTCTCGCCGGCGGCGTCGAAGTGGCCGGTGAAATAGTCGGCCACCACATGGGCGCGGAAATACTGCTGCACCGGGCCGTCGGCCAGCCAGTGGAAGGCGTTCGAGACGCGCATGCTGTAGCGGTTCAGGGGCTTGAGTTGGATCAGGCCGAGGCGGTCCAGTTCGGCCAGCAGGCCGATGCACTCCGGCTCCGTCAGGTGGTAGGTTTCCACCACCTGCTCGAGCGTCCAGTGGCCCAGGCAGCAGATCGCCATCAGGAGCAGCTTCGGGTGGGCGATCAGCGAGGTTTCCTGCGGCAGCGTCAGGGTGTCGGCGTGCGGCGTGACGTCGGCGGCGGCGCGCAGCACGTCCTCCAGGCCGATGCCGGCCGCCTTGCAGATGTGCGCCAGGCGCGACAGCGACATGTCTTGCTGGCCGAACATGCGCTTGACGCTCGATTCGCTCATGCCGATGCGTTCGGCGAGCAATTTGTAGGTGATGCCGGCGCCGCGCAACTGGGCGCGCAGCACCTGCAGGATCAATTCCGGTGAGCTCATGGGTTTCCTGTGTGAAGGCGCGGGAGTACTGGATAACGCGACCTAATGTAGCCAATATTGGCACTTCGCACAAGTAAATAGTACTTTTGGCCCGGAAAGGGCGATACTTCATGATGGCCCGACTGCGCCCGCGGCGCGCCCGCCGGCCATGCCGGGGCCGCTCCGCGCGGCAATCCCAGGCCGGCGCCGGCTATTCCGGCTCCGGCTCCAGCTTGGTCTTGGCCAGCGCGCGCTTGGCGGCCAGGCGCTGCGCCGAGGCGTTCTTCACGTGCGCGCCGGCGGCGCGCTGCTTGGCGGCGACGGCCACCGGGTTGCGCGGTTTCTGCGAGGCTTCGACGCGGAAGTTCAGTTTTTGCCGCGTCGCCAGGGCTTTGTTCGCCATGCTGCCCGCCTACAAGACGTAGCGCGACAGGTCTTCGTCCACCGCCAGCGCCTCCAGGCGGGCGTTGACGTAGGCCGCGTCGATGCTCAGCGCGCTGCCGGCGCTCTCGCTGGCGCCGAAGGAGACTTCCTCGAGCAGCTTTTCCATCACCGTGTAGAGGCGCCGCGCGCCGATGTTTTCGGTGCGCTCGTTGACGGAGAAGGCGATCTCGGCCAGCCGCGTGATGCCTTCCGGGGTGAACTCGAGCTTCACGTTTTCGGTCGCCAGCAGGGCTTCGTACTGCATGGTCAGGCAGGCGTCGGTGCTGGTCAGGATGCGCTCGAAGTCGGCGATCGAGAGCGATTCGAGTTCGACGCGGATCGGGAAGCGCCCCTGCAGCTCGGGGATCAGGTCGGACGGCTTGGCCAGGTGGAAGGCGCCGGAGGCGATGAAGAGGATGTGGTCGGTGCGTATCATGCCGTACTTGGTGTTGACGGTGGTGCCCTCGACCAGCGGCAGCAGGTCGCGCTGCACGCCGGCGCGCGAGACGTCGGCGCCGCCCACCTCCGAGCGCGAGGCGATCTTGTCGATCTCGTCGAGGAAGACGATGCCGTTCTGCTCGACGTTGGCGATGGCCTTCTGCTTCAGCTCGTCCTCGTTGAGCAGTTTGGCGGCCTCCTCCTCGACCAGCAACTTCAGCGCTTCGCCCACCTTGATCTTGCGCGCCTTCTTGCGGCCCGCGCCGACGCCCGAGAACATCGACTTGATCTGCTCGGTCATCTCCTCCATGCCGGGCGGCGCCATGATTTCCATCTGCGGGCCGGCCTCGGCCAGCTCGATCTCGATTTCCTTGTCGTCCAGCTCGCCCTGGCGCAGGCGCTTGCGGAAGGTCTGGCGGGTGTTCTCGCCGGCCCCGGCCGGTTCGGCCGGCGCGGCCGCGACGTTGAAGCCGAAGTCGCGCGCCGGCGGCACCAGGATGTCGATGATGCGGTCCTCGGCGGCGTCCTCGGCGCGCAGGCGCACCTTCTTCATCTCGGCCGAGCGGGTCTGCTTGATGCCGATGTCGATCAGGTCGCGGATGATGGTGTCGACGTCGCGCCCGACATAGCCGACCTCGGTGAACTTGGTGGCCTCGATCTTGATGAAGGGCGCGTCGGCCAGCTTGGCCAGGCGGCGCGCGATCTCGGTCTTGCCGACCCCGGTGGGGCCGATCATGAGGATGTTCTTCGGCGTGATTTCGTGGCGCAGCGGCTCGCCCACCTGCTGGCGGCGCCAGCGGTTGCGCAGGGCGATGGCGACGGCCTTCTTGGCGCGGCCCTGGCCGACGACGTGTTTGTCGAGTTCGGCGACGATTTCCAGTGGAGTCATGTTCATGGTCTTGGCCTTCAATCCAGGGTTTCTATCGTGTGCGACATATTCGTGTAGATGCACAGGTCGGCGGCGATGGTGAGCGATTTCTTGACGATCTCGGCCGGCGATAAGTCGGTGTTTTCCTGCAGCGCCTTGGCGGCCGACTGGGCGTAGACGCCGCCCGAGCCGATCGCGCCTATGCCGTCCTCCGGTTCCAGCACGTCGCCGTTGCCGGTGATGACCAGGGTCGATTCGCTGTCGGCCACCAGCAGCATCGCCTCGAGGCGGCGCAGGACGCGGTCGGTGCGCCAGTCCTTGGCCAGCTCGACCGAGGCGCGCAGCAGATTGCCCTGGTGTTTCTCCAGCTTGCCCTCGAAGCGGTCGAGCAGGGTGAAGGCGTCGGCCGTGCCGCCGGCGAAGCCGACCAGCACCTTGCCCTGGTACAGCTTGCGCACCTTGCGGGCCGTGCCCTTCATGACGATGTTGCCGAGGGTGACCTGGCCGTCGCCGCCCAGCGCGACTTCCTTGCCGCGCCGCACGCACAGGATGGTGGTACCGTGAAATTGTTCCATTTTTGACCTCAAGAGTGGCTGGGCAATGACTGCATCTTTCAAAAATGGGGATGGATGGGGCGATTGCAAGACGCCGGCGGCGCGCCGGCGGCGTCCTTTCGGGCGCGGACGCGGGCGCCGGGGGCGAGTCCCGCGGCTCTGGGTGCGGCGCCGGCGTCCCCTTGTTCCAATGGGGGCGCGGCCTAGTATTTGTGCGGGAAGAGGCGGGCGATGTCGCCGAAGGCCAGCAGGCGCAGCAAGGCCGCCACCAGATGGTTGAGGTCGCGGAACTCGATCGTCTTGCCGGCCTCGGCCAGCGGACGCAGGCGCGCCAGCAATTGCCCGGCGGCGCCGAAGCCGACCCGGGCCAGGCGCGAGCAGTCGAACACCAGCGCGCCGTCCTGGACGGCGTGGGCGTCGATGGCCTCGAGCAGGGCGGCGCAATCGGCGTCGATCAGCGGCGGCAGCATGAAGCGGGCGGCGCCGGCGGGGGCGCTCTGCGGCGCCGCCGTGGCCACCTTGGCCGGCGCGATGTAGGGCGGCGGCGACACCTCGTAAGTGATGCAGTAGTCCATGCTGGTTTCTTCGAAGTCCTTTTCGCGCTGCAGCAGTTGCAGCAGCTCGAGCAGCAGCAGCCAGCCGGCCGGCGCGTCGCGCCGGC
>JANXSQ010000175.1 GCA_025356595.1 Janthinobacterium sp. | reverse complement strand
GGCCGGCAAGTTCGACGCCGAGATGATCGCCGTCACCACGCTCGCCGCCGTGGCCGATCCAAAGCTCGGCGTGCGCACGCGCGAGGTCACCGTCAAAGCCGACGAGGGGCTCCGGCCCGGTACCACGTCGGATGCCCTCGGCTCGATCAAGAGCGCAATGCCCGGTGGCGCGATCAGCGCCGGCAACGCCAGCCAGTTCAGCGACGGTGCCGGCGCCTGCGTCGTCGTGAGCGAGAGCTTTGCCGCGCGCCACGATCTCAACCCGCTCGGCCGCTTCCTGGGCTTCGCCGTGGCCGGCTGCGAGCCCGACGAGATGGGCATCGGCCCGGTATTCGCGGTGCCCAAGGTGCTCAAGCGCCTGGGCCTGACGGTTGCCGACATCGACCTGTGGGAACTCAACGAAGCCTTCGCGGTGCAGGTGCTGTACTGCGCCGACACGCTGGGCATCCCGATGGATCGGCTCAACGTCAACGGCGGCGCAATCGCGGTCGGCCACCCGTACGGCGTGTCGGGCCAGCGCCTGACTGGCCACGCGTTGATCGAGGGCAAGCGTCGCGGCGCGAAGAAGGTCGTCGTGACGATGTGCATAGGCGGCGGGCAGGGCGCCGCCGGCCTGTTCGAGGTGGTGTAGCGGGTATCGGCGGGCGGCCCGCGGGGCGTCCGTCCGACCTTGCGGGAAAACGCAGCGGCGTAAAAGCGACTTCGGGCCATCCTGTCCCGCAGCCGTTTTTACGCCGTTTTTGTTACCGCGACGCTCAATCCGCACGCTTTGGCGGCCCGCGCCGCGCCGCCGAATATAATGTCGCAACGCAAAAATCCCCATCGCCACTCCAAGGATATCAAAAACCTATGATCAAGCACATCGTTTTCTGGAAACTGAAAGAGCATGCCGAAGGCCAGCCGCGGGCCGTGAACGCCGTCAAAATGAAGTCCCTGCTGGACGCCTGCGCGCACCTGGTGCCGGGCATGCTGACCTTCGAGGCCGTGCTGGCCCAGCCGGGCCTGGAGGCGACCTATGACGTGGCCCTGTATTCCGAGTTCGCCAGCAAGGAGGCGCTCGACGCCTACCAGGAGCATCCCGAACATTGCGCCATCAAGCCCTTCATCGGCGCCGTGCGCGAAGCGCGCCAATGCATGGACTACGCAGTCTGAAGAAGAGGAATCCCATGAACGAATATAGACGCATCGTCCTGGCCGCGCGCCCGCGCGGCGAGGTGAAGGCCAGCGATTTCCGGCTGGAAAGCATGAGCATGCCCGACATCGCCGACGGCGAGCTGCTGGTGCGCAACCATTACCTGTCGCTCGACCCGTATATGCGCGGGCGCATGAGCGGCGCGAAAAGCTACGCCGCCTCGCAGGCGCTGGACGCGACCATGATAGGCGGCACGGCCGGCCAGGTGATCGCCTCCCGGCACGCGCAATTCGCCGTCGGCGATTTCGTCGTCGGCGTGCTGGGCTGGACCGAGCTGGCCGTCTCCGACGGCACTCTGCTGCGCAAGGTCGACACCAGCCGGATCCCCTTGTCGGCCTACCTGGGCGCGGTCGGCATGCCGGGCATGGCGGCCTGGTACGGCTTGAACCAGATCATGCAGCCGAAGGCCGGTGAAACCGTCCTCGTCACGGCCGCCAGCGGCGCCGTCGGCGGCGTCCTGGGGCAGTTGGCCAAATTGCGCGGCTGCCGCGTCGTCGGCGTCGCCGGCGGGCCGGAGAAGTGCGCCTACGTCAAGGATGAACTGGGCTTCGACGCCTGCCTGGACTACAAGGCCGGCAATCTGGTGGCCGATCTGGCCGCCGCCACGCCGGACGGCATCGACGCGATCTTCGAGAACGTCGGCGGGAGCATCTTCGACACGGCGCTAGCGCGTACCAACGCCTACGCCCGCGTCGCCCTGTGCGGCTGGATCGCCGGCTACAACGGCGAGGACACCTCGCTGAAGAATGTGCGCTATCTGCTGACCAACCGCCTGACGCTGCGCGGCTTCATCGTCACCGAGCACATGGACTGCTGGCCGCAGGGCCTGGCCGAGCTGGCGGAGCTGGTCGCGGCCGGCAAACTGCGCTACCGCGAGTCGGTTGCCGCCGACCTGGCCGACGCGCCCGAGGCCTTCATCGGCCTGCTGAAAGGGAAGAACTTCGGCAAGCAACTGGTGAAACTGGCCTGATGCGGCACGCCCGCCGCCCATGCCGGGCGGCGCGGTGTGCGACAATCACGGCTCCCGCCACCAGCCCAGCCCACCATGAGCATTGAACCGCATTCCGACATCCGCCTCGGCGACTGGAGCGCCCTGCGCGCCGACGCCCAACTGATCCGTTTTGAAGTCTTCGTCGACGAACAGAAGGTGCCGGCCGAGATCGAACTCGACGACATGGACGCCGTCAGCCTGCACGCCGTCGCCTATGACGCTAACGGTATGCCGATCGGCACCGGCCGCCTGCTGCCGGACGGCCACATCGGCCGCATGGCCGTGCGCAAATCGGCGCGCGGCAGCGGCACCGGCGGCGCGCTGCTGCTGGCCTTGATGGCGCAGGCGCGCGCGCGCGGCCTGCGGCGCGTCATGCTGAACGCGCAAACGGCCGCCGCGCCCTTCTACCAGCGCCACGGCTTCGCCATTGAGGGAGAGGAATTCTTCGAGGCCGGCATCGCCCACGTCGAGATGAGTCTGGGCCTCGATTAAACCCGCGGCCTGAAGCCGCGGGCAGACCCGGCCGCCGAGGCGCGGGCTGGGCCCGGCCTGGCGCCGCCGCCGGCTATTACTTGATCAGCAGTTCGTGCAGGGCGCCCGGCGCCGCCGCGTAGAGTTTGACGACGCTGGAGCTGCGCGTGCCGTAGCCCGGCGATTCGATGCGCACCGCCGACAACATCCTTTCCACTTCCAGCGACACGCCGGTTTCCGGCAGGCGCAGGTCGGGCGCCCGCGTGGTGTCGGCCAGCATTTCAAAGTAAGCGTCGTCGGGCGCGCCCAGGCACAGCAGGCTGGCGAACTGCGCCTTGGTCTTCAGCACCTTCGGCCAGGGCGCGTCGAGCAGGCCGTTCGACAGGCCGTAGACGCCGGGCGCGAGCGGCTGGCCGTTGCGCACGTCGTCCTGGCCCCGGTTCGAGTACCAGATCAGGGTGTCGCGGTCGCCCAGCAGCAGGTTGAAGCCCTTGTAGGCGGGGCCGTCGGCGGCGATGCCGGCGACGTATTCCCGCGCCGTCATGCCGCCCTTCAGGTAGTCGGCCACCAGCGCGCCGCGCGAGGGCGCGTCGGCGCGCTGCTCGGCCGGGTTGCGGATGTTGGTGACGGCGGCGAAGCGCGAGCCGGCCGGTCCTTCCCGCGTGATGCCCAACCAGCTGCCGCCGGCCTCCAGGTCGCGCCCGGCGTAGATGTTGGGATGGTCCGGCCAGGCGGCGGCCGGCGCGCTGGCGCGCGCATAGTATTCGTCCCGGTTGGCGGCGGCGATCAGTGGCACGCCGGGAATGACTTTCCACGCAAATACGATCAGGCACATGGCATCAGGTCCATAAAGACTTCGGTGTGGCGCGCGCCGGCCGTCAGCGCCGGTATGCCGGCCTCGTGCACGGCGTCGGCCAGACTGGCGTCGAAGCCGGCCGCGCAGGCCGTATAGATCTCCATCCAGGTTTGCAGGCCATCCTTCGTTTCCGGACGGCGCTTGAGTTGCGCGCCGACGCCGTGGCGCGCCCTCAGGCGCGCCTGCAAGGCCGTCACGCCGGCCTGCAGGGCCGGCGCGTTTTCCTCGCGCACCTGGTAATAAATGTATAAATCGTTCATGGCGCGCCCTTACAGGTCCAGCGCGTCCAGCACATACGGCATGGGCAGGAAGCGCAGCGGCGCGCCGTCGGCCGAGCCGAGCCGCACCGAGCCGGCCTGCGCCGTGCCCAGTTCGATGGCGGCCAGCTTCATCTCGACCAGCGCGTCGACGCCGCCGGCGCCGTTCGGCGCGACGTTGACCAGCATGCCGCAGGGCTGGCCGGGATCGTCCGTCGCGACCACCTCGTCGCCGGCCTTGGCCGAGGCGTCGGCGATGCTGACCAGGGTGGTGCGGCGCTTCAGTTTGCCCAGGTACTGGCTGCGCGCGACGATTTCCTGGCCCGGGTAGCAGCCTTTCTTGAAGTTGACGCCGCCCAGCAGTTCGAAGTTGATCATCTGCGGCACGAATTTCTCCTGCGTGGCGGCGCCGATCTGCGCCACCCCGGCGTGGATCTCGGCCAGCCGCCAGGCGTCGCCGCCGCCCTTGGCCAGCGCGGCGGCCAGCACCGGCCACACGGCGTGCGCCGTCTCGACCGACATCAACCACTGGTAGCGCGGCGCGCCGAAGGCGTCGGCGACGCGGATCAGCGTGCCTTCGGCCTGTTCCAGCTTGGCGTAGGGCGCGCCGGGCAGGGCGGCGAACCAGGTCTTGAGGACGGCGTCGGCCTTGGCGCCGCCCAGGCCCAGGATGACGGCGTTGGCGGCGTCGGCGCCGGCGTCGTGCAGCTTGGCCTTGGCGCGCATGACGAACATCTGCAGGCGTTTTTGCAGCGGCGGCTGGATGGCGCGCGGCAGTTGCAGGAAAATCGACGTATCATTGCGCCACATCAAAAAACTGGCGAGAATGCGACCCTTGGGCGTGCAGTAGGCGGCCAGGCGCGCCTCGCCCGTGCCCAGGTGCTCGACGTCGTTGCTGACCTGGCCGTGCAGGAAGCTGGCGGCGTCCTCGCCGGCGACGCCGATCAGGCCCAGTTCGCCGATGGGGGCGAGGAAACCGTCGGCCAGGTCAGCCGGGCTGAGCGCCACGCCGAAGTCGTGGATCTGTTCGTCGCTGCCGCGTCCGCCCTGCAGCAATAAAAATTGATTCCAGTTATTCATAATTTCCAATAGTTTGACGATTAAGGCATTATCATTACGGGCTCATTATAGTGATGTCGCGACAAGCGCGCCGAGAGTCGCGCAAAACGCGACCCGGATCCGCCGGCAGGATTAACAATTAGAATCTGACAGATGGCTTTCATTAAAACAGTTTTCCTTAGCAGCATGGTCGCCGCGCTGGCGGCCGGCGGCGCTTTCGCCTATTGGGCGCAGCAGCCGATCACGCAACAAGAGCCGGCGATCGCCTTCACGATCGCGCCGGGCAGCGGGGCCCACGCGGCCGGCCAGCAAATCGCCGACGCCGGCGTGCCGATCGAGCCGCTGTTGTTCAATCTGCTGGCGCGGGTGACCGCCAAGAGCGGCAGGTTGAAGGCCGGCTCCTATGAGCTGAAGCCGGGCACCACGCCGCTGCGCCTGATCGGCCAGCTGGCGCGCGGCGAATTCGCCCAGGAATCGCTGACCATCATCGAAGGCTGGACCTTCCGCCAGATGCGCCAGGCGATGGCCGCCCACACCGGCCTGAAGCACGACACGGCGAGCCTCAGCGATCTGGCGCTGATGGCCAAGATCACGCCCGAGTACCAGCAGCCGGAAGGCTTGTTCTTCCCCGACACGTATCTGTTCGCCAAGGGCGCCAGCGATCTGCAGATCTTCAAGCAGGCCCACACCATGCTGATGACGCGCCTGCTGGAAGCCTGGGAGAAGCGCGACCCGGCGCTGCCGTACAAGAATCCATACGAGGCGCTGACGATGGCCTCCATCGTCGAGAAGGAGACGGGGCAGAAGTCCGAGCGCGGCATGATCGCCGGCGTTTTCGTCAACCGCCTGAAGATCGGCATGCTGCTGCAGACCGATCCGACCGTCATCTACGGCATGGGCGCGCGCTACGAGGGCAAGATCCGCAAGCGCGATCTGGAGGCGGACACGCCGTACAATACCTACACCCGCGCCGGCCTGCCGCCGACGCCGATCGCCTTGCCCGGCGTGCAGTCGCTGACGGCGGCGCTGGCGCCGGCGCGCACCGACGCGCTGTATTTCGTCGCCCGCGGCGACGGCACCAGCCAGTTTTCCGGCAACCTGCCCGACCACAACCGGGCAGTGAATCAATTCCAACGATAGGCGTTCCCGTTTCATGACTTCACACAGCACCACCCCGGCCCGTTTCATCAGCTTCGAAGGCATCGACGGCGCCGGCAAATCGACCCATATCGACTATGTCGCCGACTATCTGCGCGGGCGCGGCGTGACGCTGGTGGCCACGCGCGAGCCGGGCGGCACGGCGCTGGGCGAAAAGCTGCGCGCGCTGCTGCTGCACGAAAAAATGCACCTCGAGACGGAGGCGCTGCTGATGTTCGCCAGCCGCCGCGAGCACATCGCCCAGGTCATCGCGCCGGCGCTGGCGCGCGGCGACTGGCTCATCTCCGACCGTTTCACGGACGCCAGTTTCGCCTACCAGGGCGGCGGACGGGGCCTGGCGCTGGCCAAGCTGGAGCAGCTCGAGCAATGGGTGCACGCCGATCTGCAGCCCGATCTGACGCTGCTGTTCGACGTGCCGCTGGAGGTGGCCCGCGCCCGCCTCGACGCCACCCGCGCGCTCGACAAGTTCGAGCAGGAGCAGGCCGACTTCTTCGCCGCCACGCGCGCCGAGTATCTGCGCCGCGCCGCGCAATTCCCGCGGCGCTTCCGCGTCATCGACGCGACGCAGAGCATCGCCGCCATCCAGTTGCAACTGGCGGGCCTGCTGGAGGCCTTGTTGGCGGCGCCGGCCGGGCGCTGATTTTGCTGTAGTATTCCCTCGGAATAGTCTTCCAAGTAATTGTTTAATAAGAATATAGCTCATGAGTAGTCCACTGTATCCCTGGCAGGAAGGCGCTTGGCTGCAACTCCAGCAGTTGCGCCCGCGCATGCCGCACGCCATCCTGTTCCACGGCGCGGCCGGCATCGGCAAGGCCGATTTCATCGAAGGTTTCGCCAAGGCGCTGCTGTGCGAGGATGTGCGCGCCGACGGCCACGCCTGCGCCGCCTGCGCCTCCTGCGGCTGGTTCTCGCAGCACAACCATCCCGACTACCGGCGCGTGCGTCCGGAGGCGCTGGAGGACGAGATCGACGGCGACGGCGACGAGGCCGAGGGCGGCAAGAAGAGCGCCAAGTCGAGCAAGACGCCGTCCAAGGACATCAAGATCGAGCAGATCCGCGCGCTGGCCGACTTCATGAACATCTCGACGCACCGCCAGGGCTTGCGCGTGGTGGTGCTGTATCCGGCCGAGGCGCTCAACACGCCGGCCTCGAACGCGCTGCTGAAGACGCTGGAGGAACCGCCGCCGGGCACCGTCTTCCTGCTCGCCTCGAACAGCCTGGACCGCCTGCTGCCGACGATTCTGTCGCGCTGCCGCAAGTTCACCCTGCCGATGCCGAGCCACGAGCAGGCCCTGGCCTGGCTCAAGACGCAGGGCCTGGCCGACGCCGACAGCTGGTTGCGCGAGCAGGGCGGGGCGCCGCTGGCGGCGCTGGCCCAGGCGGAAACGGGCGGCGGACGCGAGGAAACCGAGGCCCTGCTGCAATTGCTGGCCCATCCGAGCGTCGAGGCGGCCCTGAAAACGGCCGAAAAACTGCAGAAGGCGCCGCTGGCCCTGCTGGTGGCCTGCCTGCAGCGCTGGCTTTATGATGTGTTTTCGTACAAACTGGCGGGCAACATCCGCTATTATCCGCGCCACAAGCGGGAGCTGGAGGCGCTGGCCGGCAGGATACACCTCGGCCGCCTGATGGCCGCGCTGAAGGGCGTCAACGACAGGCGCGCCATCGCCGAGCATCCGCTCTCGCCCAAGCTCTTCATCGAGGACATGTTGCTCGACTACGTGGCCTGCTGCGCCTGAAAGGAAACGCATGACCGGCAGCCCAACCGACGTGACCGCCGTGCCGATCGCACGGCCCACCGTGCTGTCGCTGGCGATCAAGGAAAAAGCCGCCCTGTACGCGGCCTACATGCCTTTCCTGAAGAACGGCGGCATGTTCGTGCCGACGCAAAAACCGTACAAGATCGGCGACGAAATCTACCTGATCCTGGCGCTGATGGACGACCCGAACAAATACCCGATCGCCGGCAAGGTGGTCTGGATCACGCCGCCGGGCGCCAACAACAACAAGGCGCAGGGCATAGGCGTGCATTTCCCTCCCGACGACAGCGGCCGGCGCGCCAGGCTGCGCATCGAAGACCTGCTGGGCGCCGCGCTGCGCTCCTCGCGCGCCACCCACACCCTGTAGGCGCGCCGGCGCACACCCGCGGCCAGTCCGCGTCCGGGCGCGCGCTGGCGAGCGGCGCGCCGCTCGCGTACAATCGCGGCATGTACATCGATTCCCATTGCCATATCAATTTCCCCGAGCTGGCCGCTCGCATGCCCGAGATTCTCGCCAAGATGGCCGAAAACAAGGTCACGCACGCGCTGTGCGTGTCGGTCAACCTGCCCGAATTCCCGCAGGTGCTGGCCCTGGCCGAGCAATATCCGAACATCTTCGCCTCGGTCGGCGTGCATCCCGACTACGAGGACACGCCGGAACCCTCGGTCGAGGAGCTGGTGCGTCTGGCCGACCATCCGCGCATCATCGCCATCGGCGAGACCGGCCTCGATTATTTCCGCCTGACGGGCGACCTGGAGTGGCAGCGCGAGCGTTTCCGCACCCACATCAAGGCCTCGCGGATCACCCGCAAGCCCCTGATCATTCACACCCGCGCCTCCAGCGAGGACACCATCCGCATCATGCGCGAGGAGGGCGCCGGCACCGAAGCGGGCGGCGTGGGCGGCGTCATGCATTGCTTCACCGAGTCGCTCGAGGTGGCCAAGGCGGCCATCGAGATGGGCTTCTACATTTCCTTCTCCGGCATCGTCACCTTCAAGAGCGCCAAGGACTTGCAGGCGGTGGCGCGCGAGGTGCCCATGGAGCGCATCCTGATCGAGACCGATTCCCCGTATCTGGCGCCGGTGCCCTTCCGCGGCCGCATGAACGAGCCCGGCTATGTGGCCCATGTGGCCGAGTATCTGTCGGCCCTGAAGGGCATTCCGCTGGCCCGGGTGGCGCAGCAGTCGACCGATAATTTCTTCAAATTATTCAATGTGGAACGGTGACCCGCCCATGCCGACGATCCTTTTCCTGCGCCGCTTCGCGCCCGCGTGCGCGCTGGCCGGCGCGCTGGCCTGCTGCGCGCCGGCCAGCGCCGACGACGCCAGCGATTTCCGCCGTTCGGCGCAGATCGACGACAACCGCACCATGGGCAAGCTGCTGGCGGCCGGCATGAGTCCGAACCAGACCGAGCCCGACCGCGGCGACCCCGGCATGGTGCTGGCCCTGCGCGAGGGCGCCAACAAGGTGTTCGCCTTGCTGCTGGAGCAGCCGGGCATCAATCTGGAGGCCCGCTCCGGCAACGGCGACACGGCGCTGATGATGGCCGCCTACAAGCACAACGAGCCGGCCGTGATGGCCCTGCTGGCCAAGGGCGCCCATGTCAACCAGACCGGCTGGACGGCGCTGCACTATGCGGCGGCGGCCGGCGACCTGCCCATCATGCGCGTGCTGCTCGAGCGCCACGCCTACATCGACGCCGAATCGCCGGCCAAGATCACGCCGCTGATGTTCGCCGCCCGCGAAGGCCAGGACCGCGCCGTGAAACTGCTGCTCGAGGAGGGCGCCGACGCCACGCTCAAGAGCGCCCATGGCTGGACGGCCGTGCAATTCTCGCTGGCCGCCGACAAGCCCTACGTGGCCGAGATCATCAACGCCCACCTGAAGGCCAAGTCCGGCCAGTAGGGCGCCGCGCGCCCCCGCAGCCCCACCGGCGGCGGCCGCTTGCGGCGCCGAACAGCCGAACTGGCCCCTTATTGCCGCCCAGCTCCCCGCTTTGCTTCGCGCCACTATTCACGATAATGGCTGTGTCGCATTAATCGGAGTGAAGAGCATGGCTAGCATGGAAACCAGCAGACGCAGACTGTATTGCCGCCGTCCGTCGCGCAGCCCCTGTAATTTCTCCGCTTTCTGGAACGACAAGAGCGATCGGCCGTACAGCGCCGGCGTGGGCCAGACATCCAAAAGGATCAACATGTTGAACGAACGAGAAATCGAAAGCTGCTACCTGGGGCAATTCATCCCCGTCCATTATCACCACAATATGCTGATGGACCAGAACCGCATGCACGGTTTCAAGTCGGCCATCGATTACGCCGTGAAACCCGGCATGAAGGTGCTGGAACTGGGCGGCGGCACGGGCGTGTTGTCGTTCTTCGCGGCGGCCAAGGCGTCCAAGGTGTGGTGCGTCGAATTCAATCCGGACATGGTCAAGGAAGCGCGCAAGATGCTGGCGCTGAATCCGAACGGCGAGCGCGTCGAGGTGGTGCACGCCGACGCCTTCGAGTATTTGCCGCCCGAGCCGGTCGATGTCGTCATCTGCGAGATGATCCATGTCGGCATGCTGCGCGAAAAGCAGGTCGAGGTGATCGAATCCTTCAAGCGCCGCTATCTGGAGCGCTTCGGCGGCCCGCTGCCGGTGTTCCTGCCCGAGGCGGTCATCATGGCGGTGCAGCCGATGCAGCAGGAATACGATTTCGAGGGTTTCTACGCGCCCATCGTGCAATTCCAGGAAACCACGGCGATCCATCCGGGCACGCTGGAGCTGGCCCAGCCGGCCGTCTACAGCGTCATCGACTTCAACCAGCCCACCGACACCATCTTCGCCTTCGACGGCAAATTCGTCGTCGAGCAGGCGGGCACGCTGAATTCCCTGCGCTTCGTGACGAAGAACATCCTCGCCGTCGTCGCCGAGCGTTCGACGACGATAGACTGGCTCAACCACTACATGAGCCTGCCGCTGCCCGAGCCGCTCAAGGTCAAGGCCGGCGACGTCCTGCAGATCAGTTTCCAGTACCGCGCGGGCGGTTCCATCCCTTCGCTGGAGGCCTCGATGCGCGCCAGCGTCATCTACGACGCCGCCCTGCAAGCGGTCCAGCACAGCGCCGTCTACGCCTGAAAACGCCCCTTGCGGCGCGGCGGCGGGCCCTGCGCTCCGCCGCTTCCTTTCCTCCCGCGCAAAAAAAACCCCACGCAGACGGCGCGCGGCGGGGTATATTTCGTCTTTTACACCCTAGACGACAAAGACCGCTTCATATGGAACAGAAAGATCAACGCTACCTCGTGCAGCAAAATAAAATCAGCGACGCCGAAACGAAACCGCCGGTGTTCGCCAAAGTGATGCGCGGCAAAGAGGGCGCCTTCGAAGGCGTGTCCTTCATCAAGTCCAAGGACAAGGCCACCATCATGACCATCGCCGAGGCGAACCAGGTCATCGACTGGGCCGGCAAGAAGAAGGCCAACGCCCATGAGTACCTGACGAAGATCATTTGCCTGGGACAATAAGACCGGGACGGCCATCGCGAATATTTGCCGATTGCCGTTCATCCCCGTTTTTCCCCCGCTGGTCGCCCTAAAATGCAGTTCGTCGCACGGCCCTTGTCCGCAAACGCCCGCTTTTATATAGTGTTCGGACAGTAGCGGGGCAAGCAAGGCTTGCCCCGCACATTACCTTCCTCCCAAGGAGTCGACCATGCTGGGATTCATCTGCTGGTTGCTGCTTCTCCTGCTGTGCTGGCCGCTGGCCCTGCTCGCTCTCCTGCTCTACCCCATCGTCTGGCTCATCCTGCTGCCGCTGCGCCTGCTCGGCATCGGCGTCGATGCCGTCTTCGAGTTGTTGCGCGCCATCCTCACGCTGCCCGCGCGCGTGTTGCGCGGGCGGCGCTGATCCGGCCCGTCTGTCCCCTTTAAAAATCGACCAGGAAACCGGCGCCCAGGGACTTCTGCGAATAGTTGTAGTCGATCAGGCTCTGGCCATAGCCGGAAAACAACTGCATATAGCCCTTCAGGTTGGACCTGAGCGGGAAGGCCCAGCCGGCCTGGAGCGAGCCGTGGCGGGACTTGAAGTTGCGCCGCGCAGTCAGCGACAATTCGTGGCCATCGTTGCGGTAACTGGCGTGCAGGTCGCCGTGGCCGAGGTAGTCGGTGATGTCGACATTGTCGTTGTCCGATCTGGCGTTGTCCAGGCGCTTCCAGAGGCGCGCGCTCAGGCCGAAATTGCCGCGCTCGACGCCCAGTTCGGCGTAGATGCGGTTCCAGCTGCGCGACAGCGTCGAGGTTTGTCCGTTCGACTGGTGCACCAGGCCGACATTGAGGTAGCGGAAGTCGACGCCGCCGAAGCTCTTGTCGAGCGGCAGCGTGGCCATCATCTCCGGCTGATAATTGGTTTCGCGGAAAGGGCTGGAGGCGGCGCGGTTATAGGCCTGCCAGAAGCTCTGCTGGGTGTAGCCGAACCAGATATCGACGGGGGTGCCGGCCAGCCGCTCCAGCATCTTCATCTTGAAACTCAGTTGGTAGGTCAGCTCGGTGTGCTGGACCTTGACGCCGCCCGGCGTGAACGCCTGGAAGGGCTCGTCGTTCGAGGCCGTGCTGTAGTTGGCCAGCAAAAGATAGTTGTCGCGGTGCGGACGGAAGGCGAACACGCCGCGCTTGGCGGCGTCGTCCAGTTCCCAGCGCTGCGCCATGCGCGAGATCGGCGTTTCCGGCGGCGCCGCCTTGGCGCTGGCGATGGGCGGCACGCTCAACCCGACCTCGGCCGCCGATTCGGACACCGAGGCGCCGGTGGCGACGGTGATCGCCGCCGCCGTTTTCGACAGCAGATCGAAGCAACCCAAACGGGCGCTGGCGTCGCCGATGACGGCGCAGCGCAGCATTTGCTGCTCCAGTTCGCCGGCCTGGACCAGGGCCGGGACGGCCAGCAGCGACGATAACAGGATTCTTTTTGTTTGGGTTTTCATGGGATTCTTCGAGTGCGTGGAATAGAAACAGGCGGCTCCGGCGCATAACACCGCGCATTGGGCCTTGCTTTGACCTAAATCAGGACTTTTCCGGACAAAGGCAGGGCGAAGTATATAACACCGGCAACTAGGGACGCGCCCCTTGCGCGCTCGGCGGCGCGGTAATTATTGCGCCGGTCGCAACGCGCGGCAACAGTGTCTGTTACACTTTGCGCACCACCTCACCCGTGCGTGCCGTGGCCTAAGGAGATTGTGATGACTCGCAAGACACCTATCGAGCGCTACCGCAACATCGGCATCAGCGCCCACATCGACGCCGGCAAGACCACCACCACCGAGCGCATCCTGTTCTACACGGGCGTCAACCACAAGATTGGCGAAGTGCACAACGGCGCGGCGACGATGGACTGGATGGCGCAGGAGCAGGAGCGCGGCATCACGATCACCTCGGCGGCCACCACGGCGTTCTGGAAGGGCATGGCCGGCAATCTGCCCGAGCACCGCATCAACATCATCGACACGCCCGGCCACGTCGACTTCACCATCGAGGTGGAGCGTTCGATGCGCGTGCTGGACGGCGCCGTGATGGTGTACGACGCCGTCGGCGGGGTGCAGCCGCAGTCGGAGACGGTGTGGCGCCAGGCCAACAAGTACGGCGTGCCGCGCATCGCCTTCATCAACAAGATGGACCGGGTCGGCGCCGACTTCTTCCGCGTGCGCCGGCAGATCGCCGAGCGCCTGAAGGGCAGCGCCGTGCCGATCCAGATTCCGCTCGGCGCCGAGGAGCATTTCGAGGGCGTCATCGATCTGGTGACGATGCGCGCCATCGTCTGGGACGAGGCCAGCCAGGGCGTGCAATTCAGCTACGCCGCCATCGCGGAGGCGCAACTGCCGCTGGCGCGGGAGTGGCGCGAGAAGATGGTCGAGCAGGCCGCCGAGGGCACGCCGGCGCTGACGGAGAAGTACCTGAACGGCGAGGCCCTGAGCGAGGCCGAGATCAAGCTGGGCCTGCGCCTGCGCACGATCCGCAACGAAATCGTGCCCATGCTGTGCGGCAGCGCCTTCAAGAACAAGGGCGTGCAGGCGATGCTGGACGCCGTCGTCGACTATCTGCCCTCGCCGCTGGAGGTGCCGCCCATCGTCGGCCACGACGAGCACGACCGGGAGATCGAGCGCCACCCGGCCGACGACGAGCATTTTTCGGCGCTGGCCTTCAAGATCATGACCGATCCCTTCGTCGGCCAGTTGACCTTCTTCCGCGTTTATTCGGGCGTGGTGCACTCCGGCGACATGGTCTACAACCCGACCAAGGGCCAGAAGGAGCGCCTCGGGCGCATCCTGCAGATGCACGCCAACGAGCGCATGGAGATCAAGGACGTGTATGCCGGCGACATCGCCGCCGCCGTCGGCCTGAAGGCGGTCACCACCGGCGACACCCTGTGCGCGCCCGGCCACGTCATCATCCTCGAGAGGATGGTGTTCCCGGAGCCGGTCATTTCCCAGGCGGTCGAGCCGAAGACCAAGCCCGACCAGGAAAAGATGGGCATCGCGCTGAACCGCCTGGCGCAGGAGGATCCGTCCTTCCGCGTGCACACGGACGAGGAATCGGGCCAGACCATCATGTCGGGCATGGGCGAGCTGCACCTGGAGATACTGGTCGACCGCATGCGGCGCGAATTCGGCGTCGACGCCAACGTCGGCAAGCCGCAGGTGGCCTACCGCGAAACGATCTTGCGCACGGCCGACGACGTCGAGGGCAAGTTCGTCAAGCAGTCGGGCGGCCGCGGCCAGTACGGCCACGTGGTGCTGAGGCTAGAACCGCTGCCGCCGGGCAGCGGCTACCAGTTCGTCGACGCCGTCAAGGGCGGCGTGGTGCCGCGCGAATTCATTCCCGCCGTCGACAAGGGCGTCCAGGAAACCCTGAAGGCGGGCGTGCTGGCCGGTTATCCCGTGGTGGACGTGAAGGTGACGCTGACCTTCGGCTCCTACCACGACGTCGACTCGAACGAGAACGCCTTCCGCATGGCCGGCTCGATCGCCTTCAAGGACGGCATGCGCCGCGCCAGCCCGGTGCTGCTGGAGCCGATGATGCAGGTGGAGGTGGAGACGCCGGAAGACTTCATGGGCAATGTGATGGGCGACCTGACGGCGCGCCGCGGCATGGTGCAGGGCGTCGACGACATCCCCGGCGGGGCGGGGCGCATCGTGCGCGCCCTGGTGCCCCTGGCCGAGATGTTCGGCTATTCCACCACCCTGCGTTCGCTGACGCAGGGCCGCGCCACCTACACCATGGAGTTCAAGCATTACGCCGCCGTCCCCAAGCATGTGCTGGACCAGGTGGCGGCGACGGGGCGCGCGGCGCGTTGAAGAGTGGCGGGAGGCTTTGACGGCGGGCGGTTTCGGGCCGGCGCGGGAAATGCGCCGACCCGGACGCTCTGCCCGGCGCGCGCTTATTCCGGGCGGGCGACGCCGATGCCCAGGGCTTTGCGTATCTGCGGCAGTATCAGCTGCCAGGCCGGCGAGCTGGCGGTGATTTCATCGTAGTGGCTGGCGCCGGGCAGGATCAGGGCCTCGGCGCGGTCGCCGGCGCGGCGCGCCTTGTCCGCGTAGTCGTGCGCCGCGCGCGGCGGCGAGACGGTGTCGAGTTCGCCCGTGATGAGTAGCGTGGTGCTGCCGTTGGGCATCAGCTCGGCCGCGTTGGTGTCGGCGAACACGTCCGGGCGCGCCGCGCTGGCCGCGCCGGTCAACTGCAGCATGTCGCGCTGGCAACTCGATTTGATCAAGTCCCGCTCGTGGCGCAGGTCGGCCAGGCCGCCCAGGCTGATGATCTGGGGGATGTTCAGGAAACGGGCCCGGTACAGCGGGCTGTCGGCCGGCAGCCGGCTGCGGCCGGCGATCCATTGCACCAACTGGCCGCCGGCCGAGTGGCCCATGGCGACGACGCGGCCGGTGTCGAGTTGGTAGGCGGCGGCGTCCGCTTCGAGCCGGTCGATGGCCGCGTTCATGTCCAGATAGGTGCCCGGATAGCCGCCGCCGTCCTCGTCGACGCGGCGGTATTCGACGTTCCATACGGCGATGCCCTGGGCCGCCAGCGCGCCGGCGACGTTGCGCATCTGCGTGATGCCGCCGTAGGCCACGGTCCAGCAACCGCCGTGCACCAGCAGCACGACGGGAAAGGGGCCGGCGCCGGCGGGGCGGAACAACTCGACGAATTGCGAGGGCGCGCTGCCGTAGGCGATGCGGGCGGTCGGCGCCGGCCCGCTCAAGGCAAGGTAATCGTCCAGGCTCATCGGCGCGGCGACCGCGCCCGCGCCGCCCAGGCAGAGGGAGACGGCAAGGGACTTGCTCAGATGGCTGTTCATGCGCTGCGGCTCCTCGGTGGAATGGTCACGCCGACTGTACCCGCAAGCCCCGCGCCGAGGCAAGAAATAGTTGCGGCAAGTCCGCGGCGCGGGACGCTTTTTCCCAAGGCGTATGGATAAATTGCAATACGGAAACTAATATCCGATTTATAATGCTCAATGGGATTCCGCCCTCCCTTGGCCGATTCTGCTGAAAATCGGGTTTATTCCGCATCCTGTACTATTCCGCCCTCTCACAGCGCCTTAAAAACTGACCGTGCACGCAAATAAAATCATCCGCATTCTCGACGCCGAACACGCCGCCAGCGCCAGCCTGGCCGCCGGGGGCGGCTTGCCCGCCGCCCTGGAGCGGATTGTGTGCGCGGTCGAGGGACAATTCGATGATGGCGTGCTGGCCGGCGTCTTCCTGGTCGACGATGCGGACCGCTTCACCGCCCTGGTCGCGCCGGCCTTGCCGGCGGACTACCGCGCCGTGCTGCGGGATGGCGCCATCGGCCCGCGCACCAGCCCCTTCGGCGACGCTGCCTTTGCCGGCGCGTCCGTCATCTCCGGCGACATCGCGCAAGACCAGGCCTGGACCGATGGCCGCAAGGATGCCTTGCTGCATGGTTTTCGCGCCTGTTGGGCGGCGCCCGTGTTCGGCGCCAACGGCCACATCCTCGGCGTGCTGGGTTTGCTGTTCGCGGCGCCGAAACATCCGACGCAGACCGAAACGGAGCTGATGCAGGTGGCGGCGCGCGCCTGCGCGCAAATTGTGGAGCGCTGGCGGGCCGCGCGCAGCATCGCCGACAGCGCCGGCGCGCTGTTGAAAAGCGCGGCGGAGTTTCGTTCGCTGGCCGAAGCGATGCCGAACCACGCCTGGCTGGCGTGCCCAGACGGCGTGTTGTACTGGGTCAACGAGCGCGGCTACGAGTACGCCGGCGTGCCAGTGGGCCAGATCGGCGACGTGCGCCGCCTGATCCATCCAGATGACGTGGCCGGCGCCGTCGAGGCCTGGCGCCTGGCGGTCGTTGGCGGCGTTGCCTTCGAGCGCGAGTTGCGCCTGCGCCGCGGCGCCGACGCCAGTTACCGGCTTTTTTTGGTGCGCGCCGTGCCGGTGCGCGAGCAGGACGGCACGCTGTTGCGCTGGGTCGGCACGAACACCGACGTGCAGGAGCAGAAAAACGCCGCCGACAAGCTGGCCTACCTGAATTTTTCGCTGGAAATCGAGGTGGCCAACCGCACCGCCGACCACGACCGCATGTGGCAGTTGTCGACCGACATCATGCTGGTGGCCGATTTCGGCGGCATGATCATCGCCGTCAATCCGGCCTGGTCGACCATCCTGGCGCGCCAGGAGGGCGAGTCGCTGGGCATGGATTTCCTTGAGCTGGTGCACGAGGAGGACCGCGCCGAGACCATGCGCGCCTTCGCCCGCCTGGAGCAGGGCGTGCCCACCTTGCGCTTCGAGAACCGCTATCTGCACCGCGACGGCGCCTACCGCTGGATTTCGTGGACGGCGGCCGCTTCGCAGGAGTTGATCCACGCCATAGGCCGCGACATCACGGATGAAAAAGAGGCGCGCCAGGCCCTGGCCCGCAGCGAGCAGGCGCTGCTGCAGTCGCAGAAGCTGGAATCGATCGGCAAGCTGACGGGCGGCGTGGCCCACGACTTCAACAACGTGCTGCAAATCATTTCCGGCAATCTGCAACTGCTGCAACTGGCGGTGGGCGCGAACCCCGTCGCCATGAAGCGGGTGGAAACGGCCATCGCGGCGGTGGAGCGGGGCGCCAAGCTGTCCTCGCAACTGCTGGCCTTCGCCCGGCGCCAGCCGCTGAAGCCCCTGGTGAGCGATCTGGGCCGGCTGGTGCGCAGCACCGCCGAACTGTTCCGGCGCGCCATCGGCGATATGATCGAGACCGAGATCATTCTCGGCGCCGGCCTGTGGCACGCGCTGATCGATCCGAACCAGTTGGAGAACGTGTTGCTGAACATGGCGATCAACGCCCGCGACGCGATGCAGCGCCAAGGCAAGCTGACGCTGGCGCTGGACAATGTGAGCTTTCCTGCCGAGGGCTGCCAGGGCGAGGTGCCGGCCGGCCAATACGTGCGCCTGGCGGTCAGCGACACCGGCCACGGCATGGAGCAAGACGTTCTCGACAAGATATTCGAGCCCTTCTTCAGCACCAAGAAGGAGGGCGAGGGCACCGGCCTCGGTCTCAGCATGGCGTATGGCTTCATCCGCCAGAGCGGCGGGCACATCAAGGTGCAGAGCCGCGCCGGCCACGGTTCGACCTTCGAAATCTACCTGCCGCGCACGTTCGAGGCGTTGGCCGACATGCGCGTCGCGCTGAGCGGACCGGTGCTGGGCGGCAGCGAAACCATACTGGTGGTGGAGGACGACGTGCATGTGCAGACGGCCGTCGTCGACATGCTGCGCGGCCTGGGCTACACGGTGTTGAAGGCGAACACCGCGCAGGGCGCGCTGACGGTGCTCAAGAGCGGCGCGTGCGTCGACCTGCTGTTCACCGACGTGGTGATGCCGGGCGAGTTGCGCAGCCCGGAAATGGTGCGCCAGGCCAAGCTGCTGTTGCCGGACCTGGCTGTGCTGTTCACCTCGGGCTACACGCAGAACGCCATCATGCACGGCGGGCGACTCGAGCCGGGCGTCGAATTGCTCAGCAAACCGTACCGGCGCGAAGACCTGGCGCGCAAGGTGCACCAGTTGCTGTCGACGCGCGCGGCCCCGGCCTGAGTCCAGGTCGTGCTCCCGGTGGCGCCCGCTCAGCGCTCCAGCACGTAGCTGCCCGGCGCCGCCTGCATCGGCGCATAGCCCTGCGCGGCCGCGCCCATGCCCGGTGGTGCCGTCAGCGCCGGGCTGGAGTTGGCGCTGAGCCAGTCGGCCCACAGCGGCCACCACGAGCCTTGCGTGGTGGGCGTGTCGAGGTACCAACGGTCGGGATCGACATAGCGTTCCTCGGCCTGCCAGCATGAGGTCTTGTAGCTGCGCTTGGCGTTGCCCGGCTCGCTGACGATGCCGGCGTTGTGCCCGCCGCTGGTGAGCACGAAGGTCAACTCGGTGTCGGCGACCAGATTGAGTTTGTAGACCGAGTGCCAAGGGGCGACATGGTCCGTTTCCGTGGCCACGGCGAAGATCGGCACGTCGATGTCGCTCAGCGCCACGGACTTGCCGTCGACCCGATAGCGGCCGGCGAACAGATCGTTGTTGAGGAACAGGCGGCGCAGATATTCGCTGTGCATGCGGTAGGGCATGCGCGTGGTGTCGGCGTTCCATGCCATCAGCTCGTTCAGCGGCGCGCGCTGGCCCAGCAGGTAGTCGTGCACCATGCGCGACCAGATCAGGTCGTTTGAACGCAGCAACTGGAAGGCGCCGGCCATTTGCCGCGTGTCCAGATAACCCTGGCGCCACATCAGGTTTTCCAGATAGGCGATCTGGCTTTCGTCGATGAACAGCGACAATTCGCCCGCCTCGCTGAAGTCGGTCTGGGCCGCCAGCAAGGTGAGTGAATTGAACGGTGTCTGGCCGGCTTCGTTCAGATAGGCGGCGCCGATGGCCAGCACGGTCCCACCCAGACAATAGCCGACGGCGTTGATCTTGCGCTCGGGAACAACGGTCTGGACCACCTTGCAGGCTTCCAGGACGCCCATCGTCAGGTAGTCATCCATACCGATGTCGCGGTCGGCGGCGCTCGGGTTGTGCCACGAAATCATGAAAACGGTATGGCCCCGCTCGACCAGATAATTGACCAGGGAATTATGCGGCGCCAGATCCAGTATGTAGTACTTCATGATCCACGCCGGCACGATCAACACCGGTTCGGCCCTGACCTGGGCCGTCTTCGGCGTATATTGTATGAGTTCGATCAGGCGGTTGCGGTAGATCACATGGCCGGGTGTCAGGGCCACCTGGCGACCGGGCTGGAAGGCCTCCGCGCCCGGCGGCGGACCCTTGCCGGCCTCGCGATCGAGGTCGGCAAGGAAATTGGCGGCGCCGCGCAGGAAGTTGAGCCCTCCTTCGCGGACGGTGGCGGTCAGCACCTCCGGATTGGTGGCGATGAAATTCACCGGCGAGACCATATCGAGCAGTTGCCGCGTGACGAAGGATACCACGTGCTCGTGATGGGCGGAAACGCCCGAGATGCCCGTGACCGCGTTGTGCCACCATTGCTGATTCAACAGGAAGCCTTGGTAGATCAGGTTGAAGGGCCAGCGTTGCCAGGACGGATCGCTGAAACGCTTGTCCTGCGGCAGCGGCGCTATGCAGTTGCCGCACGGTCTGCCCGCCAGCAATTCGGCGCCGTAGGC
The DNA here is from genome assembly GCA_025356595.1 of Janthinobacterium sp. GTDB lineage: Bacteria > Pseudomonadota > Gammaproteobacteria > Burkholderiales > Burkholderiaceae_D > Janthinobacterium. The sequence goes on along the minus strand of JANXSQ010000175.1, from coordinate 10,386 downwards.
GGCCAGGCGGGCCTCTTTGCGGATCGCTTTCAGCAGCAGTTTGCGCCACTTTCCGGGTGCCGTGGCCAGGTGCATCGCCCAGTCCGTGTATGCGAGAGCGACGCTGATCGGCGAAATGCCGTGCGTCGCCCGCGCGATGGCCGCCTGCAAAATACGGTCGACAATGGCGGGCGACTCTTCATCGTTCCAGCCGGGCGCCAGGGTTTCCAGGTGGGCGACACCGCGCACCGGCCGCCTGCCGGCGCGCAGATGGACGGGCATGCCCGCCTGCCGCGTGTGCGAAATGTGCATGTCGGACCCTCCGCGAACGCAGGGACGATGGCGTCCCTGTTGTTCAGGTTGGAGGATGGGGCGGCGCCCTTGTTTCATCTTCTTTGGCGCGGCTCGACACAGATCAAACCCGGCACGGGCGGGAAAATTGCGGAACGGCTACAGGTCCGGGCGCGCAGCATGTTGACGCCATCACGGCAATACGATTGAGTTGCATCAAAGAGTCCAAGGGCCGGAGTCATAGGATGAAAGAAGGCGGGGCGTCACAACGGCGGTGATGGTTGGGGTGTCGCTGCGGCACAAGCCGCCCTGTTCGCGCCGCCCCACACCCTATTTTGAGCGAGGTTTGCCATGGCCAACAATCTGATTCCGCGCGATCCCTTCGGCGCGCTCGGGCGCTTCGACCCCTTCACCGACATCGACGAAATTTTCCGCGACTTCATGGCGATGCCGACCCTGCGCGGCCGCGATGTGGCGCCGCGCATCCGGGTGGATATTTCGGAAACCGACACGGCGTATCTGGTCAAGGCCGAAATTCCAGGCGTCAGCAAGGACGACATCAAGGTCTCGGTGGACGGCAATCGGGTGTCGATCAACGCCGAGGTGAAGGAGGAGAAAACCGCCGAGGAGGGTGGCAAGATGGTGCGCAGCGAACGCGTGTATGGACAGCAGTACCGCGCCTTCACGCTGCCGCAGGAGGTGGACGACACCGCCTCGCGGGCGAAGTACCAGGACGGCGTGCTGGAATTGACCTTGCCGAAAAAAGCCGGCAGCGGCGGCAAGCAATTGTCCATCCAGTAGCCTGCGGCGGGGGGCGCGCCGCAGCGTCCGGATGCTACAGCATCGGCAGGCGCATCAGGTCCACCGTCTTGCGCACCAGACGCTGGCGATTTTTGCTGTAGGGCGGGAAGAACAGCTTGATGAGCATCAAAGGCGACGAGCGCATCACGCCCCGTTCGTGCGAAAAGGCGCGGAAACCAAAGGCCCCGTGCGCCGAGCCGATGCCGGAATTGTTGACGCCGCCGAAGGGCAGGTTGCCATGGGCGAACTGGGCGACGCAGTGGTTGACGCAGGCGCCGCCCGAACTGGTGCGGCCGAGCAGGGCGTCGATGTTTTCCTGCCTGCGGCTCCAGACGTAGAGCGCCAGCGGCTTCGGGCCGGCGTTGATTGCGGCGATCACGTCTTCCAGGTCCGTATAGCCGACGATGGGCAGCAGGGGGCCGAAAATCTCTTCATGCAGGATGGCGGCGCCGGCCGGAACTTGGCCCAGCAGCGTCGGCGCGATATAGCAGTTGGCGACGTCGACTACGCCGCCGGCGTGCACCACGGCGCCGCCGGCCACGGCGTCCGCCAGCAGCGCGGCGACCCGTTCGGTGTGGCGGCGGTTGACGATGCGGGTCAGGTCGGGGTTGCTCTGCTGTTCGGCCGGCGTGGCGCCGTAGCGGGCCGCGAGCACCTTCCGGCAGGCGGCGATGAAGCCGGACTTGACGCTTTCGTGCACATAGACATAGTCGGGCGCGACGCAGGTTTGTCCGTTGTTAAGGAATTTCCCCCACATCAGGGTTTCCGCCGCCAGGGCCAGGTTGGCGCTCTCGTCGACGATGGTCGGCGATTTGCCGCCCAGTTCCAGGGTGACGCTGCTCAGATGCCGGGCGGCGGCGGCCATGACCACCTTGCCGACGGCCGGCGAGCCGGTGAAGAAAATATGATCGAAGGGCAGGGCGAGCAGCGCCTGGGAGGTCGCCAGGCCGCCCTCGAACATCGCCACTTCAGCAGCGAGGAAGACCTCGGCGATGATGCTTGCCATCAGCGCCGACACGGCCGGCGTCATTTCCGACGGCTTGACGATGGCGGTGTTGCCCGCGGCCAGGGCCGATACCAGGGGGCCGAAGCACAGGCCCAGCGGATAGTTCCACGGCGCGATAATCAGCACCCGGCCGCGCGGCTGGTATTGCACCCAGGCGTGGGTGCCCAGCATGGTGCCGGTGGGCCAGACCTTGCGCGGTTTCATCCAGCGCTTCAACTGGCCTATGGCGTGGCGCATCTCGTCCATGACCGGCAACAATTCCGAGACCTCGACTTCGGTGGGCGATTTGCGATAGTCCTGCGCGAAGGCGGCATAGAATGCTTCCCGACGCGCCATCATCGCCGCGCGCAGGCGCACGATGCGGTCGATGCGCTCGCGCGCGCTCGACACGCGCCAGCGCAAAGCCGTTTCCAGCTGCGACTCGAATACCGCCTGCATCTGGCGCGGCTCGCTTTCACCGGACGCCGCGGTGGTCGGCGCCGCTTGGCTGGAATGGGCGAAGGATGGCATGCGGGTTCACTTTCAGGTAGAAATGGGCAAGGGCGGGGTGCCTGGAACGAAAGACAATACCATGCCTTGGCGGAAGCTTTTGACAGGATTCCTCTAATCCCGCCGGCACGCCGTCCCGGCGCGTGCGGGGGGCCGTGGCGCGGCGCGCCGCACTGCGGCGGGCGGTCGGAAAAACGCCGCGGACGGCGCCGCATTGAGCGTTATAATCGAACGGAAAAATATTTTTTAGATAACTTCCAGCGCGACTTGCCGGGTGCCGGCGGCCCGTGTTTTTCTTTCCAGGAGATCTGAGCGATGCCCATGTTACGCCCCACCCTGACACTCGCCATGCTGCCGCTCGTCCTGGGCGCGGCGCACAACGCCTCTTGCGCCGTGTTGCAGGTCGGCAGCGGAATGGCCTATCCCGCGCCGTGCGCGGCGATCGCCGCCGCCCGGCCCGGCGACACCATTGAGATCGATGCCCGGACGGTCTACAAGGGCGACACCTGCCGGATTGCGACGAATTTCCTGACCATCCGCGGCGTCAACGGCCGGCCCCGCATCGACGCCGCCGGCAAGGCCGCCGAGGGCAAGGGTGTCTGGGTGATCAGCGGCGAGGGGGTGACGGTGGAGAACGTGGAAATTTTCGGCGCCCGCGTGGCCGACCGCAACGGCGCCGCGCTGCGCGTCGAAGGCAAGAACTTCACGCTGCGCCGCAGCTTCCTGCACGACAATGAAAACGGACTCCTCAGCGGCGCCTCGCCCGACAGCCACATCCTCATCGAAAATTGCGAATTCGGGCACAACGGCGATGGCAGCGGACAGAGCCACAACGTCTACGTCGGCAAGGTCGCCAACCTGAGCTTCCAAGCCAACTACTCGCACGACGCCAACGTTGGGCACAACCTGAAGTCGCGGGCGCGCAGCAACTCCATCCTCTACAACCGCTTTTCCAGCGGCGCGCCGGGCGAGGCGGGGTCGACCGCCAGCGGCAAGCCCAGCTACGAAATCGACTTGCCCGACGGCGGCATCGCCTACGTCATGGGCAATGTGATCCAGCAACCGGCCGAGAACGAGAACAGCGCCATGCTGGCCTTCGGCGAGGAGGGCGCCAGCAATCCCGAGCATGCGCTGTACGTGGTCAACAACACTTTCCTGAACGACGACAAGGCCCACGGCACCTTCATCAAGGTGGGCGCGAAGGTGGCCGCGCCGGCCCTGCTCGTCAACAACATCTTCGCCGGCGTGGGGACGATGAGCACGCAAGCGAACAGCGTCGCGCGCGCCAACTATCAGGCGGCGCAAGTCGGTTTCAGCGACCGCGCCCGCTATGACCTGCACCCCACCGACAGCGCGCGCGTGATCAACGCCGGCGCGGCGCCGCCGCGGTTGCCGTCCGGCGCCGTGTTGCGTCCGACCTCGCAGTACAAGCATGTGGCGGCGTCGGAGCCGCGCCCGGTCGTCGGCGCGCTCGACATCGGTGCCTACCAGACCGTAATCGTGCAGCCGGCGCAGGCGGCGCCCTGGTACCGCTAGCCGGCGCGGCGCGGCAGTTTGGCGGGGCGGCGTTCCTGCTCGCCCAGCACGTCGTGGTACACGGCCAACAGGCGCTCGGCCACGCTGCTCCAGCGCAGTTGCTCGACGGCGCCCTTGCAATCGGCCGCCGCGGACGGGTGGGCCAGCGTTTCCAGCAGCAGGGTGCGCAGACGGGCGATGTCCGACGGACTGTGTTCCTTGACGGCGGCGCCGGCGCGCGGCAGGCGCATGGAATGGCAATCGGTCATCACCGCCGGGGTGCCGGCCGCCAGCGCCTCCATCACCGACAGCGGCATCACTTCGCTCTCGCTGGGCAGCGCGAACACGGTGGCGGCCGCGTAGGCGGAACAGAGCGCCGCGTCGTCGTAGGCGAGGCGGCCAAGGTAGCGCACGTTCGGGCTGGCGGTGAGCTTGGCCAGGTAGGCCGCGTCCTCGCTCAGGCATTCGCCGATCAGCACGATGGGCACGTCCTGGCCTTCCAGCGCGCGCACCAGAGCCAGCTGGTTCTTGTGCGCGTTGATGGCGGCGACGTTCAGGACGAATTTCCCCTGTATGCCCCAGCGGCGCTGGAAGGCCTCGGGCGTGGCGTCGAAGAAGCGTTGCGTGACGCCGTTTTCGATGACGACGATGCGCTCGGCCGGGATGGCGAAGGCGGCTTGAATGGAGGCGCGTTCGATCTCGCCGAGCGCGACGATCTTGTCGGCGTGCGTGAGCGCGGACAATATCTGCGCGTAGCTGGTCTGCAGGTGCCAGCCCGAGAGCCGCCCGACGATGCGGTCGAGCAAGCTGTCGCGCCAGCCCGTCCAGCGCGTCCAGGAGGGACGTATCAGCGGCGATAGCACCACTTTGCAACCGAGGCTCCTGGCCGTTTCCAACAGTCTATGGTTGCCGTTGATCGCGCTGAACACGTGTATGAGGTCGTAATCGCTGAGGGCCTCCGTGTTCGGATCGATCAAGTGTGCCTGCACCCCCAGCGCGCGCAGCGCCTTCATGGTTTCGAGGATCTGTATCTGCAGGCCGCCGGTGCGCTGGTAGAGCATGGGATAGGACAGGAAACCCACGCGCAGAGCGCCGCTGCCGGGCATAAGCGGGTTGACGCTGGCGGTATTCAATGTATCCCCCCTAGATAGTTGCTTATGGCATTATTGCCCAGGACCACGCGGGCGGCTATGGTTCTGCGCATTAATACGTCATATGTGTTCTTTTGGCAACGATGCGCCGGACCGCGCCAAATTGACTTTACAACAAGCCCGGTGTTAAATGAGAGCATGAAAAATCGCCTCACGCACAATATCGTCCAGCTCGGCTACTGGAACGCCGCCTGGTACGGCGTGCATCGCCTGCTCGGGCTGTTCGGCTGGCGCTTGTATAAATATTACTTTCTGGCCCAGCCGGTGGCGGCGGCGGAACTGGCGCGCGGTCGCGGCAAGGCCATCGACGTGCGCCTGGCCACGGGCGAGGGCGAGGTGCCGGCCGATTGCGGGCGTTCGCGCGCCGTCGTCGCCCAGCGTTTCGCGCAAGGCGCGCAGTGCCTGCAAGCCTGGCGCGGCGCGGAGCTGACGGGCTATCTCTGGTTCCTCCACGACGCCTACCTGGAGGACGAGGTGCGGGTGCGCTACCATCTGACCGCGGCCGAGTCGGTGTGGGATTTCGATGTCTACGTGACCCCGGAGGCGCGCTTGGGGCCAACCTTCCTGCGCCTGTGGGATGAGACCAATCATCTCTTGCGCGGGCGCGGCGTGCGCTGGTCGTGCAGCCGTATCTCCGCCTTCAACGCCGGCTCGCGCCACGCGCACGCGCGCCTGGGCGCCGTCGAACTGGACGGCGCGCTCTTCCTCTGCTGCGGGCGCTGGCAGTGGATGCTGGCCAGTTGCGCGCCGTATGTCCACCTGTCGCGCCGTCCCGAGGCCTTTCCGGAACTGCATTTCGATACCCGCCCGCTGGGGCGGCGCCGCGCCGGGCCATAGACTCTGCGCTGCCGGCTTCAACGCGACTCGCCGGCGATGCGCCGCGCCAGCGCCGTTTCCTTGGGGTGCAGGCGATGGTAAGCCTCGCGTTCGCCCGGCAGGGCGGCGCGCCGCGCCGCCAGCATCGGGCCGTCGAGTTCGACGCCGAAGTCCGCCGGCAGCGGCGTGGGCGTGCCGCCGAACATGCGCTGCAGGATCATGTGTCCCACATTGTCGCGGAAGTGCGCACCCTCCCAGTAGTAGAGCATGGCGTCGCGTCCGCTCGCCAGGGGCGTGGTCTCCGTCGTGACGCTGTTGTAGCCGGAAAAATCGTATAGGCGCAGGTCGCAGCCGCCGGCGCGGCGCCGCTCCGCCACCTTGAGCAGCGCGGCGGTCCAGTTGTCGATGTCGGGCCAGCGTCCCGCCCAGTACAACAGGTCCTGCATCAGCGCGTGGGTGGGCGCGATGTACAGGCGCACCCGGGTGCCGGCGCGGCACAGTTCGGCGAGCGAGGCGTCGAAGGGTGCCATGGCGTCGCCGCCGGGGCCGGCGCCCCGGACGAAGTTGCGCATCAGCACGGGAATGGCCGTGGCGGCGCCGCCCCGGGCCGCGACGATGGAGCTGATGCAGGCGCTGTCGGCTTGGCCGTTGAAGGCCAGGCTGGAGCGGCACACCGTGCCGTAGGTGCCGGCCAGCAGGCGGATCGAATCGGCCGTCATATCGGTCGACAGGGCGCGCTTCAGCGTCAGCAGGGCGCGCCGCAGCGGATAGGCGGCGTCGCCGGCGAGCAGCCCCGGCTCCAGTTCCAGATAGCCGCCGTGCATGGAGAAGGTGACCGCGTCCAGTCCCCAGACGACGGTGTCGAGCCGGCCCACGTAGGCGGCGTGGCGGACGATGTGCATGTCGTCGGCCACCGTGGCGCCCGGCAGCGCCGCGTTGAACACGCTGCTGGCGGCGAACAGCGGCGTGCGCACCGGCATGCCCCAGGCCGTGCGCGAGTTGCCGATGTAGACGGTGCTCGGCCTGAGCCGCGCCAGCGCGTAGGACTTGCCCCAGGCGTTGAGTTTTTCCTGCGCCGGACGCAGCCTTTGCAGCATGGGATTGGCCCACTGGTGGGTCAGGTAGGGGTCGACCGCGTAGTTCAGCGCCAGCAACACCGCGATGAGGGCGGCGGACAGGCCGCAGAACAGGATCAGATAGGCGCGCATGGTCAGAATTGGAAATAGAGGAATTCGCTGACGCGGTTCATGTTCACCACGCAGATGGTCAGCAGGGCGCTGAGCGCCACGGCCCAGCGCCGCCCCGGCGTCCAGGCCAGGCGGCGCGGCCCCTGCGGCACGGCGTCGATGCAGGGGCGGTGGGCGGCGAATAGTTCCTGGGTGTTCGGCGCGGCGAAGGCCAGCAGCGCCGCCAGCGCCAGCACGGGCATGCCGACCGCGCTGAAATCGATCCAGCGGATGCCGCCGAAGACCGGCTGCACGCCCAGGCGGGCGAACCAGGCGGCATGGCCGGCCAGGCCGTGCGGCAGGGACAGGCCGTTGGCGCCGCCCAGCGCGCCCAGTATGTCGGCCGCCGTGGCCAGGTCGGGGGCGCGGAACAGCACCCAGGCCAGCAGCACCGCCAGGAAGGTCAGCGGCGCGCCCCACCAGCGCGGCGGGGCGTCGCCGGCCAGCCGGCGCCAGCCTTGGTGGAGCACCAGGTACAAGCCGTGCAGTCCGCCCCAGACGATGAAGGTCCAGCCGGCGCCGTGCCACAGGCCGCCCAGCAGCATGGTCAACATCAGGTTGCGGCAGCGCAGCCAGGGGCCGGCGCGGCCGCCGCCCAGCGCGATGTACAGGTAGTTGCGCAGGAAGCGCGAGAGCGTCATGTGCCAGCGCCGCCAGAAGTCGCGGATGTTCGCCGATTTGTACGGCGAGGCGAAGTTCAGCGGTAGCTTCACGCCGAACAGGAGCGAGAGGCCGATGGCCATGTCGGAATAGCCGGAAAAATCGAAGTAGAGCTGGAAGGTGAAGGCCAGCGCGCCTATCCAGGCCTCCAGCAGTTGCGGATGGGCGCCGGCGGCGAAGACCGGCGCCACCATCGGCGCCAGGTTGTCGGCGATCAGCACTTTCTTGGCCAGGCCGACGACGAAGATGGACAGGCCGACGGCGAAATTGGCGGCCCGCGGGCGGGCGTTGGCCGGATCGGCGAACTGCGGCATCATTTCTTTGTGGTGCAGCACGGGACCGGCGATCAAGTGGGGGAAATAGCTGACGAAGAGCAGGTAGTCGAGGAACCGACGTTCGCGCACCGCGTCCCGGTAAACGTCGACCAGGAAGGCGATCTGCGTGAAGGTGAAGAAGGAGATGCCGATCGGCAGGACGATCTCCGGCGCGGGCAGGCCGGCGCCCAGGCTGTTGACGCCGGCGACGAAGAAATTGGCGTACTTGAAATACGCCAGGGCGCCCAGATTGAAGGCCAGGGCGGCCCACAGGCGGCGCCGCCGCCGCGGCGCGCCGGCCGGCGCCGCCGCGATCGCGCCGGAGGCGCGGTAGTTGACGACGACGGAGAGCAGCAGCAAGGGCAGGAAGCGCAGGTCCCAATAGGCGTAGAAAAACAGCGAGGCGGCGGCCAGCCAGGCCGTCGACCAGGCCGCGCCCAGGCGGCCCAGGCAGAAGTAGCCCGCCAGCACCACCGGCAGATAGAAGAACAGGAAGCTGAAGGAGTTAAACAGCATGGCGCGGCGTCCTCATGATGGGCTGCGCCAAGGCAGGAGGCGGCGCCCGAGCAGGCCGAGCTCCGCCGCCAGCTCGTGTTTGAGCAGCAGAACGGTGGTCAACCACAGCAGCAGCGTGCCCGCGCCGGCCAGCACCAGCGGCAGCAGCAACTGGCCGCTGCCGATGCGCATCGTCGCCAGCACGGCCAGCGGCGCCAGCGCCGACACGCCCGCCAGCAAGGCGCTGCTCCGCACCGCGCGCAGCAGGGCGGGCAAACGCAGCTCGGCCAGGCGCGCCAGGTAGCGCCAGGTCAGCCAGGCGCGGAACACGGCGCCGGCCACCACCGCCCAGGCGACGGCGTCCAGGCCCAGCGGCGCGGCCGCCAGCAGGGCCAGCAGGCGCACCGGCACCGTCAGCGCGTCCAGTCGGGCTTGGGCCTTGACCTCTCCCAGCGCCACCAGCAGGTAGCGTGCCATGTTGAAGACGCTGTACAGCGCGGCGGCGCCGCACATCACGCGCACCAGCGGCACGGCGGCGTCCCATTGATCGCCGTACAGCACGCGGATGATGGGCAGCGCCATCAGCGCCAGGAAGGTGAAGAAGGGCCAGGCCAGCGCCGTCATCCAGCTGACGGTCTTGAAATAGGTCGCGCGCAGGTCGGCGCCGCTGCGCGCCTGCGCCGCGAACAGGGGAAAGATCACCGGCGCGACGGCGCTGGTGATGGCCTGGCTGAACAGATTGATCAATCCCTGCGCCTTGCTGTACATGCCGGCGCCGGCCAGGCCGATGATCTTGCCGACGATCAGGTCCGGCGCGCTGACGCCGATTTCGTCGATGATGCCGCCGCCCACGGCGTAGCTGCCGAAGGAGAGCACGCGGCGCATGCCGCGCCGGCCGGGCAACCAGGGACGCTCGGGCTGGCGGAAGCACAGGCTGGCCAGCAGCGCGGCGACGGTGCCGGCCAGGGCCCCCCAGGCCAGGCTCAGGCTGCCGTAGCCGAGCACGGCCAGGCCGATCGAGCACGCCAGCTGGGCCAGCGCGTTGGCCAGATTGATGGCGAAGATGGCGGCGAAGCGCATCTGCCGGCGCAGACAGGGCAGGCTGACGGCGGTGAACGGGATCAGCATCAGGTTGACGGCCAGCACCTGCAGCACCCGCTCCAAGGGCGGCGCGGCGTAGAAGCGCGCCAGCGGCGCGGCGCCGGCCAGCAGCACTAGGGCAACAAACCAGGCCGCCGCCAGGCTGGTGGCGAGGGCGGCGCGCAGCTTGTCGCGCGTCAACTCCTTTTCCTGCACCAGATACTGGCCGACGCCGAAGTCGCGCAGCACCTGGCTCAGGCCGCCGAGCGCGGCGCCCATCGAATAGGCGCCGATCTCGGCCGGCGTGAGGACGCGGCCGAGCACCATCGCGCTGGCCGTGCTGATGAGCAGGATGGCGTATTTCTCGGCGAACGAGAACAGGAAGGAGAGGCGGATCGTCGTCATGCCGCGCTCACAGCAGGCCGCGGTAGAAGTCCTGCACCTGGGCGCGCACCGACTCGACGCCGTAGCGCAGTTCGGCCTCGGCGCGGCCGGCCAAGCCCATGCGCGCGCGCCGCGCCGGATCGCGCAGCAGCGCGGCCACGGCGCCGCTGGCCGCCGCC
>JANXSQ010000169.1 GCA_025356595.1 Janthinobacterium sp. | reverse complement strand
CACCCGCACCTGCACCCGCAGCGGCCCAGCCGGCGCCATCCTCGCCTCCCGCGCTGCGGCGCCGCCCGCCGCAGCGCGACGGCCGCATCAGCGGCCAGCCCGGCTTCGTGCTGCACAGCTATCCCCACAAAGAAACCAGCCTGATCGTCGACCTGTTCACGCGCGAGCACGGCCGCGTCGCGCTCGTCGCCAAGGGCGCCAAGCGGCCGCACTCGCAACTGCGCGGCGTGCTGCAAACCTTCCAGCCGCTCTCGACCGGCTGGACCGGCAAATCCGAACTGCGCATCCTCACCGGCGCCGAATGGGTGGGCGGCATGCTGCCGCTGGAGAAAACCGCGCTGCTGTGCGGCTTCTACCTCAACGAACTGTTGGTCAAGCTGCTGGCCCGCGACGACCCGCACCCGGCCCTGTTCGACCATTACGTCGCCACGCTCAACCAACTGGCGCACTTGGAGCCGCCACCCATCGTCCTGCGCAAATTCGAGCTGGCCCTGCTGAAGGAGACCGGCGTGGCGGCCGACCTGACGCGCTGCACCAGCACGCGCGCGCCGGTCGAGGGCGAGGGCGTCTACGTGGTCGATCCGGAGCGCGGCGCCCGCCTGGCGCGCGACGCCGACCCGTGGCCGCGCGTGAGCGGCAAGACCCTGCTCGACATGGAGCGCGAAGACTACCGCGACCCGACCACGCAAAGCCAGAGCAAGCAACTGATGCGCTTCCTGCTGGCCCACCACCTGGGCGGCGCGCCGCTGAACACGCGGCAAATCCTGATCGACCTGATGCAGTTATAAACCGAGACCACCCATGAGCTTCCTGCAACCGTCCGGCCCGGTCATCGACCTGGGCGTCAACATCGACCACGTCGCCACGCTGCGCAACGCGCGCGGCACCGCCTATCCCGACCCGCTGCGCGCGGCGCTGCTGGCCGAGGAGGCCGGCGCCGACTGCATCACCCTGCACCTGCGCGAAGACCGCCGCCACATCAAGGACGCCGACGTGCTGGCCATCGCGCCGCGCCTGATCACGCGCATGAACCTGGAGGCGGCTGTCACCGCCGAGATGATCGACTTCGCCTGCCGCGTGAGGCCGTCCGACGTCTGCCTGGTGCCGGAAAAACGCCATGAGGTGACCACCGAGGGCGGCCTCGACGTGCTGCGCTATTTCAAGGAGGTGCAGGCCGCCGTGCAACAACTGCAGGCCGAAGGCATCCGCGTCAGCCTCTTCATCGACGCCGACGCCGAACAGATCGGCGCCGCCGCCGCCGTCGGCGCGCCCGTCATCGAACTGCACACCGGGCGCTACGCCGACACGGCCGGCGCCGTCCAGGCGGGCGAACTGGAACGCATCAAGGCCGGCGTGCGCTGCGGCGTCGAACACGGCCTGAAAGTGAACGCCGGCCACGGCCTGCACTACGCGAACGTCCAGGCCATCGCCGCCATCGGCGACATCGCCGAGCTCAACATCGGCCACGCCATCGTCGCCCACGCCGTCTTCGCCGGCTGGGAAAACGCCGTGCGCGAAATGAAGGCCATCATGGTCGCGGCCCGGCTGGGGGCGCGATGATCTACGGCATAGGCACCGACATCTGCCGGATCCCGCGCATCGAAGCGGCGCTGGCGCGCCACGGCGAGCGCTTCGCCGCGAAAATACTCGGGCCGCAGGAACTGGAAAAATACCGCGCCCGCGGCGCCAAGAACGCCGTGCGCGGCCTGCGCTTCCTGGCCACCCGCTTCGCCGCCAAGGAAGCGTTCTCGAAAGCCATCGGCCTGGGCCTGCGCATGCCGATGACTTGGCCGGCCGCGCAAATGCTCAACGCCCCCAGCGGCAAACCGATGATCGTCTGCAGCGGCGTGCTGGAGGAATTCATGCGGGCGAACCGCCTGACGGCGCAAGTGACCATCAGCGACGAAGCCGAATACGCGGTCGCCTTCGTCATCGTCGAACAGGCGGCCGGCGGTGTTGAGAAGTTGAGCGATGACTGAAGCGACTCCCGAAGCCGGTCCCGACGCAGCCCGCGCGCAGGTGCTGGCGACCGTCGCCAAGCTGCCCAATCTGCCCGGCGTGTACCGCTATTTCGACGCCGCCGACGCCGTGCTCTACGTCGGCAAGGCGCGCGATCTGAAGAAACGCGTGTCGAGTTATTTCCAGAAGAACCTGGCCAGCCCGCGCATCGCCATGATGGTCGAGCGCATCGCCCGCCTGGAGACGACGGTGACGCACAGCGAGGCCGAGGCGCTGATCCTGGAAAACAACCTGATCAAGACGCTGCACCCGCGCTTCAATATCCTGTTCCGCGACGACAAGTCCTATCCCTACCTGAAGATCACCGGCGGCGATGTGCCGCGCATGGTCTATTACCGCGGCGCCGTCGACAAGAAGAGCCAGTATTTCGGTCCCTTCCCGAGCGCCTGGGCGGTCAAGGAGTCGATGCAGATCCTGCAGAAGGTGTTCATGCTGCGCTCCTGCGAGGACAGCGTCTACGCCAACCGCACGCGGCCCTGCCTGCTGCACCAGATCGGCCGCTGCAGCGCGCCCTGCGTGGGCGCCATCAGCCGCGAGGATTACCACATCGACGTCGAGAACGCCGCCAAGTTCCTGCGCGGCCGGCAGAGCGAGGTGATGGCCGACCTGGAGGCGAAGATGCACGGCTACGCCGCCGAACTGAAATTCGAGCAGGCCGTGGTGGTGCGCAACCAGATCGCCTCGCTGGCGCGCGTGCTGCACCAGCAGAGCATGGAGACGGGCGGCGACGCCGACGTCGACGTCATCGCCGTCCTGGTCCAGGGCGGGCGCGCCTGCGTCAACCTGGCCATGGTGCGCGGCGGCCGCCACCTGGGCGACCGGGCCTACTTCCCGACCCAGTTGAGCGACGCGGCGGCGATCGCCGAGTCGCCCATCGAGGTCGAGGTGCTGATCGCCTTCCTGGTGCAGCACTACACGGAAAAATTCATCCCCGGCACGCTGATCCTGAACATCGAGTTCGACCAGCCGGCCCTGATGCTGGCCCTGATGGAGCAGTGCGGCCACCGCATCAACCTGATCTTCCAGCCGCAGGGGCAGCGCCACCGCTGGCTGGAGCTGGCGCAGAAGGGCGCCGAGATTTCCCTGGCGCGCCTGCTCTCGGAGCAGGGCTCGCAGCAGTCGCGCACGCGCGCCCTGGTCGACGCGCTGGGCCTGGAGACGGACGACATCGAGGCGCTGCGCGTGGAATGCTTCGACATCAGCCACACGCAGGGCGAGGCGACCCAGGCCTCCTGCGTGGTGTTCCACCACCACGCCATGCAGAACGGCGAGTACCGCCGCTACAACATCAACGACATCACGCCCGGCGACGATTACGCGGCGATGCGCCAGGTGCTGATGCGCCGCTACGAGAAGGTGGCCAACGGCGACGGCGTGATGCCCGACGTGGTGCTGATCGACGGCGGCAAGGGGCAGATCGAAATGGCGCGCCAGGTCTTCGCCGAGCTGGGGCTGGACATCGGCCTGATCGTCGGCGTGGCGAAGGGGGAGGGCCGCAAGGTCGGCCTGGAGACGCTGCTCTTCGTCGACGGGCGCGCCGCCCAGGAGTTGGGCAAGGAGTCGGCGGCGCTGATGCTGGTGGCGCAGATCCGCGACGAGGCGCACCGCTTCGCCATCACCGGCATGCGCGCCAAGCGCGCCAAGACGCGCCAGACCTCGCGCCTGGAGGAGATCGAGGGCATAGGCGCGAAGCGGCGCCAGAAGCTGCTGGCGCGCTTCGGCGGCCTGCGCGGGGTGGTCGACGCCAGCGTCGAGGACCTGATGTCGGTGGAGGGCATCTCGCACCAACTGGCCGAGGAAATCTACAGGCAACTGCACTGAAGCGGCGCTCATTAAATCCGTGCGCGCCCTAGGCTAATGCCCCTCGGCCATGTAGACTAGCAGCGCATTCAACATTCCATCAGCCGCACTATCCCTAAGCCCTATGCCCTTCAATATCCCGATTCTACTGACCTGGTTGCGCGTGGCGCTGATTCCCCTGGTCGTTGGCGTGTTCTACCTGCCGCCGGCCTGGCTGCCCAGCGCGGACCAGAACCTGGTCGCCACCCTGGTCTTCATCGTCGCCGCCGTGACCGACTGGTTCGACGGCTTCCTGGCGCGGCGCTGGAACCAGACTTCGGCCTTCGGCGCCTTCCTCGATCCGGTGGCCGACAAGCTGATGGTGGCCGGCGCCCTGCTGGTGCTGGTGCAGCTGGACCGCGTCAACGCCGTCCTCGCCTTCATCATCATCGGCCGCGAAATCGCCATCTCGGCGCTGCGCGAATGGATGGCGCAGATCGGCGCCTCGAAATCGGTGGCGGTCAGCTCGATCGGCAAGATCAAGACGGCCGCGCAGATGACCGCCATCCCGCTGCTCTTGTTCCACGACGTCTTCATCGCCGCCATCGACACCCACGTCTGGGGCGAGCGCCTGCTGTGGATCGCCAGCGTATTGACGGTCTGGTCGATGTTCTACTACCTGCGTCTGGCCTGGCCTCTGATCAAGGAAAAGGCCGGCAGCCTGGAGTGAATTCCGGCCGCCGCGACGCCGGACAGGGTAGGGCGGGGCGCCGCCGGCATCAAAGTTTTTAATTTATACAGTTTTGGTCGTTGACAGTCGCTCCGGATGATCTATAATGCTGGCCTGTTGTTGATGACGCGGGAGTAGCTCAGTTGGTAGAGCGCAACCTTGCCAAGGTTGAGGTCGAGAGTTCGAGCCTCTTCTCCCGCTCCAGTATTTTGGGGAGTCGTCGGCGGCGCAAAGTAGCACTAGAAAGCTAGTAAAGTTTCTGTTAGAATCTTGTTCCTAACGCGGGAGTAGCTCAGTTGGTAGAGCGCAACCTTGCCAAGGTTGAGGTCGAGAGTTCGAGCCTCTTCTCCCGCTCCAGTGCAAGCTGGATGGCGCAGTACCGTAGTAAATCAGTCCCTCCTAAGCGGGAGTAGCTCAGTTGGTAGAGCGCAACCTTGCCA
>JANXSQ010000165.1 GCA_025356595.1 Janthinobacterium sp. | reverse complement strand
TAGTCGAGCGTAGCTTCGCCTGGCTGGAGAAAAACAGGCGACTGTGGAAGAACTGCGAGCGATGGCTCAACACCAGCTTGCAGTTCATCCACCTGGCCTACCTGGCGATGCTGCTCAGAAGATCGTGAACACGCTCTAAGGAGCGCCACGTACCCAAGAAATCGGGCATTCTTCATGGTTTATGCTATGTATTTGTCGTCCATCGGAGAACTAAAATGGTCAGCAAGAACACGATTTGCCTTTGCTTCAACGGCACCGCGGTAGAAGCCGCGCAGTTCTACGCCGAGACGTTTCCGGACAGCGAGGTGGGAAGGGTGCATCGCGCACCCGGCGACTATCCCGCTGGCAAGCAGGGCGACGTCTTGATGGTCGAGTTCAGCGTGATTGGCATCCCTTGTATCGGCCTAAACGTTGGCGCGGCGTTCAAGCACAACGAGGCATTCTCCTTCCAGGTTGCGACCGACGACCAGGCCGAAACCGACCGTTTGTGGAATGCAATTGTCAGAAACGGCGGCCAGGAAAGCGCCTGCGGCTGGTGCAAGGACAAGTGGGGCCTGTCATGGCAGATCACGCCTCGCGCCCTCAGCGCAGCGATCGCCGACCCTGATCGCGCGGCCGCCAAGCGCGCTTTCGATGCGATGATGCAAATGGGAAAAATCGATATCGCTACGATCGACGCGGCCCGCTGCGGTTGAGGCTCATTGAGCATCCTTTTCCGCCGCTAGTGAACGTCTGCTTTGGGGCGAAAGCCGCGAGTCAAATCCTCCACGCAGGCGTTCCCGATAGTCGTCCGCGACCGAAGGCGATGCGGCCATTTCCCATGCAGATCGTTGCTCATTTTTTATGCGGCCGCCGCCTGAAAATGCAGCGCCGGCGTCGCGCCGGCGCTTCTTCCGCGCCGCCTCAGGCCTGCGCGCCGAGCTTCTCCAGCCGGTAGCCGTAGCTGTAGACGGGCGCCAGGCGGTAGCCGTTTTCCGGTTTCAGGTGCAGCTTGTTGCGCACCCGCGAGACGTGGGTGTCCATGGTGCGCGAGGGCAGGGCCGTCTCGCGCAGCCACACGGCTTCGTGGATGTAGGCGCGCGACAGGGGCCGGCCGATGTTGCGGAAAAGTAGCAGCGCGAGCAGGAATTCCTTGTGCGTCACCTCCAGCGCGGCGCCGTCCATCAGCAGGCGCCCGGGGCGGGTCTCGAACACATAGGGGCCGAACTGGATTTGCTCGCTGCTGTTTTGCGTCGGATAGGCGCGCCGCAGCAGCGCCTGCGCGCGCAGCACCAGCTCGTTGCGCCGCAGCGGCTTGAGCAGGTAGTCGTCGGCGCCGGCGGCCAGCCCGGCGACGATGTCGTCCTCGCCGGCCATGTGGCTGATGAACATGATCGGCGCCTTGGGCGCCAGCTTTTCGCGGGCGCGCCGCAGCACGTCGGCGCCGGCCATGTCGGCCACCTGCCAGTCGAGGATCAGCATGTCGTAGCTGTCCTTACGCAGATGCCCGAGCATCTCCTTGCCGCTGTGGAAGCTCTGGCAGGCGTGGCCGGCCGCCGCCAGTACCTGGCACATCAGCTCGGTCTGGCCCTTGTCGCTGTCGAGTACGACTATTCTCATGATGTCGAAAGTGTGGCCGATCGCCAGTGCGGATGCTGATTATCGGAAAATTAAGGAATGGTCACCATGAAATATAACAGAGATTTACAAGCCGCCCGGGGAATATCGGCCCGTCCCGGGCTGGCGGATGGCGGACGCGGGCGGGCGCGCTTTCGCGCTACACTGGGGGCGCGGGACGCCGCCGCCTGTCGCGGCCGGATCCCGCCGAGCGCGAAGGAGCGTGATGGACACGAGTACCGACTGGACCCTGATGCCCGACAGCGCGCAGGACATCGAGCGCCTGCGCGAACATTGCCGGCGCCTGGTGCGGCGCCGCGCCGTGCTCTCGGCCGGCGTATCGGCCGTGCCGATCCCCGGCGTCGACCTGCTGTCCGACGTCGGCCTGTTCACCCTGCTGATCAACGATATCAATGTGGCCTTCGGCCTGACGCCGCAGCAGATCGAGCGCCTGCAGCCGAAGCACAAGCTGATCGCCTATGAGGCGGCCATCGGCATCGGCGGCGTGCTGGTGGGGAAGCTGGTGACGCGGGAATTGATCTTGCTGCTGCTTAAGCGCAGCGGCGTCAAGCTGCTGGCCAAGAACGCCGCGCGGCTGGTGCCGCTGGCCGGCCAAATCGTCTCGGCCGCCATCGGTTTCACCGTGTTCCGGCAGATCGGCTACCAGCACGTCGAGGCCTGCGCCCTGGTGGCGCGCGAATTGCTCGCCGTGCGGCCGCGCTGAGGCGCGGCCGCCGGCGCCTCAGGCGTCCGGCAGCACCACGTTGACGTCGAGCACTTCCAGGTTGCCCTGGCGGTCCAGCGAGATCGTGATGTCCTCCGCGTTCACCTTGGTGTACTTGGAGATGACTTCGATGAGCTCTTTGTGCAGGGCCGGCAGGAAGTCCGGCCCGCCGCGTCCGCTGCGCTCGCGCGCGATGATGATCTGCAGGCGCTCCTTGGCCGCCGTGGCCGTTTTGGGCTTGGAGGGAAAGAGAAATGAAAGCAAGGCCATATTACTTTACCCCAAAGATGCGCTGCAGCAGACCAGGCTTTTCATAGTTGGTGAAGCGCAGCTCGAGTTCTTGACCGAGGAAGCGCGACACCACGTCTTCATAAGCTTCGGCCACATCGGTGCCCTTGAAATGAATCGCCGGGTTGCCCTGGTTGGAGGCGGCCAGCACCGATTCCGATTCCGGAATGATGCCGACGAGGGGGATGCGCAGAATTTCCTGCACGTCCTGGTAGGACAGCATTTCGTCCGCCTCGACCCGTTTCGGCGAATAGCGCGTGATCAGCAAGTGTTCCTTGACCGGTTCGCCGCCCGTTTGCGCGCGGCGCGACTTGGCCTGGATGATGCCGAGGATGCGGTCGGAGTCGCGCACCGAGGACACTTCCGGATTCGTTACGATGATCGCTTCGTCGGCGAAGGTCAAGGCCATCAGCGCGCCGTGCTCGATGCCGGCCGGCGAATCGCAGATGATGAATTCGAAACCCATGTTGATGAGCTCGTTCAAGACGCGCTCGACGCCCTCTTCGGACAGGGCGTCCTTGTCGCGCGTCTGCGAGGCCGGCAGGATGAACAGGTTGTCGCAGTGCTTGTCCTTGATCAGGGCCTGGTTCAGCGTCGCTTCGCCGTTGATAACATTGATCAAATCGTATACGACGCGCCGTTCGCAGCCCATAATCAGATCAAGATTGCGCAGGCCGACGTCGAAGTCGAGCACGGCGGTCTTGTGCCCGCGCAGGGCCAGTCCAGTCGCGAAACTGGCGCTTGAGGTCGTTTTCCCCACTCCGCCCTTGCCGGACGTCACAACAATAATTCTTGCCACAAAAAATCCTTTTTAGATATCGAGCTCAGGAGCGGTTCGCCGGGCTGATCGATAGTATATCGATTCGCTCGCCGACCAGGCTAATTTGGGTGGGCTGGCGTGCGAGCTCGGGCGGAAAGCCGTCCTCGAACGTGCGGTACACGCCGGCAATGGAGACCAGTTCGGGCGCCATCGAGAGCGCGAAGATGCGCGCGCCGGCGTTGCCGGAGGCGCCGGCCAGCGCGCGTCCGTGCAGCGCCGCGTAGACGTGGATGCTGCCGTCGGCGATGATTTCGGCGCCGTTGTTGACGACGGCGGTGATGATCAGGTCGCTGCCGCGGGCGTAGATGCGCTGGCCGGCGCGCACCGGCGTGTCGATGATCATGGCGGCGAGCGGCGCGGCGGCCGCGGCCGGTGCCGGCGCGGGCACAGGCGCGGGCGGCGCGGGCGCCTCGGCGCGCGCCGTGCTGCCGCTGTCCAGGCTCAGGCCGTGCGCGGCGATGTCCGCTTCCATGGCGGCCGGCGCGTTGCGCACGGCGACCGGGTTCAGGCGGTATTGCTTGAGCAGGGCGATCAGGCCGGGCCAGTCGATGGCGGCCTCGTCCGGGCCCAGCGCGGCGATGTCGATGACGGCCGGATCGCCCTCGAAGAAGTCGGCCACGCCGCCGGTCATTTCCCGCAGGGCCGCGTCCAAAGCGCGCGCGTCGGCCGTGTACAGGATGGCGGAAACGGCGACAATGGTGGAAATCTTGATTTCAATGGCTTTCGGGGCCGGGCTTTTGGACATAGACGATTATAAAAGAGGGCCCGCGACAGGCGGTGTTTCAAAGGCCGCGTCCGGCGCAGTGTCGCGCGGGACGAATTGCCTGCATTTTACTTGAAAAAATTCGCAAAAAGGGCGCCGCGACGCGGGATCGCGCGCGCATGCATAAAAAACAAGGGCGGCGCGCCGGATCAGCGGCGCGCCGCCCTTGCTGCGGCGGATGAAGTTAGTGAGCGCTTACAGGGCGCGCATTTGCCGCGCGGCATCAACCATGTTCGCCAGCGCCGTTTCCGTTTCGGCCCAGGCGCGCGTTTTCAGGCCGCAATCCGGGTTCACCCACAGCTGGGCGGGCGGAATCACGGCGCTGGCCTTGCGCAGCAGGCGCAGCATGTCGGCCACGCCGGGCACGCGCGGCGAGTGGATGTCGTAGACGCCGGGGCCGATCTGGTTCGGGTAGGCGAACTGGCCGAAGCCGCGCAGCAACTCCATGTCGGAGCGGCTCGTTTCGATGGTGATCACGTCGGCGTCCATGGCGGCGATCTGCGGCAGGATGTCGTTGAACTCGGCGTAGCACATATGCGTGTGGATCTGCGTCGCGTCGGCGGCCGCGCCGGCGCTGACGCGGAAGGCCCGCGTGGCCCAGTCCAGATAGGCGTCCCACTGGCTGCGGCGCAGCGGCAAGCCTTCGCGGATGGCCGGCTCGTCGATCTGGATGATGGCGATGCCGGCCGCCTCCAAGTCGCCGACCTCGTCGCGCACGGCCAGGGCCAGCTGCAGCGCCGTGCGCGCGCGCGCCTGGTCGTCGCGCACGAAGGACCACTGGAGCAGCGTCACCGGCCCGGTCAGCATGCCACATCGGTTTCGCCGTCAGGCTTTGCGCGTGCACGGTCCAGTCCACCGTCATCGGCCGCGGCCGCGCCACGTCGCCGTAGATGAGGGGCGGCTTGACGCAGCGCGAACCGTAGGATTGCACCCAGCCGTGGGCGGTGAAGGCGAAGCCGTCGAGTTGCTCGCCGAAATACTCGACCATGTCGTTGCGCTCGGCCTCGCCGTGCACCAGCACGTCCAGGCCCAGCGCCTCCTGGCGCCGCACGACGTCGGCGATTTCGGCGCGCATGCTGTGCGCGTAGTCGGCCGGCGCCAGTTCGCCGCGCTTGAAGGCGGCGCGGGCGGCGCGGATCGCCGCCGTCTGCGGGAAGGAGCCGATGGTCGTCGTCGGGAAGGACGGCAGGCGCAGGCGGGCGCGCTGCGCGGCCTGGCGTTGCGGGAAGGCGGCGCCGCGCCGCTCGGCCCGCGGCGCCAGCGCCAGCAGGCGGGCCGCCACGGCGGGGCGGTGCACGCG
>JANXSQ010000158.1 GCA_025356595.1 Janthinobacterium sp. | reverse complement strand
ACATGGTCGAAGCCTGCGCCGAGCGCGGCATCGAATACCTGACCCTGTTTGCCTTCAGTTCGGAAAACTGGCGCCGTCCGGCCGAGGAAGTCACGCTTCTGATGCGTCTGTTCATGACGGCGCTGGAGCGCGAAGTCGCCCGCATGCACCTGAACGGCATTCGCCTGAAGGTGGTCGGCGACCTGTCGCGCTTCAACGACAAGCTGCAGGCCATGATCGCCAGCGCCGAGCGCAAGACGGCCGACAACACGCGCCTGACGGTGACCATCTGCGCCAACTACGGCGGGCGCTGGGACATCATGCAGGCGGTCAACAAGATGGTCGCCCAGCAGGGCGGCCCGGCCGATTTCACGGAAGAGCAACTGGCGCCGCACCTGGCCATGGCCTACGCGCCCGAGCCCGACCTGTTCATCCGCACCGGCGGCGAAGAGCGCATCTCCAACTTCCTGCTCTGGCAACTCGCCTACGCCGAGCTGTACTTCACCGACGCCTACTGGCCCGACTTCGGCGGCGCCAGCCTGGACGAGGCCATCGCCTCCTACCAGCAGCGCGAGCGGCGTTTCGGCCGCACCGGCGCCCAATTGGCGGAAAAGAAAAACTAATGCTGAAAACTCGGATTCTCACCGCCCTGATCCTGCTGGCGGTCTTGCTGCCGGTTCTGTATTTCGGTTATTTCCCCGCCTTCGCGGTGATCGTCGCGCTCTTCTTCGGCGCCGCCATCTGGGAGAGCTGCCGCCTGTTCAAGAACCGCCACGGCGTGCTGATGGGCCTGGCCTGGACGGCCGTCTTCGCCTACACCTTCCTGGCCGGCGGCGGCGAGCGGGCCCACCCGAGCTTCTGGTTCGCCCTGTGTTCGGTGATCTGGCTGCTGCGCTTCGTGCCGGCCCTGAAGCTGGGCCTGCCGCCGCTGGACGGCCGCGGCAACGGCCTGCTCGGCATGGTCTACGCGGTCGCCATCGTCGGCTGCTTCGCCGCCATCGTCGAACTGTTCCGCCATTCGCCGTCCTACCTGCTGTCGGTGATGGCCCTGGTGTGGATCGCCGACATCGGCGCCTACTTCTCCGGCAAGGCCTTCGGCAAGCGCAAGCTGGCGCCCTCAATTTCTCCCGGCAAGTCCTGGGAGGGCGCCATCGGCGGCGGCCTCGCCGTGCTGGCGCTGGCCTCGCTGAGCGTGCTGCTGGCGCCCGCCGCGCCGGCGCTGGCCGACACCTTCGCGGTGCGCCTGCACGCCGTGCTCGGCTGGGGCGCCGCCCTGGCCATCCTGCTCCTCGTGGTCGCCGCCAGCGTCGTCGGCGACCTGTTCGAATCCATGCTCAAGCGCCGCGCCGGCATCAAGGACAGCAGCAATCTGCTGCCCGGCCACGGCGGCGTGCTCGACCGCATCGACGCCCTGATTCCCGTGTTGCCGCTGGCCGCGCTGATCGGCGTCTGGCTCTGAAGGACTACCCTATGCAAAGCATCACCATCCTTGGCGCCACCGGTTCGATCGGCGTGTCCACGCTGGACGTGCTCGCGCGTCATCCCGAGCGCTATGCCGTCTTCGCCCTGAGCGCCCACAGCAAGGTCGAGGAGCTGGCCGCCCAGTGCGAGCGCTTCCGTCCCGTGCGCGCCGTGGTCGGCAGCGCCGCCGCCGCCCAGCAACTGAGCGCGCTGCTGCGCGCCAAGGGCCTGCGCACCGAGGTCGATTACGGCGAGGCCGCCCTGTGCGCCATCGCCAGCGATCCGGCGGTGCACGCCGTGATGGCCGCCATCGTCGGCGCGGCCGGCCTGGCGCCGGCGCTGGCGGCGGCGCGCGCCGGCAAGAAGGTGCTGCTGGCGAACAAGGAGGCGCTGGTCATGTCGGGCCAGTTGTTCATCGACGCGGCGGCCCAGAACGGCGCCGTGCTGCTGCCCATAGACAGCGAGCACAACGCGATCTTCCAGTGCCTGCCGCGGGGTTACGGCCGCACGCCCGGCGCCGCCGGCGTCGCCAAAATCGTCCTCACCGCCTCCGGCGGCCCCTTCCTGACGCGCGCCGTCGAGACGCTCGACAGCGTCACGCCGGAGCAGGCCTGCAAGCACCCGAACTGGGTCATGGGGCGCAAGATCTCGGTCGATTCGGCCACCATGATGAACAAGGGCCTGGAGGTGATCGAGGCGCACTGGTTGTTCGGCGCCCCGGCCGAGCAGATCGAGGTGCTGATCCACCCGCAGAGCGTGATCCACTCGATGGTCTCCTATGTCGACGGTTCGGTGCTGGCGCAATTGGGCAATCCCGACATGCGCACGCCGATCGCCCACGCGCTGGCCTACCCGGAGCGCATCGCCTCGGGCGTCGCGCCGCTCGACCTGGCGCGGATCGCCACGCTGCAATTCGAGCGCCCCGATTTCGCCCGCTTCCCCTGCCTGGCGCTGGCCTTCGACGCCCTGCGCGCCGGCGGCACCGCGCCGGCCCTGCTGAACGCGGCCAACGAGGTGGCCGTGCAAGCCTTCCTCGACCTGCGCATCGGTTTCCGCCAGATCGACCGGGTGGTGCGCCACGTCATCGACACGGTGGCGCACGGCGCCGCCGACAGCATCGCCGCCGTGATGGAGCAGGACGCCCTGGCGCGCGGCGCCGCCGAAGCCTACATCGGCGCCGGACCGGCGCGATGAGCTTCCTGTATACGCTGCTGGCCTTCGTCGTCGCGCTCGGTTCCCTGATCGTCTTCCACGAACTGGGCCACTACTGGGTGGCGCGCCTGTGCGGCGTGAAGGTGCTGCGCTTTTCGGTCGGCATGGGCAAGGTCGTCTGGTCGCGCCGCTTCGGCCCGGACCAGACCGAATGGGCCGTCTCGGCGCTGCCGCTGGGCGGCTACGTGAAGATGCTGGACGCCCGCGAGCAGGAGCTGGGCGCGCTGGCGCCGGCGGATCTGAAGCGGGAGTTCACGCGGCAGAGCGTCTGGCGCCGCATCGCCATCGTCGCCGCCGGCCCGGCCGCCAACTTCATCCTCGCCATCGCCCTGTTCGCCGGCCTGTACATGCACGGCATCGCCGAGCCGTCCAGCCGCGTCGGCGCCGTCCCGGCGGGCACGCCGGCGGCCGTCGCCGGCCTGCAAAAGGGCGACATGGTGAGCGCCGTGAACGGCCATCCGGTGGCCGTCTGGTCGGAGCTGCGCTGGCAGTTGATCCAGGCCGCCATCGACAAGGAGGGCGCGCGCCTGCAAGTGGAGCGCCCCGGCAGCGGCCACCTGAGCGCGACGCTGCCGGCGGCCGCGCTGGCCAGCCTGGACCTCGAGGGCGACGTGCTGGGCAAGGCCGGCATCACGCTGGCGCGCCCGGCGCCGGTGCTCGGCCAGGTGCTGGCCGGCGGCGCCGCCGAACGGGCCGGCCTGCGCAGCGGCGACCTGATACTCAGCGTCGACGCCAGGCCGGTCGAGGACGGCGCCGCCTTCGTCGCGGCCGTGCGCGCCGCGCCGGGACGCGCGCTACAGGTGGGCGTGCGCCGCGCCGGCGCCGACCTGAGCCTGGCCGTGACGCCCGAGGCCGAGACGGCGGCAGCTGTAACAGTTGGTAAGATCAAGGCGGAGGTGGCGCAGCAGCCGGATATGATCGTTGTCGCCGCCGCGCCTTTGGCGGCCACCGGCAAGGCCGTCGCCAAGGTCTGGGAGACCAGCGCGCTGACCCTGAAAATGATGGGCAAGATGATCACCGGCCAGGCTTCGTGGAAAAACGTGACGGGGCCGATCACCATCGCCGACTACGCCGGGCAGACCGCGCGCATCGGCGCGGTCAGTTATCTGAGCTTCATCGCCTTCATCAGCGTCAGTCTGGGCGTGATGAATTTGCTACCCATTCCAGTGCTGGATGGAGGGCTTTTGCTGTATTATTCGCTGGAAGTTTTGACCGGACGCCCGGTCCCGGAGCGCTTTGGCGAGATTGCCCGGCGCCTGGGCGTGGGCTTGTTGCTGACATTGATGGCGCTGGCCGTCTTCAACGACGTGGCGCGGCTGCTCCATTGAGCGCGGCCGCCGTTCGTGCAGGCATTCGTTTTGTGCATGTTGTCCAATGTTTTATCCATTGAATTAGCCAATGAAATTTCACTCTGATCGTTTTGCCCTGCCTTCCCTTCGTCTCAGCCTGATCGGCGCCGCCGTGCTGGCCTTCTGCTCCGGCCAGGCCCTGGCCGTGGCGCCATTCACCGTCAAGGACATCCGCGTCGAGGGCATCCAGCGCACCGAGGCGGGCACCGTGTTCAGCTATCTGCCGGTGCGCGTCGGCGAAACCTTCAACGACGAGAAAAGCGTCGCCGCCATCAAGGCGCTGTACGCCACCGGCTTCTTCAAGGACGTGCGCCTGGAAGCGGACGGCGATGTGCTGGTGGTGCTGGTCGAAGAGCGGCCGGCCATCGCCGCCGTCGACTTCACCGGCGCCAAGGAGTTCGAGAAGGACATCCTGGTCAAGGCGCTCAAGGAAATCGGCGTCGGCGAGGCGAAGATCTTCGACAAGGCTTCGGTCGACCGCGCCGAGCAGGAATTGAAGCGCCAGTACCTCTCGCACGGCCTGTACGGCGTGAAGATCACCACCACCGTCACGCCGATCGAGCGCAACCGCGTCAACGTCACCTTCGCCGTCGACGAGGGCGAGGTGGCGCGCATCAAGCAGATCAGCATCGTCGGCAACAAGGCCTTCAGCGACAAGGAACTGCGCGAGCAACTGGCCCTGAACACCGGCGGCTGGTTCAGCTGGTACACCAAGGCCGATCAGTACTCCAAGACCAAGCTGACCGGCGACATCGAGTCGCTCAAGTCCTACTATCTGAACCGCGGCTACATCGAGATGCAGGTCGATTCGACCCAGGTCTCGATCACGCCCGACAAGAAGGACATCTACATCACCATCAACCTCACCGAGGGCGAGAAGTACACCGTCGGCGAGAGCAAGTTCGAGGGCGAGATGTTCGGCCGCGAGGACGAATTGAAATCGCTGCTGCTGATGAAGAAGGGCGCCGTGTATTCGGGCGAGCTGCTCACCGCCAGCAACAAGCGCATCTCCGACCGCCTCGGCACCTTCGGCTACGCCTTCGCCAACGTCAACGCCAATCCGGACATCGACCGCGACAAGCGCGAAGTCTCGTTCACCTTCATGATCGACCCGGGCAAGCGCGTCTACGTGCGGCGCATGAACATCGCCGGCAACACCACCACCCGCGACGAGGTGATCCGGCGCGAATTCCGCCAGTTCGAATCGTCCTGGTACGACAGCAACAAGATCAAGCTCTCGCGCGACCGCGTCGACCGCCTCGGCTACTTCAAGGAAGTCACCATCGACACGCCGGAGGCGCAGGGCACCAGCGACCAGGTCGACGTCAACCTGACCGTGGTCGAAAAACCGACCGGCAACTTCCTCATCGGCGGCGCCTTCTCGCAGTCCGAGAAGTTCACCCTGTCGGCGTCGATCTCGCAGGCCAACTTCGCCGGCAGCGGCAACACGGTCGGCCTGGAGCTCAACACCAGCAAGTTCAGCCGCACCATCGCCTTCTCGCAGACCAATCCCTACTTCACCGACGACGGCGTCTCGCGCAGCTTCGAGATCTACCTGCGCACCACCAATCCGCCGGCGCTCAACATCGGCAGCTACAAGGTCAAGCAGGAGGGCGGCAAGGTCAGTTTCGGCGTGCCCTTCTCTGAGATCGACACGGTCTTCTTCGGCGTCGGCGTGGAGCGCACCAAGATCGAAACCGACAGCACCAGCCCGCTGCGCTTCCGCAACTACGTGCGCGACAACGGCGGCCCGGCCGACGGCATCGGTTCGGCCACCACCAACGCCATTCCGTTCACGGCCGCCTGGCAGCGCGACAACCGCGACAGCGCCCTGACGCCGTCGATCGGCCGCTACCAGCGCGCCAACCTGGAGCTGGACCTGATCGGCAACCAGAAATTCTACCGCGCCATCTATGAGCAGCAGTACTACCGTCCGCTGTTCCGCAACGTCACGCTGGCCCTGCGCGGCGAGCTCGACTACGGCCACGGCATCGGCAGCAGCAGTTATCCGGTCTTCAAGAACTTCTACGGCGGCGGCATCGGTTCGGTGCGCGGCTACCAGAGTTCCTCGCTGGGCGCCGCCGATCCGAGCACCAACGACGCCCTGGGCGGCGCGGCGCGCATCATCGGCAACATGGAATTGCAACTGCCCTTCCCGGGCGCCGGCAACGACCGCAGCCTGCGCTGGTTCGGTTTCCTCGACGGCGGCCAGGTCTACCAGGAAGGGCAGAAGATGCGCGTGTCCGAATTGCGCTATTCTGCTGGTCTGGGGATCAGCTGGATTTCGCCGGTCGGCCCGCTCAAGCTGAGCTACGGCAAGCCGCTGAACGCCAAGCCGGGCGACCGCCTGGAACGCTTCCAGTTCCAGATGGGCACCGGCTTCTGACGCCGCGCGCCAGTGTTTACTATTTTGACCATGGAGAACTAAGTTGAAGACCGCATCCGCTACCCTGCCCAAGTATTTCGCCGCGCTTGCCATGTGCTGGTGTTCGATGGCGCCGGTGCAGGCCCAGGCCCAGGAGTCGAAAATCGCCTGGGTCAGCTCCGAGCGCATCTATAACGAATCGAAGCTGGCCAAGCTGGCCGGCGAGAAGCTGGCCGAGGAATTCAAGTCGCGCGAAAAGGCGGTGCAGGAATTGGCCGGCCGCTTCAAGGCCGCCAGCGAAAAGCTGGAGAAGGAACTGGCCGGCCTCAACGAGGGCGAACGGGGCAAGCGCCAGCGCGAGTACTTCGAGCTGGAGAAGGAATTGCAGCGCCGCCAGCGCGAGTTCCGCGAGGACTTGACGCAGCGCACCAACGAGGAGCGCGCCGCCATCGCCGAGAAGGCCAACAGCATCGTCCAGCAGATGGCCCGCGTGGAAGGCTACGACGTGGTGCTGCAGGACGCGCTGTGGTTCAATCCGCGCATCGACATCACCGACCGGGTGCTCAAGGCGCTGGACAAATAATACGCAAGGCAGTGGGCCGGCGCGGCGTGCCAGAGTGCGCCGCGGCGGTTGAACAAGCATTAATCGAGATTGGATACACTATGATGGGCACTCGACTGGGAGAATTGGTCGAACGCTTCGGCGGGCAACTGCTGGGCGACCCGAACCTGCCGGTGAGCGGCATCGCGCCGCTGAGCGAGGCCGGCGCCGCGCACATCAGCTTCCTGAGCAACAGCAAATTGCGCGCCCAGGCCGCGCAGAGCGGCGCCGCGGCGCTGATCCTGTCGGCCGCCGACGCCGCCTTGCTCGGCCCGGAATACGCCGGCGCGCGCATCGTCACTCCCAACCCCTACGCCTATTTCGCCCGCGCCGCGCAGTTCTTCGCCGCGCTGGATGAAATCGTCCCGGCCCCCGGCGTGCACGCCAGCGCCGTGATCGGCGCCGGCGCCGTCGTCGCCGCCAGCGCCCACATCGGCCCGCACGTGACGGTGGGCGAGGGCGCCGTCATCGGCGAGGGCGCCGTCATCGACGCCGGCTGCGTGATCGGCCGCGGGGCCGTGATCGGCGCCGCCACGCACCTGTTCGCCAACGTCACCTTCCACGCCCGCTGCCAGATCGGCGCGCGCGGCATCATCCATTCCGGCGCCGTCATCGGCACCGACGGCTTCGGCTTCGCCAACGAGGGCGGCGTCTACATCAAGATCCCGCAGACCGGCCGCGTGATGATAGGCGACGACGTCGACATCGGCGCCAACACCACCATCGACCGCGGCGCGCTGGCCGACACCGTCATCGAGGACGGCGTCAAGCTCGACAACCAGATCCAGATCGGCCACAACTGCCGCATCGGCGCGCACACGGCCATGGCCGGCTGCGTCGGCGTGGCCGGCAGCGCCGTCATCGGCAAGTACTGCACCTTCGGCGGCGCCGCCATGGTGCTGGGCCACCTGACCATCGTCGACCGGGTGCACGTCTCTTCGGCCAGCATGGTCTCGCGCTCCATCCTCGAACCGGGCCAGTACACCGGTTTCTACCCGCTGGCCAAGAACGCCGACTGGGAAAAATCGGCCGCCATCGTGCGCAATCTGTCGGGCCTGCGCGAGAAGATCCGCGCGCTCGAAAAAACCCTCAAAACACTCACACAAGAAGAGCCAAAATGACCACCACCGAAACCAAGAAAACCCTCGACATCCAGCAGATCAAGCAGTACCTGCCGCACCGCTATCCGATGCTGCTGGTCGACCGCGTGCTGGACTGGGAGATCGGCAAGTCCATCTCGGCCATCAAGAACGTCACCGCCAACGAGGAGTTCTTCAACGGCCATTTCCCGCACAAGCCGGTCATGCCGGGCGTCTTGATGATCGAGGCGATGGCGCAGACCGCCGCCATCCTGTCCTTCCTGACCATGGAGATCAAGCCGGACGAGAATTCGGTGGTGTACTTCGTCGGCATCGACAACGCCCGCTTCAAGCGTCCCGTCGAGCCGGGCGACCAGCTGCGCATGGACGTCGAGATCGTGCGCGTCTCGCGCGGCATCTGGAAGTACAAGGCGGTCGGCAGCGTCGACGGCAAAGTCGCGGTGGAAGCGGACCTGATGTGCACCATCCGCAGCGCCACCGACGCGAGCCAGCCAGCGGGGAAGTAAGATGACAGCGATCCATTCCACCGCCGTGGTCGATCCGAAGGCCGAACTCGACAGCTCCGTCGAGATCGGCCCGTACTCCGTCATCGGCGCGCACGTGCGCATCGGCGCCGGCACCAAGGTCGGCCCGCACGTCGTCATCGAGGGCCACACCAGCATCGGCAGCGACAACACCTTCTTCCAGTTCTCCTCGATCGGCGCCGCGCCGCAGGACAAGAAGTGGGCCGGCGAGCCGACCCGCCTGGAGATCGGCGACCGCAACACCATCCGCGAATTCTGCACCTTCAACACCGGCACGGCGCAGGACGCCGGCGTGACGCGGCTGGGCGACGACAACTGGATCTCGGCCTACGTCCACCTGGCGCACGACTGCCAGGTCGGCAGCAATACGATCTTCTCGAACAACGCGCAACTGGCCGGCCACGTCCACATCGGCGACTGGGTGATCCTGTCCGGCTTCGCCAACGTGCACCAGTTCTGCAAGATCGGCGACCACGCCTTCGTCGGCATGAGCACCAGCCTGACCCAGGACGTGCCGCCCTACGTGCTCACCTCCGGCAATCCGGCGGCGGCGCGCGGCATCAACATCGAAGGCCTGAAGCGGCGCGGCTTCACGCGTCCGCAGATCGACGGCATCCGCGCCGCCTACAAGCTGATCTACCGCTCCAACCTGACCCTGGAGGAGGCCAAGGCGGCCCTCTTCGAGGAAGGGATGGGCAATCCCGAGGCGGCCGCGCAAATCGGCGCCATGCGCGACTTCCTCAACGGCGCGACCCGTGGCATCGTCCGCTGAGCTGTCGGTGGCGGTGGTCGCCGGCGAGGTCTCCGGCGACCTGCTGGCGGCGCGCCTGCTGGGCGGCCTGCGCGAGCACCTGCCGCGGGCGCGCCTGCACGGCATCGGCGGCCCCAACATGGCGCAGCACGGCTTCGTCTCGGACTGGCCGCTGGAGCGCCTGACGGTGCGCGGCCTGTTCGAGATCATCCCCCGCTACCGCGACATCAAGCGCATCCAGAACAGCCTGCGCGACCAGTTGCTGGCCGAGCGGCCGGCGGTCTTCATCGGCGCCGACTACCCGGGCTTCAACCTGGGCCTGGAGATGCAGTTGAAGGCGGCCGGCATTCCGACCGTGCACTACATCGGGCCGCAGATCTGGGCCTGGCGCGGCGGGCGCATCAAGAAGATCATCCAGGCCGTCTCGCACATGCTGGTCATCTTCCCCTTCGAGGAGGAGATCTACCGCAGCGCCGGCGTGCCCGTCACCTACGTCGGCCACCCGCTGGCGGAGATGATCCCGCTGCAGCCGGACGAGGCGGCGGCGCGGCGCGCCCTCGGCCTGCCCGAGGACGCCAACGTCGTCACCCTGATGCCGGGCAGCCGCATGGGCGAGCTGAAATACAATGTGGCCGCCTTCGTCGGCGCCTGCAAACTGCTGCGCCAGCGCGACCATTCGCTGCGCTTCGTCGCGCCCATGGCGGGCGAGAAGCAGCGCCAGTACTTCCTCGAGCTGGTGGCCCAGGCCGGCCTGCAGGACGTCGAAATCCTGCTCACCGACGGCGCCTCGCACACCGCCATCGCCGCCGCCGACGCGGTGCTGGTGGCCTCCGGCACGGCCTCGCTGGAGGTGGCCCTGTTCAAGAAGCCGATGGTCATCGCCTACAAGATGATGCGCGCCTCCTGGGAGATCATGCGCCACATGGGATACCAGCCGTGGATCGGCCTGCCGAACATCCTGGCGCGCGAATTCCTGGTGCCCGAACTGCTGCAGAACGCCGCCAGCCCGCAGGCCCTGGCCGACGCCGTCTGGGAGCAATTGAGCGACGCTCCGGGCCGCCTGCGCCTGGCGCAGCGCTTCACCGAAATGCACCACAGCCTGCTGCGCGACAGCGCGCGGGAAAGTGCGGCGGCCGTCATGCAAGTGATCGCCGCGTCCCCATCCCCATCCCGCCTGTAGTTGTACGGCATGCGCAATAAAGGCGTCAGTGAATAATCTATACCCCGGCTTGTCGGACGAGCTGCCATTCTCCCTCGATGAAATCATCTGCGGCGTCGACGAGGCCGGCCGCGGCCCGCTGGCCGGCCCGGTCTTCGCGGCCGCCGTCATCCTCGACCCGAACCGGCCCATCGCCGGCCTGCGCGACTCGAAGAAGCTGAGCGAGGCGAAGCGCGACGCGCTGGTCCCGCTGATCAAGGAGCGCGCGCTGGCCTGGGCCATCGCCGAATGCTCGGAGGCGGAAATCGACGAACTGAACATCCTGCAGGCCACCATGCTGGCCATGCGGCGCGCCGTCGAGGCGCTGGCGACCCAACCCACGCTGGCCCTGATCGACGGCAACCGCTGCCCGGTGATGAGCGTGCGCGCCCTGGCCATCGTCGAGGGCGACGACAAGGTCGACTCGATCTCGGCCGCGTCCATTTTGGCGAAGACGGCGCGCGACGCCGCGCTGCAGGTGCTGCACCTCGAGTATCCGCAATACGGCTTCGACCGCCACAAGGGCTACCCGACCGCGCTGCACATGCAGCGCCTGCGCGAACACGGCGTCTCGCCGGTGCACAGGCGCTCCTACGCGCCGGTGCGCAAACTGCTGGAGCCGAACACATGAAACTGATTTCCTCGCGCGAGAACGCGCTCTACAAGGACCTGAAACACCTGGCGGGCAGCTCGTCGGCGCGCCGCAAGGCCGGCCGCACCCTGCTCGACGGCGTGCACCTGTGTGAGAGCTATCTGCAACTGCGCGGCGTGCCGCCGCAGTGCATCGTCAGCGAAGCCGCGCTGCAGAATCCGGAAGTGGCCGAGATCATCGCCCAGTGCGAGGCCCAGCACGTCTCCTGCATCGCCATGCCGGAGGCGCTCTACGCGGCCCTCAGCCAGGTCGAGCACGGCGTCGGCATCCTCTTCGTCATCGACACGCCGGAGCGCGCCGTGACGGCGCCGCTGACGCAGTCGGCGGTCCTGCTGGACAACCTGCAGGATCCGGGCAACGTCGGCTCCATCCTGCGCAGCGCGGCGGCGGCCGGCATCCGCCAGGTCTACTGCAGCGGCGGCACGGCCTTCTGCTGGTCGCCGAAGGTGCTGCGCGCGGCGATGGGCGCGCACTTCGTGGTCGACATCTACGAGGGTGTCGACCTGGCCGCGCTGATCGCCGACTCGGCCATCGCCGTGCTGGCCACCAGCGGCTACGCCGAGCAGCGCCTGTACGACGTCGACCTGCGCCAGCCGGTGGCCTGGTTGCTGGGCCACGAAGGGCAGGGCGTGGCCGACGAGCTGCTGGCCATGGCGACGCACCGCGTCGTCATCCCGCACCTGGGCCAGGTCGAGTCGCTCAACGTGGCGGCCTGCGCGGCGGTGTGCTTTTTTGAGCAAATGCGGCAAAATCTGGCCTGAGTCGCGGCCAATCTGAGGTAAGGTGGGGAAACACCGAAGGGGAGCGGCAATGGATATCGCGCAGTGGCATTTTCTGGTGGCCGAAGGCGAGCAGGGACAGCGCGCAACGCTGCTCGCCGCGCTGGCCGGCCTGGGCGCGCAACGCGTCAGCGAGGCGGCCGACGGCCACACGGCGCTGCGCACCTTCCAGTCCGGCCTGGGCGCGCCGGTCGACATCGGCATCATCGACCTGGCGCTGCCCGGCATGGACGGCCTGGAACTGATCCGCCGCCTGGCCGAGGGCCAGTGCCGCGCCGGCATCATCGTGGTCGGCGCGCAAAGCAGCGCGGTGCTGTTCTCCGTCGAGACCATGGCGCAAGCCTACGGCATCGACATGCTGGGCACCATCGCCAAGCCGGTCAGCGCCGCCAAGCTGGCCGCGCTGATCGGCAACTACCAGCCGCTCGAAGACGCCGCCGCCGCCGCGCGCGCGCCGCAGCCCGTGTTCAGCTTCGCCGAGGTCGGGCTGGGCCTGCAGGCGCGCCAGTTCGAACCCTACTTCCAGCCCAAGATAGAACTGGCGACCGGCCACGTGACGGGCCTGGAAATGTTCGCCCGCTGGATCCACCCGGAGCACGGCACGCTGGAGCCGGCCGCCTTCATCGACGCGC
This sequence comes from Janthinobacterium sp., assembly GCA_025356595.1. GTDB lineage: Bacteria > Pseudomonadota > Gammaproteobacteria > Burkholderiales > Burkholderiaceae_D > Janthinobacterium. Next base: position 737 of record JANXSQ010000158.1, on the reverse strand, counting down.
TCGAGGCCAACGGGCGCGTCGACTTCCTCGACTGGAGCATGATCGACAAATCGGTGGCGGCCTGCCGCCTGCTGCACGATCAAGGCATGCCGATCTCGATCGCCATCAACGTCGCGCCGCAGACGCTGGCGCAACCGGCCTTCATGGCGCAGATCAACGCCTGCCTGACGCGCCACCGCATCCTGGCCGACTACATCACCTTCGAAATGACCGAGGCGGCCGTGCTCAGCTCCGAGCCGCACTTCCTCGAACGCCTGCTGCGCCTGCGCATGCAGGGCTTCGGCCTAGCCATCGACGACTACGGCACGGCGCGTTCGAACCTGCAACTGCTGGCGCGCATTCCCTTCACCGAACTGAAGATCGACCGCAGCTTCGTCGACGGCGCCTCCAAGCGGCGCGCGCTGGGCACGGTGCTGGCGTCCTGCCTGGGACTGGCGCGCAGCCTGGAGCGGCGTTCCGTGGCGGTGGGCGTGGAAACCAAGGCCGACTGGGACTTCCTGCAGGGCCTGGGCTGCGACTACGCGCAGGGCTACTACATCGCCAAGCCGATGCCGGTGCAGGATTTTCCGGCTTGGCTGGCGGACTGGCGCCATTACTTCTAAGAACGTGTTCACAATCTTGCCGCATGGCCGGATAATGACGGAATGAGAAAGCCCTACGCCAGCGACATCAATCGAGAGAAGTTTGAAGAAATCCTGCCGGTGCTGCAAAGCGTGAGGAAGCGCACGAAGCCAACC
>JANXSQ010000154.1 GCA_025356595.1 Janthinobacterium sp. | reverse complement strand
CGCGTGCAGCCGGAACCGACACCGATTCACGCAGCCGCACCACCTGTTCGCCCTTGAGCACCGCACGCGATCCGTCCGTCAATTGCAGTGTGTTGAAGGCTTCGGCATTGACCGCCAGCGCGCCGGTGGCAATCAGTTGTCGCAGCACGCCGCGCAACTGCACTTCGCTGAACTCGGCACCGAGCCCGAAGGTGCTGATGCGCTCATGGCCGAACTGCTTGACCTTCTCGGTCGGCTTGCCGCGCAGGATGTCCATGATGTGACCCGCGCCGAAGCTGATGCCGCTTTGCTGCTGCACGCGGTAGATGGTCGACAGCAGCTTGCGAGCGGCATCGGTGCCGTCCCACACGTTCGGCGGATTGACGCAGTTGTCGCAGTTGCTGCACGGTGTGCTCTGTTCGCCGAAGTAACCCAGCAGCCGCACGCGACGGCAATCGCTGGCTTCGGCCAGCGACAGCAAGGCATCGAGCTTGCCGCGCATTACCCGCTTGAAGTCTTCGCCGGCCGGGCTCTCGTCGATCATGCGGCGCTGGTTCACCACGTCCTGCAGGCCGTACACCATCCACGCATCGGCGGCGGCACCATCACGGCCCGCGCGACCGGTTTCCTGGTAATACCCTTCGATGTTCTTCGGCATGTCGAGGTGCGCGACGAAGCGCACGTCGGGCTTGTCGATGCCCATGCCGAAAGCGATGGTCGCGGTCATGACCACGCCTTCTTCGCGCAGGAAGCGGTCCTGATGTTTTTGTCTGATCGAAGCGTCGAGTCCTGCGTGGTACGGCAGCGCGTTGATGCCTGCCGCCTGCAGCGCGACCGCCACGTCTTCGACGCGCTTGCGTGACTGGCAATACACCACGCCGGCATCGCCTTCATGTTCGCGCTCGATAAAGCGCAGCAACTGCGTGGTCGCCTCTTTCTTCTCGACGATGGTGTAGCGGATGTTCGGCCGGTCGAAGCTGGAGACGAACTGGCGCGCTTCTTCGAGTTGCAGCCGCTCGACAATGTCGGCCCGGGTCAGGTCGTCGGCCGTGGCGGTGAGGGCCACGCGCGGCACGCCGGGGAAGCGCTCGTGCAGCACCGAGAGCTTGAGGTAGTCCTCGCGGAAGTCGTGACCCCACTGGCTCACGCAGTGCGCCTCGTCGATGGCGAACATCGAGAGCAGGCCGCGTTCGTTGAGCGAGTCGAGCTGCGCCAGCATGCGCGGCGTGGCCAGCCGCTCGGGCGCCGCGTAGAGCATCACCAGGCGGCCGCTCATCATCTCGCGTTCGATGCGCGCGGCAGTCTCGGTCTCGAGCGTGGAGTTGAGAAAGGCAGCATGCACGCCGGCCTCTTCGAGCGCGCCGACCTGGTCGTGCATCAGCGCGATGAGCGGGCTCACGACCACGGCCACGCCGTGCCCGGCACGATGGCGCACGATGGCGGGCACCTGAAAGCAGAGGCTCTTGCCGCCGCCGGTGGGCATCAGCACGAGCGCGTCGCCGCCAGCCACGACGTGGTCGATGATGGCCGCCTGCTCGCCGCGGAATTCGGCGTAGCCGAAGACCTCGTGGAGAACTTGCGCGGCAGCGTTCGATTCGGTGGAGCGCGTGGTCGCAGGCTCGGGCAGGGTCGTCGCGCTCATGGTCGAGAGCATCGTACGCGAGCGCCCTCGCCGCAGCGCTCGCAAGCGACGGAGGTTGCGCCGCGGATCAGACGAGGCCGATGTCTTTCGGCGTGCTGCCCGGAAACACCTGCTGGCCCTGCGCCGGCGAGAGGCCGTAAAGCCTCGCGAACACGCCGCCGAGCACGGCGCGGTATTCGTTGAGCACCGGGAAATCGCGCTTCTGGAACAGCGTCGCCGCCTCGACGCGCTGCTGCTCGCCGACGATGCGTTTGCCGCGCAGGCCGCCGCCCAGCACCCAGAACACGCTGCCGTGGCCATGGTCCGTGCCGCGGTTGCCGTTCTCGCGGAAGGTGCGGCCGAACTCGCTGACGACAACGGTGATGGTGTCGCGCCAGTCCTCGCCCATCTCCTGCGCGAAGGCGGCCAGGCCGCGCCCCAGCTCCTCGAAGCGGCCGGCCAGATAACCGCTCGCGCCGCCCTGCCCCACATGCGTGTCCCAGCCGCCCACGTCGACGAAACCGATACGGTATTTGTCCTTCATCAGGCGGGCGATGCGGCGCGCCTCCAGCTCGAAACCCTTGGCGCTGATGGCGTTGCGGTTGGCCGCCTCCATCTCGCCGTTCAACTCGCGCATGACGTCGGCGCGCACCACGAAGCCCTCGCTGACCTGCCGCTCCAGCGCGCCGCCCTTGTACATGGCGGCGACGATCCGGCTCTGGCGCGCGTCCAGCCCCGGCTTGCCGATGCCGCGCAGCGCCATGTTCGGCACCTGCGCGGCGCCCTGCATGATCAGGGGCAACTGGTCGGTGAAGGCGATGGCGCCGCCGTTCAGGGTCTGCGCCAGGCGGTTCAGGAAGCCGGAGCGGTAGTCGCGCCGGCCGTCGATGTCCTGCCCCAGCTCAATGCTGTCCTGGGTTTCGAAATGGCTGCGCGACACATCCGTGCTGCCGGCGAAGGGGATGAAGGCGGCTTGGCCGGCGTTGAACAGCGGGTAGATGCTCTCGCGCAGGGCCGGATGCAGACCCCAGTCGGCGTCCAGCGCCAGCGCCGCGTTCGTCTCCGGACCGGGCCGGGCGATGGCGATGTTCGGCCGCGCCTCGTAATAAAACTGGCTGCCGAGCGGCACCAGCAGATTGGCGGCGTCGTAGCCGCCGCGCAGGAACACCAGCAGCAGGCGGGGCTGCGTGGCCGGCGTGGCCAGCAGCCGCCCCGCGGGCGCCGCCAGCGGCAGCGCGGCCAGGGCTTTCAAGATGTCGCGACGTTGCATGGCGTTTCCTTTGCGTTTAGCGCCGCATCATTTCCGGCGACGAGAGGAGGAAGGCGTTCCACTCCTGCGGCGAATTGGCCTGTTCCAGCGCGCCCAGCGTGGCCGCGCCCAGCTTGGCGCGCAGCGACTGGTAGTACAAGGGGCTGGCCAGTTGCGGGAAGGCCGCCTGTTCGCGCGCCTGCGGGCCGTCCGTCTTGAACAGGCCGGCGCTGCCCGAGCCTATCGTCTTGGCGATGTCGAAACGCGTGTTCATCTGGCCCGGGCTGGCCCAGGCGCTCTCGATCAGCGGATAACCGTCCGGCGTCTGCCGGCCGTACAGCGGCTCGCCCATGCGCGTGAGCCAGTTCAGCGCCGGGCCGGCGTTCAGGATGGGCTTGTCGTCATAGGCCAGGCGCAGCGCCGAGACGACGTAGTGCATCGGGTCCTTGAACTTGCGGCCCAGCGACTGGCGCAGCTCGGCGTCCCCGAACAGGGTGCGCAGGGTGGCGGCGATGTCGCCGTCGCTGCGTCGGAAGGTCTCCGCCAGACGCCCGACCAGGGCCTCGGACGGCGTGTCGGAGACGAAGAACAGCGCCAGTTTGCGGCTGATGAAGCGCGCCGTCGCCGGACTGCGGCTGAGGCGGTCGATGGCCTCGTCCAGCTCGGCCAGGCCGCGCCCGCGCAGCGGCTGGCCGAGGAACTGCTTGTCGCCGTAGTCGTGGCGGTTGGGATTGAATTCGAACAGGCCCTCGCGCACGTATTGCGACTGCAGTTTGGGCGCCACCTTGGGCGTCTCCGCGCCCAGGTTGACGCCGACGCCGGTGAGGACGCGCGCCAGCTCCTGCACGTCGGCCTGGCTGTAGCCGCCGTCCACGCCCAGGGTGTGCAACTCCATCAGCTCGCGCGCGTAGTTTTCATTGATGCGCTTGGCCGCGTTGGCCTCGTTGTCCAGATAGCGCAACATGGCCGGATGGTGCGCCGTCGCGCTCAGCAGATCGCGGAACTTGCCCAGCGCGTGGGGCGCCACCGCGCGCGCCTCGTAGTCGCCGACCATGGCGCGCAGATTGTGCTTGCCCTGATGGACGCTGAAATGGTTCATCCAGAACCAGGTCATCTGCTCCTGCAACTGGTTGGGCGAATACAGGGCGCGCAACAGCGAGCGGGTGGCCGCCTCGCGCGCCAGCGTGTTCAAGTCCTGCTGATAGGCTTGCTGCGCCGCCTTCTTCTCCGCCTCGTCGCCGATACCGGCCAGGGCGACGCGGCGCCGCTCGCCGTCCTGCACCAGTTGCGCCAGCGGCTGGCGGCTGATCGCCATCGCATCGATCTGCGCCTGCACCGCCGCCGGCAGGGGCGCCGGGCGCGGATGCAACTGGCCGTCCAGATAGCCTTCCCAGCCCTGCGCCTCGAGCTGGCGCAGCGCGGCGCCGCTGACGCCCCAGCTGGCCCGCTCCAGCAGGGCCACGCCCTGGCCCGGCGCGGGCGTGGGCGGCGCCGAGGCGCAGCCGGCCAGCGCGGCGGCCGTCGCGCCGGCCAGCAGCCAGGCGCGGGGGAAATGGATCAGTGGCATAGAGCGAGCCTCAATCATCGTAAGAGTGCACCAAGGATACGTCGATTTTCGAAGCGGCGCCGTCCGCCAGCGGCGCCGCGCCGCGCGTGGGGACGGCGCCGCCGTGCGGGCGCCACCCTTCCCGTTTCAGGCGAGCGCCGCGCAGGCCGCGCGCAGATGGTCGCGCAACTGGATGACGACCGGCGTCACCTGCGCGCGGTGCATGCAGACCAAGTGCAGCGGCACCGCCTCCCAGCCCTCCTCGGGCAACAGCACCCGCAGGCGCCCGGCGCCGATGTCGGCGGCCACGTCGAGGCGCGATTTGTAGGCGATGCCGTGGCCGGCCACGGCCCAGCGCCGCACCAGGTCGGCGTCGTCGGCCGTGCGGTCGCCGCTGACGGCGACGCTGAGCGGCTCCTGCCCCGCCGGGCGCTGGAAACTCCAGCGCTCGTAGATCAGCTCGTCGCGCATGAAGCGCAGGCAGTTGTGCTCGGCCAGCTCGGCCAGGCGCCGCGGCGCGCCGCGCCGCGCCAGATAGGCCGGCGCGGCCACCAGCACGCGCCGGTTGTCGGCCGCCAGCGGCATGGCGATCAGGCTGGAGTCGTCCAGCCTGCCGTAGCGGATGGCGATGTCGACCGGCTGGCGGTACATATCGGCGACGCGGTCGCTGACGCTGAGCTGGTACTGCATCTGCGGATAACGCAGCTGGAACGCATCCAGCCAGTCCAGCAGGACGTTGCGGCCCAGGTCCGAGGGCAGGGAGATTTTCAAGGTTCCGCTGAAACTGTCCTTGCCCTGGATCAGCGCCTCATGGCCTTCCCTGAGCAGGCGCAGCGCCGCGCGGGCGTGCACCAGATAGTGTTCGCCCTCCTCCGTCAGGCGCAGCGAGCGGGTGGTGCGGGCGAACAGGCGTAGTCCCAGCGCTCCTTCGAGGCGCTTGACGGCGGCGCTGGCCAGCGCCGGCGAGATTTCGAGCTCGCGCGCCGCCGCCGACAGGCTGCCCCGGTCGGCCGTGCGGATAAAGACCTGCAAATCATCGAGGCGCAGCAATTTTCCGGATTCCTTTGAAAGTGTTTCCCCGCCGCGCGGCTGTTTTCCGGCGCCGGCAACCAGCATGATACGCCTGTCGGGCCGGCATCCCGCCGTCCCCGCTTCAAGGATCATGCCATGAAAGCAGTCGCCTACCAAACCTCCCTGCCCATCGAACACGCCGACTCCCTGCTCGACATCGAACTGCCCATGCCCGTCGCGGCGGGGCGCGATGTGCTGGTCGAGGTCAGGGCCGTGTCGGTCAACCCGGTCGACGTGAAGGTGCGCCGGAACCGCGCGCCGGCCGCCGGCGAACCCCAGGTGCTGGGCTGGGACGCGGCCGGCGTCGTCAAGGCCGTCGGGCCGGACGTCAGCCTGTTCCGGCCCGGCGACCGGGTCTGGTACGCCGGCGCCATCGGGCGCGCCGGCAGCAACAGCGAATTCCAGCTGGTCGACGAGCGCATCGTCGGCCACATGCCGGCCAGCCTGGACTTCGGCGCCGCCGCCGCGCTGCCGCTGACCGCCATCACGGCCTGGGAACTGCTGTTCGAGCGCCTGGACGTGCCGCGCGGCGCGGCCGCGCAGGGCCGGTCGCTGCTGGTGGTGGGCGCGGCCGGCGGCGTCGGCTCCATCCTCGTGCAACTGGCGCGCCGCTTGACCGGCCTGACGGTGATCGCCAGCGCCTCGCGTCCCGAGACGGCCGACTGGGTGCGCGAGCTGGGCGCCCACCATGTGATCGACCACAGCCGCCCGCTCGGCGCGGAGCTGCGCCGCCTCGGCCTGGCGCCGGTCGATTACGTCGCCAGCCTGAACCAGACCGAGGCGCACTTCGCCGAGATCGTCGAACTGCTGGCGCCGCAGGGCAAGCTGGGCCTGATCGACGACCCGGCCGCGCTGGATGTGGGCAAGCTGAAGTTCAAGAGCCTTTCCCTGCACTGGGAATTCATGTTCACGCGCGCCATGTTCCAGACGCCGGACATGCAGCGCCAGCACGAGCTGCTCGGCGAAGTGGCGCGCCTGGTCGACGTCGGCGTCATCGTCATCGTCTCCACCGTCGCCGAGCGCTTCGGCACCATCAACGCGGCCAATCTGAAGCGCGCCCACGCCCTGCTGGAAAGCAATGCGGCGCGCGGCAAGATCGTCCTCGAAGGCTTCTGAGCATCCCACGCCCATGCATGTGCGCGCTGTTCCCGCAGCAACGAACGAGGCGCACATCAATGCTGCGCCGGGTCACCTCGCCCCGTGGCATCCCTGGCGGGAAGCAGAGCAAAGTGTTGTCCGAGAAGACTATTTTCTCGCTGTGCGTACGCTGGCGTACATAGCCGGGATGGAATAGCGAGGATAACAAGAGTACGGTCGAAAGACATCGTCGTCCACCTGCCCGAACAGCGCCGGTCCCGAAGACGCTTCCAACACGCGCCGCTCGCGCCGCCGATAAGGCGGTAACACATATCACCATAAAGAAGGATGCGCCATGAACGCTCTGAAGTTACACATGAAAACCCTATTTTTCTCCGTGGGGTTCCTCCTCGCGGCGATGCTGGCCGGTTGCGGCGGCGGAGACCAGGGGCGCGACCCCATTCTGGGCTTGCCGGCGGCCGAGCTGACAAGCGTCACGGTGACGCCGGCAACGGCTTCGGTGCCGCTCGGCGCCAGCCAGCAGTTCACCGCCACGGCAAACTACGCCGATGGCGCATCGAAGGACGTGACCGCGTCCTCGACCTGGAGCACCGATAACGCCGGCATCGCCGGCGTCAATGCCGGCAGCGGCCTGGCCACCGGCGTGGCCCAAGGCGCGGCGCACATCGGCGCCACATTCGGCGGCAAGAGCGACACCCGGACCCTGACGGTGACGGCGGTCGCCGCCGTCTCGCTCGCGGTGACGCCCGTCAACGCCGCGGTCCCCATCGACGGCCTGCGGCAGTTCACGGCGACGGCGACGTATAGCGACGGCACCAGCAGCGACGTGACGGCCAGCTCGGCGTGGAACTCCGCCAGCACCAATGTGGCGACCGTGCTGCAAAACGGCGTGGCCACCGGCGTGACCACCGGCACCGCCGTCGTCACGGCGACCTTCGCCGGCAAGAGCAACAGCCAAACCCTGACCGTCGGCTCCGCCACGCTGACGTCCATCGCGGTGACGCCGAGCAACGCAGTCATTCCGGTCGGCGACACCCAACAGTTCATTGCCACGGCTTCCTACAGCGATGGCTCGACCGGCATCGTGACGGCCTCGTCGAACTGGAGCTCGGCCAACCTCGCCGTCGCCACCGTCAACACGCGCTCGGGCGTGGCCACCGGCCGCAGCGCCGGCGCGGCGCTGATCACGGCCACCTACAAAGGCAAGAACGACGCGAAAACGCTGACCGTCAATCCAGCGCTGGGCCCACAGGCGGTGATACTCGGCGACGCCGGCTATTTCGCGATCCTGACCAAGACCGGCATCACCGACGTACCCTCGTCCGCCATTACCGGCAACATCGGCACCAGCCCGATCAGCGGCGCCTTCATCGGCATCACCTGCCCCGAAGTGAGCGGCATCATCTACGCCGCCGACGCGGCCGGCCCGGCCTGTGCCGTGGCCGACCCGGTGCTGCTGACCGCCGCGATCAGCGACATGGAAACCGCCTACACCGACGCGGCCGGACGGCCCGCCGGCGTCGGCCCCTTCCTGAACGTCGGCGCCGGCACGGTTGCCAACCAAACCCTGGCCGCCGGCACCTATACCTGGGGCAGCAACGTCACGATCCCGACCAACCTGACCCTGAACGGCGGAGCGAACGACGTCTGGATCTTCCAGATCACGGGGAAACTGAACATCAGCCCGAACATGCGCGTCATCTTGACGGGCGGCGCGCAGGCCAAGAATATTTTCTGGCAAGTCACCGGCGTGGTCACGCTCGACACCCATTCGCATTTCGAGGGCACCATCCTGGCCCAGACGAATGTCGCGATGCTGACCGGCGCGTCCCTCAACGGCCGCTCGCTGGCGCAAACGGCCACCACGCTGCAGCAAAACACGGTGAACAAACCGGCGCCGTAAGACTTGGCGCCAGCGGGGCCGGCAAGGCGCGCCGCGCCGGCCCCGCGCGCGCCGGCATCCATATCGACTAAGCGATTCCGACGCGCTCGGCGCTTCGCCCTATTTTTTTTGGAGCAAGACATGAAACTCGTAAAAACAGTCCGTTCGCTCGGCATCCTCGGCTGCGCCCTGCTCGGCGGCCAACTGGCCCACGCCGGCGACGCATGGGTCAACCCCGACTGGGCCAATTCCGCCTGGTATATCGGCGCGGGCCTGGGCCGCTCGCAAGCGAGCATCGATGAGGATCGCCTGAGCCGCAGCCTGATGGCGGGCGGCTCGAGCAGCGTGGCGTTCGACTCGCGCAAACACGACACGGCCCTCAAGCTCTATCTGGGCAAGCAGCTGAACAAGAATTTCGCCCTGGAACTGGGCTACTTCGATCTCGGCAAGTTCGGTTTCGACGCCGTCACCGTACCGCGCAGCACGCTCAACGGCACGGCCAGTTTCCGCGGCGTGAACCTGGACTTGCTGGCCCAACTGCCCTTGTCGGAGCGCTTTTCCGTCTACGGCCGGCTGGGCATGCATTACACGCAGGCGCGCGACCATTTCACGGGCAACCGCCTGTACGCGGTGACCAACCCCGATCCGAGCGAGCGCAAGCTCAATCCGAAGGCGGGCCTGGGCCTGGAATACAAATTCAGCGAAGCGCTGGCGATGCGCGCCGAGGTCGAACGCTATCGCGTCAACGACGCCGTCGGCAATCGCGGCGACGTCGATCTGGTGTCGATCAACCTGGTCTATAAACTGGGCCGTCCGGCCTCGAGCGCGCCGGCGGCGTACACGCCGCCGCCCGAGCCGACCCCGGCGCCGGTGCTTCAAACGCCGGCCGAGGCGGCGCCGGCGCCGGTGCCCGTGTCGGAAAAAGTCAACATCGCCGCGGAGGCCCTGTTCGACTTCGACAAATCCACGCTCAAGCCGGAAGGCAAGGCCGCGCTGGACGCCTTGTTGGCGCAACTGCGGGGCATGAACACGGAAGTGATGATCACGGTCGGCCACACCGACTCGGTCGGCAGCGCGCAGTACAACCAAAAACTGTCGATCCGGCGCGCCGACGCGGTCAAGGCCTACGTGGTGTCGAAGGGCCTGGAAGCGTCCCGCGTCTACACGGAAGGCAAGGGCGAAGCCCAGCCGGTCGCCGACAACAAGAGCGCCGAAGGGCGCGCGAAAAACCGCCGCGTCACCATCGAAGTGGTCGGGACCCGCAACAACTAAGCCGGCGCAAGGGGCCCGTCGCCGGCGCAGTCACGCCGGAGAACGAACCGGCTCTGTTGAACCCAGCGCGGGTTTTCGCTCACTGGAAAGGCTTGCATGCTTCGGCACGCAAGCTTTTTTTTTTGCTCGTCCGTCCGACCCCATGGGCAAGGCGCGGCGTCGCGCCGCCCGCGCCCGCCGCTCCTACTTCGGCAAATGCCGCGCGATGGTTTCGAGCATTTGCCGCACGTCGAGCGGCTTGGCGATGAAGTCGCTCATGCCCGAGGCCAGGCAGCGCTCCCTCTCCTCGCTGAGCACGCCGGCCGTCATCGCCAGCACCGGCAGGCGCAGGCCCAGCTCGGAGCGGATCAGGCGCGTCGCGGCGAAGCCGTCCATCACCGGCATCTGCACATCCATCAGCACCAGCGCGTAGGGCGCGGCGGCGTCGCGCAGGCGCTCGACGGCGGCGCGGCCGTTGTCGAGCGTGTCGACGACGGCGCCGGCCTGTTGCAGGATGGTGCGCGCCAGCAGCTGGTTGAGCGGATTGTCCTCCACCAGCAGCAGGCGCGCGCCGTCCAGGCGCGGATAATAGGCCGCGTCGGCCCCGGCGGGCGGCGCGACGGCGCCGTCGGCGCGCCGCGCCAGCGCCTCGTGCAGGGTGTCGAGCAGGCTCGAGGCCGTGACCGGCTTGAGCAGCACCGCGTCCGCCTCGGCGGCGCCGTCCGCCTGCATCAGCTTGCCGCGCGCGTAGGCGCTGACCATGATGATCACCGGCAGCGCCGCCTGCGGCAGGCGCGCGCGCAGGGCGCGCAGCGTCTCCAGCCCGTCCATGCCTGGCATCTGCCAGTCGGCCAGCACGGCGTCGTAGCGCCGCCCGGCGGCGTGCCCGGCCAGCACCATGGAGAGCGCCTGCGGCCCCGACGCGGCGCTGTCGGCCTGCCATTGCCAGGCGCGGATGGTCTTGCACAGGTAGTCGCGGCTGGTCCGGTTGTCGTCCACCACCAGCAGGCGCCGCGCGCCCGGCTGGGCCGCCGGCGCATTCTCGCCGGCCGGGTCCAGCGCCAGCGGCAGGGTGACGCGGAATTCGCTGCCCGCCCCCGGCGCGCTGTCGACCTCGATCTCGCCGCCCATCATGTCGACCAGGCGGCGGCAGATCGCCAGCCCCAGGCCGGTGCCGCCGAAGCGCCGCGTCATCGAGGCGTCGGCCTGCGAAAAGGCCGAGAACAGGCCCTGCTGCTGGGCCGCGTCCATGCCGATGCCGCTGTCGCGCACGCGGAAGCGCAGCCATACCCGCTGCGCGTCGCGGCGCACTTGCTCGACCAGCACCGACACCTCGCCGCGCTCGGTGAACTTGATGGCGTTGCCGGTCAGGTTGATCAGCACCTGCTGCAGGCGCAGCGCGTCGCCGACCAGGGCCTGCGCCACGTCCGGCTCGATGCCGATGGCCAGTTCGAGATCCTTCTCGCCGGCGTTGACGGCCATGATGCTGGCCAGCGCGTTGAGCACCTCGCCGAGCTGGAAGGGCACGGGCGCCAGCTCCATGCGGCCGGCCTCGATCTTCGAGAAATCCAGGATGTCGTTGAGGATCGCCAGCAGCGACTGGCCCGAGACCCGTATCATGTCCAGGTACTTGCGCTGCTCGGGCGTGAGCGTGGTGCGGTCGAGCAGGTAGGCCATGCCCAGCACGGCGTTCATCGGCGTGCGGATCTCGTGGCTCATGTTGGCGACGAATTCGCTCTTCGCGCGGCTGGCCGCCTCGGCCTGCTCCTTGGCGCGCCGCAGCGAGTCCTGCAACTGCTTCTCGCCGGTGATGTCCTTGGCCACGCCGAGGAAACCGCTGATGGCGCCGTCGGCGTCGCGCATGCCGCTGGCCACCAGCGTCACCGGCAGGCGCGTGCCGTCCTTGCGCACATAGGTCCATTCGCGCGACTCGGCCGCGCCGCCGCGCGCCCCTTCCGCGAAGACCTCGAAATCCAGCACCGGACGGCCCAGTTGCGCGCTCAGTTCGGCGCCGCGCGCGCGCACCTCCGCCTCGTCGTGCAGCACGAGCGGCGTGCGCCGCCCCACCATCTCCTCGGCCGTGTAGCCGAGCATGCGCCGGGCGCCGGCGCTGAAGACGCGGATCACGCCGTCCAGGTCGGTGGCGATGATGGCGAACTCCTTGGCCGAATCGAGCACCCCCTGCAGGCGCGTCTGCGCCTGCGCCTCGGCCTGGCGCGCCTGGCGGATCGAGGTGACATCCGTGATGAAGGAATAGAACCCCACCACCAGGCCGCGCTGCAGGTCGGGCACGTAGGACACCAGGGTGTGCTCTTCGGCGCCGGGCGCGCCGCCGGCGCGCTCGAACATCGGCGCCTCGCCGCGCAGCACGGCGTCGAGGTAGGGCAGGTTGTGGCGGAATTCTTCCTCGCCGATCACCTCGCGCACATGCATGCCGCGCATCTGCTCCTGGGTGTGGCCGAAAAAATCGAGGTAGAGGCGGTTGCTGAACTGGTTGCGCATGTCCACGTCCCAGTAGGCGATCATGGCCGGCATGTGGTCGATGATGGTTTCCAGCTCGCGGTTGCTGCGCGCCAGCGCCAGCTCGGACTGGCGCTGCGCCCGCTCGCGCGAACGGGCCTGGTTCATGCTGGCGGCCAGCAGCAGCGGCGGCACCAGCGTCAGCAAAATGGGCAGGTAGACCAGCAGCACCTGCCAGTGGGCGGTGGCGGGCGGCATCACGAAGGAGCCGCCCGCCAGCATGCTCGCCGTCACCAGCAGCGACAGCAAGACCAGCGCGGCGACGCTGGCGAAGCCGACGCCGACGGCCGCCAGCAGGAGCGGCACCATCACGTAGACGAAGGGGAACGGCAGGTACAGCAGGGCGAACACGCTGATGGCGCAGCACAGCGCGGCCAGCGACGCCAGTTGCAGCCAGTCGACGCCGCGCAGGAAGGCGCGCGCGCCGTCGCGCAGGATCAGCAGGGCCAGCGGCAGGGTCGCCAGCGTGCCGGCGACGTCGCCCGCGTACCAGGCCGGCCACACCTTGCCGTAGCTGGAAAAGCCCTGCGCGGCGATGATCGCCGCGCCCAGCGTGGCGCCGATCAGCGGCGGCGCGCAGCAGGCCAGCGCGATGAAGCGCAGCAGCTTGGCGGGGCTGGCGTCGAAGTCGCGCGCGACGCCGGCGCGCCCCGCCAGCAGCGCGCCGAGGGCCATTTCCAGCATGTTCGCCGGCAGGAAGGTGACGGCCAGCGCCAGCGTGTCGCCGTACAGCAGGTTGGCCAGGCAGTTGGCGCCGGCCGCGCACAGCAGCAGGGCCGGCGCCAGCGCGCGCGGCTGGGTCAGCAGATACGCCAGGCCGAGGGCGTTGGCGAACCACAGCGTGGCGATGTTGCCCGGCTGGCGAGACAGGGCGATCGCGGCCACCGCCAGCGCGAAGTACTGCAGCGTGAACCACGCCAGCGTCGCCGGCGCGCGCGGCGTGCCGCCCCGCCTCAAGACGGCGCTCCCGGCCGGCGCCGCGCGCGCCACAGGGCCAGCGCGGCGCTCAGCGCGAGCAGGGCGCCGATGCCGTACATGGGCGCCGTCGGCCGGTTGCGCCAGGTGCCCTCCTGCGCCGGCAACCAGCGCTCGAGCAGCGCGCCGCGCTCGGCCGGGGTGACGGCCCGCAGGCCTTGTTGCAGCACCGCGCCGAGCATAGTCAAGTCCTTGCGGTAGGCGAAGCTGAGGGGATAGTCGAAGCCGATCTGGCCGGCCACGCGCAGGTCGCGCCAGCCGTGCAGATCGCTCAGGAAGCGCAGGCTGGCCAGGTCGGCGACGACGCCCTCGACCCGGCCGGCGCGCAGCGCGGCCAGCGCCGCCGCGTCGTTGTCCAGCGCCAGCCATTGCACGCGCGGATAGCGCTCGCGCGCGTAAGCCTCGACGGCGTAGCCCTTGCCCAGCGCCACGGCGCGCCCCGCCATGTCGCGCAGGGCGACGCCGTCCGGCTGGTCGGCGCGGCGGATCAGCACGGCCGGAACCGCCACATACGCGGCCGTGAAGCCGAGGAAGGCGGCCCGCTCGGGCGTCGGGCGCAGCGAGGTCAGCATGTCGACCCCGCCGCGCCTGGCCAGTGCCAGGTTCTCGCTCAGCGGCCGCGCGGCGGCCGCGACGAAGCGCAAGCCGGTCTTGGCGCCGATCAGGGCGAGGAAATCGACCGACAAGCCGCGCACTTGCCCGGCCGCGTCGACGTAGACGAAGGGGCCGTAGTCGCTTTCCGGCGCATAACTGACCTCGGCGTGCCCGGCCACCCAGGCGCGCTGGGCGGCGTTCAGCTCGGCCGGCGCGGCGCGCGCGGGCGCCGCGCACAGCGCCAGGGTCAAGGTCAGCGGCAGCGCCAGGGCAAGGCGCGCTCCAGGGCGGTACCAAGGGAACAAGGGCATCCTCCTGTCTGGTGAGGAATGGGCGAACGGGACGGCGTGGCCGGCGGCGCGCTTGAGGCGCATCACAATCATGTCACAAAATTCGGCTGAAAAGTTATAAATTGATTATGCACGCGCGATCAAATTTTACACCCCGGCGGCGCCCGTCCGCCCCGGCCGGCCTGGCGTGAAAAATATTCACTTCTGCGGTTAATTCTTTTCACCGCCGCCAGCCACCCCGCGGCGGCGCCATCTCGTTACACTCCAATTCACTCTCGCCGCGCCCCGACTCCGCGCCGCACGGACACATAAGAAAATTTATAAACCTAGTAACACCTGGAGGAGACCCCATGCAAACCTGGACCCAAATCTACACCCCGCTCGGCAGCCTGTGGTTGTCGGCGCTGGTGGCCGGCATTCCCATCATCTTCTTCTTCATCGCCCTGGCGGCGCTGCGCATGAAGGGCCACGTGGCGGCCGGCGTCACCCTGGCGCTGGCGCTGGGCGTGGCCGTCTTCGCCTACGGCATGCCGGTGACGCAGGCGCTGGCCGCCGCCGGCTACGGCTTCGCCTACGGCATGTGGCCGATCGCCTGGATCATCGTCACCGCCGTCTTCCTCTACA
>JANXSQ010000122.1 GCA_025356595.1 Janthinobacterium sp. | reverse complement strand
CCGGGCGGGCGCCGCCGCCGCGCCGTCCGACGCGCCGTCCGCCGGCGTGGCCGCCGCGCCGGCGCCGGCCTTCGACCTCGACGCCGACGTCGCCCGCGTGCTGGCCACCTTCGACGTGCCCGGCATCGCCATCGCCATCGTCAAGGACGGCAAGCTGCGGGTGGCCAAGGGATTCGGCGTGCGCAAGCTGGGCGGCCCGGAGCCGGTCGACGCGCGCACCCTGTTCGAGGTGGCCTCGAATTCGAAGGCCTTCACGGCCGCCGCGCTGGCGATGCTGGTCGACGAGGGCAGGCTGGCCTGGGACGACCCGGTCAGCAAGCACCTGCCGGGCTTCCAGATGTACGACGCCTACGTCAGCAACACCATCACGGTGCGCGACCTGCTGAGCCACCGCAGCGGCCTGGGCCTGGGCGCCGGCGACCTGCTGTGGTGGCCGACGACGACCTTCTCGACCGACGAGATCATCGAGAAGCTGCGCTACATCCGTCCGGCCACGAGTTTCCGCAACAACTACGCCTACGATAATCTGCTCTACATCGTGGCCGGCAAGATCATCGCCGACAAGGCCGGCAAGCCGTGGGGCGCGGCGATCCGCCAACGCATCCTGGTGCCGCTGGGCATGACGGCCACCACCACCAGCCTGGACGAGAACGCCGGCAACGCCAACGTGGCCAACGCGCACAGCAAGATCGGCGCGCGCGCCGCCGCCGTGAAGTCGATGGCGGTGCCGAACGCGGCGGGCGCCGTCGGCATCAACAGCAACGCCGAGGACCTCGCCAAGTGGATGCTGGCGCTGCTCGCCGGCGGCCGGATAGCGACCGCCGCCGACCCGCAGGCGCGCCTGTTCAGCGCCGCCCAGGGGCGCGAAATGTGGAGCGCGCAGACGCCGATGAAGATCGCCGAGCCGAAGCCCGGCCTGGCCGGGCTGAAGCCGAACTTCAACGCCTACGGCCTGGGCTTCAATCTGCGCGACTACAAGGGCATGAAGCTGGCCCAGCACGGCGGCGCGCTGCAGGGCTTCTTTTCACAGGTGGTGATGGTGCCCGAGGCGGGGCTGGGCGTGGCCATCCTGACCAACGCCGAAAGCGGCGCGGCGATGAGCGCGCTGCAATGGCGCATCCTCGACCATTACCTGAACGTGGCGCCGAGCGACTGGGTCGGCCTGATGGCGGCGGCCGACCAGGCCCGCCACGCCGAGGACAGCAAGAAGCAGGACGGCGCCGCCGCCGCGCGCGCCGCCAGGTCGCGCCCCTCGCTGGCCTTGGCCGCCTACGACGGCGAGTACCGCGACCCGTGGTACGGCGCGGCCACCATCAGCCACGAGGGCGGCAAGCAGATGCTGCGCTTCGCCCGCACGCCGGACCTGGCGGGCGAGCTGGAACACTGGCAGCACGACACCTTCATCGTGCGCTGGAAGGAGCGCAACTTCAACGCCGACGCCTACGTCAGCTTCGCCCTCAATCCGGACGGCAGCATCGAGCGCATGAAGATGGCGCCGGTGTCCGCGGAAACGGACTTCAGCTACGACTTCGCCGACCTGCTGTTCACGCCGGTGAAGGCGAAGACGGCCAAGCCCTGAGCGGCGCCGGGCGGCGGCTCGGCGCGCGGCGCGCCGCCCCGGCCCGGCGGGCGCTTAAGGCTTGACGAATTTCAGCGTCATGCGGTCGCTTTCGCCGATCGCCGCGTAGCCGGCGCGCCCGGCGTCCTTGTTGGCGTAGGTCGGCGGCAGCGCCCAGACGCCGTTCGGATGCTCGGCCGTGTCGCGCGGGTTGGCGTTGATCTCGGCGCGCCCGGCCAGCCGGAAGCCGGCGCCCTCGGCCAGCGCGATCACATACGCCTCGTGCAGGTAGCCGCTGCTGGCCGTGGCGTCCTGCGCGCGCGCGGCCGGCAGGCGGTGCTCGACGACGCCGAACACGCCGCCCGGCTTCAGGCTGTCGTAGACGCCGGCGAACAGGGTTTTCAGGCGCTCCGGGCCGAGCGGGATCCAGTTGTGGATGTTGCGGAAGGTCAGCACCATGTCGGCGCTGCCCTTGGCGGCGTAGCGGTAGTCGTCCCGCTGCGGCTCGAACACGCCCGGGCGCACCCGGTCGAAGACGGTCGGCTTGGCCGCCAGTTTTTCGGCGAAGCGGGCGGCGCCGCGGCGCGTGCCCTCGTCGGCCGATTGCGGGTCGTTGCCGGCGGCGATCAGCTGGCCTTGGCCGCGCAGATAGGGCGCCAGGATTTCCGTGTACCAGCCGCCGCCGGGGGCCAGTTCGACCACCGTCATGCCCGGCGCGATGCCGAAGAAGCGCAGCGTTTCGTAGGGGTGGCGGGCGCCGTCGCGGCTCGCGTTGGCGCCGCGCCAGTCGCCGCCGATGGCCGCTTGCAGGGCCGCGTCGGCGGCGGCGTGGGCCGCCTGGGTGGCGCCGCAGCTCAATAGGGCGGCCAGGAAGAATCGTTTCATGCGCAGTCTCCGTTCAGGGTAGCGACGGGGCCGATGCGCCCGTCCAGGCCGATCATCGCGGAAGGACACGCCCCGGTCAAGCGGATTCGCGCCCCCGCCAGGCGCGCACATAGTCCGGCGGGGGCGGGCCGCCGGCGCCGTCGGCGAGGGCCGCGCCGCGCGTCTGCGCCAGCGGCAGCACGCCGGCCCAGACCGGGTGCGCCAGGTCGGCCGCGTCGTCCACGGGCGGGCCGGCGCGCACCTTGGCCGCCGCCTCGCCCAGGCCGATGCGCAGCACCGTGGTGGCCGCGTATTCCTTGGCGCTGCCGGCGCGCACCTCGGCCTGGCGGCCCGGCGCCAGCTTCTCCATCAGCGCCTCCATGGCGGCGCGCTTGGCGGCGTCCCCGGCCACCGTCTCGAAGCGGCCGTAGATCATCGCCGAGCGGTAGTTCATCGTGTGGTTGAAGGCCGCGCGCGCCAGCACCAGGCCATCCAGGTGGGTGATCGTGACGCAGGCGTCGGCCTCGCCCAGGCTGCGCAGCATGCGGCTGCCGTTCGAGCCGTGGATGTAGAGGTGCGCGCCGTCGCGCCAGCAGGCGGTCGGCACGCAGTGCGCGCCGTGCGCGTCCTGGAAGGCGATGTGGCACAGGTAGGCGGCGTCGATGATGGCGTACAAAGTGGCGCTGTCGTAGTCGGCCAGTTCGGCGAGGCGGCGCACGCGGGTGCGCGGGGTGGGGGCGGCGGTGCTTGCGGGCATGCGTGGTTCTCCAAAGGGTGAGGACGCAATATAATTCCCCGCTGGTCCCGGCATAAGATCCAGGACTGCTGTATTTTTTGGAGCCACGCATGGATTACGCCCTCTTGTTGTCGAGCTTCGCTGCGCGCCACGGCGCGCAGCCCTGGTCGCGCCAGCGCCTGCTGCACGAATGCCTGCGCGAAGCTATCCGCGACGGCCGCCTGGCGCCCGGCGCGCGCCTGGTGGCGACGCGCGCGCTGGCGGCCGAACTGGGGGTGGCGCGCAACAGCGTGCTGTACGCCTACGAACAACTGGCCAGCGAGGGCTATGTCAGCGGCAGCCGGCGCGGCACCGTGGTGGCGGCGCTGG
>JANXSQ010000118.1 GCA_025356595.1 Janthinobacterium sp. | reverse complement strand
CCGCCGCCGCGTCACCCAGCGGCACCAGCAGGCCGCCGGCGCTGCCGCGCAGCACGTCGGCGGTGCCCGGCACATCGGTGCCCACCGTCGCCACCGCGCAGGCCATCGCCTCGATGGTGGCGATGCCGAAGCCCTCGTTCTGGCTGAGCAGCGCATGCAGGTCGAAGCCGGGCAACCATTGCGCGACGTCGCCCTGGAAACCGGCGAAGATGACGCGCGCCGCGATGCCCAGCGCCTTGGCTTGGGCGCGCAGCGCCTGCTCCAGCGGCCCGACACCGATCAACACCAGCTGAAGTTGGGGAAATTCGCCGCTCAGCTCGGCCAGCATGGCCAGCGCCGCGTGCGGGCGTTTTTGCGGCGCCAGGCGGCCGACGCAGCCGATCACCAGCGCGTCCGGCGCCACGCCCCAGGCCCGGCGGGCGGCTTGGCGCCGCGCGGCGCTGGGCTGGAAACGCTGCAGGTCGACGCAGTTGGGGATGACCGCCAGGCGCGCCGTCGCCGGCAGATAGGGCGCATAGATGGCAAGGAAATGCTGCAGGGCCGATTCGGATACGGCGTAGACGCCGCGCACCGCCCCGAAGGCTTCCATCAGCAGCGGCCGGTGCCATTCGCCGACCGCTTCCGGGGGAAATGCGTTGTGCACGCTGATCACGGCGGGCAGACGACAGCGTTGCGCCAGCCACAGGGCGGAGGCGCCGTAGCTGGTCCAGCAGAACGCCACGTGCACCAATTGCACCCGGTAACGGCGCAGCGCGCGGGCGCCCCACAGCGCGGCGCGCCACAGGTTCAGGCGGTGCCAGCGCCACTGTTCGATGAAAGGCGGCGGGTCGAAGGTGACCACGTCGAGCGCCTCGTCGCGCAGGCCGGCGCGCCAGGCGCCGGCGCCGGGAAAGGCGCGCAGCGCCAGTACGGCGTGGTAGCCGGCGGCGTTGAGGAAGCGCGCCTCCTGCGCCATGCGCATCTCCATGCCGCCCAGCGCACCGGAAAAACTGGTGATCAGGACGCGCCCGGCCGCGCGCCGCGGCACCCGCCACGCCTCGTGGAAGTAACCGCGCAGGTAAGCCAGTTCCCAGCGGTGCAGGAAGCGCCGGTCGCGGTTGCCGCTGAACGCCGTCCCGGCCAGGCCCAGCAGTTCCAGCGCGTAGCGCATCAGCATCCAGCGCGGCACGCCGAACACATACGGGCAGGGCGTGGGCTTGTGCTGGCGGAACATGCCGCGGCCGAAGCGCCAGGCCCGCTCGAGTATCGACGGCGCCTGCACTTGATGCGGGCGGATGTGGTGGGCGACCTTGGCGCCGGCGCAGAACCAGGCCTGGTGGCCGGCGTCGGCCAGCAGGCGCAGCAACTGGGTTTCGCTGCCCATCGCGTAGGCGACGCCGTTCGGTCCGATGGACTCGTCGAAGCGGTGGCCGGCCTCGAAGACGCTGCGCCGCAGCGCCATGTTGGCGCCCCAGATCAGACCGGGGAAAATCGGCCCGTCGGGCAATTCCGGCGCCGTGATGCCGAAGGTCAGGCCCAGCGGCACCAGGCGGCGCACCCAGTCCGCCGGCGCGGCGGCCCAATCGGCGACGATGGCGCCGCCGAACATCGTGCATTCCGGGCGCGCCTGGGCGGCGCTGGCGAACAGGCGCAGCGTGTCCGGCGCCGGCGCGGCGTCGTCGTCGGTGAAGACGAACAGGCTGGCGGCCGGATTGCCGAGGGCCAGGGCCAGCGCCGCGTTCAGGGCCACGTTCTTGCCCGGCCGTTCCACGTACAGGCTGCGCAAGGGCAGGCGGGCGCTGTAGCGCTCGATGACGGCGCGTGTCCCGTCGCTGCTGCCGTTGTCGGCGATGAGCAGTTCCCATCCTTGCGCCGGCGCAAGCAGCGCGCAATACGCTTCTAGTACTTTGGGCAGGGTCGCCGCGCCGTTGCGGGTGGCCATGAGAACGGTCAACAAGGGAAAGCCTCCTTTTGTTCAAACTGGTTCGATGTCCTTCGGGACGCGAATGGGCGGTGGCGGCGCCGGCCTCCGTGACGGTGGGCGGGATTGATTGTGGAGGAGGTTCTTAGTTTTATGCAAACACTATTTGACTCTCTTATGAATTAAATCACACGCGGCAAAGTCGCCGAGGGCCGGCTCCGGCGGGGTCGCTCGACGCGCCTCGCCGCCGCTTATCCGGCGGGAAAACTTGCATGGAATAGCATTTCTTCCCGCCCCGTTTGGATTGCCGCCAAACGGAATCACCGGCGCGGCGAGTAGTAGCGTAAAAGCAACAATGGCATGCCGATCAAAGCGCGGCTGTACGGATGGGAGCGCTGAAACGGCGGCGATTTTTTTCTAAATACATATCTTATTGATATCTATGTGTGATATAAATAAGATAATTACTTATCAAAAAACCACTTCGATATGGGAGCGCCAGCATGCATGCAACAAAGGTCGTCGCGGTCTTGGGTTTGGGGTATGTGGGTTTGCCCCTGGCGGTGGAATTCGGCAAGAAGCGGCCGACCATAGGTTTCGACCTGTCGGCGCGCAAGATCGCCAGCTATCGCGAGTTTCTCGATCCGACCGGCGAGGTGTCCGGCGAGGAGCTGCGCGCGGCCGCGCAGCTCAGCGTCAGCGCCGAGCCGGCCTCGCTGGAGCAGGCGGACTACATCATTATCGCCGTGCCGACCCCGGTCGACAGCGCCCACACCCCCGATTTCAGCGCCCTGGCCGGCGCCTGCGAAACGGCCGGCCGGCACATGAAAAAGGGCGCCATCGTCGTCTTCGAGTCGACCGTCTATCCCGGCGCGACCGAGGAGGTGTGCATCCCCATCCTGGAGCGCCATTCGGGCCTGACGTGGCGGCTCGACTTCCACGTCGGCTTCTCGCCGGAGCGCATCAATCCGGGCGACCGCCAGCACACGCTGACGAGCATCATGAAGGTGGTCTCGGGCGACGACGCCGAGACGCTCGAGGAGCTGGCCGAGTTGTACCAGAGCATCATCACGGCCGGCGTCCACCGCGCCTCCAGCATCAAGGTGGCCGAGGCGGCCAAGGTGATCGAGAACACCCAGCGCGACCTGAACATCGCGCTGATGAACGAACTGGCCATCATCTTCGACAAGATCGGCATCGACACGCTGGAGGTGTTGCAGGCGGCCGGCACGAAATGGAACTTCCTGCCCTTCCGTCCGGGCCTGGTGGGCGGCCACTGCATCGGCGTCGATCCCTACTACCTGACCCACAAGGCCGAGATGCTGGGCTACAACCCGCAGGTGATACTGGCCGGACGCCGCATCAACGACGGCATGGCCAAATTCGTCGCCGAGAAGACCATCAAGACCATGATCGCCGCCGGCTGTCCGGTGAAGGGGGCGCGGGTGAACGTCATCGGCCTGACCTTCAAGGAGAACTGTCCGGATCTGCGCAACTCCAAGGTGGCCGACGTCATCGCCGAGCTGAAAAGCTACGGGGTCGACGTGCATGTGCACGATCCTGTGGCCGACGCGGCCGAGGCGCTGCACGAGTACGGCGTCGAACTTGAGCTGTGGCGGGACTTGCCGCGCGCCGACGCCATCATCGCCGCCGTCGCCCACCGCGAGTTGCTGCAGCGCCCGGCCGGCGACCTGCTGGACAAGCTGACGCCCGGCGGCTGCTTCATCGACGTCAAATCCGCCTTCGACCTGGCACCGCTGTCCCGGGCCGGGCACAGCGTGTGGCGCCTGTAGATGGCTGACTCCGCCAACCCCGGCGCCGTCGTCGCCGACTACGCGCAGCGCCAGAGCGAGCTGCTCGGGCACGCGCGCCACTGGCTGGTGACGGGCGCGGCCGGCTTCATCGGCTCGAACCTGGTCGAGGCGCTGCTGAAGCTGAACCAGCGCGTCACCGGCATGGACAATTTCAGCACCGGCCACCGCCACAACCTGCAGCAGGTGCGCGAACTGGTGACGGCGGAGGCCTGGGCGCGCTTCGATTTCCAGCAGGGCGACATCTGCCGCCCGGCCGATTGCGCGCGCGCCTGCGCCGGCGTCGACTACGTGCTGCACCAGGCGGCGCTGGGCTCGGTCTCGCGTTCGATCGAAAATCCCCTCGCCACCAACGACACCAACGTCGGCGGCTTCCTCAACATGCAACTGGCCAGCCGCGCCGCCGGCGTGCGCCGCTTCGTCTACGCCGCCTCCAGCTCCACCTACGGCGACCACCCGGGCCTGCCCAAGGTGGAGGACGCGATCGGCAAGCCGCTGTCGCCCTACGCGGTGAGCAAATACGTCAACGAGCTGTACGCCGACGTCTTCGCGCGCTGCTACGGCACGGACAGCATCGGCCTGCGCTACTTCAACGTCTTCGGCCCGCGCCAGGATCCCGCGGGCGCGTATGCGGCCGTGATACCGCAGTGGGTCGCGGCGCTGATCGAGAACCGCCCGCTGAGCATCAACGGCGACGGCGAAACGAGCCGCGATTTCTGTTTCATCGACAACGTGGTGCAAGCCAATGTGCTGGCCGCCCTGGCCACCGAGCCGCAGGCGGCCAACCAGGTCTACAACGTCGCCCTCAACGAGCGCACCAGCCTCAATGAGCTGTACGCGATGATGCACGCCTTGCTGCGCGAACAGTTTCCGCATCTGCTAGAGCATCGCCCCGATTACGCCGGCTTCCGCGCCGGCGACGTGCGCCATTCCCAGGCCGACATCGGCAAGGCCCGGCGCCTGCTCGGCTACGCGCCCAGCCACCGCATCGACGAGGGACTGGCGCTGGCGATGGCTTGGTATGTGCGGAACCACGCGCGGAACAACTAGGGTGGGGGCCAGGCGCGCCGCGCGCCCCGGCCCACGACGGTGCGCAATCAGGGGAGGACGATCATGTTGAGAATTGCCAATCACTATGTCTCCAAGGTGGCCTTCGGGCTCTTGCTGCTCGACGCGTTGATCTTGATCGGCGCCTTCTACACCGGCTCGGCCCTGCGCTTCTTCGAGGGCGGCGCGTTCGCCCGACCGATGCTGGAGCATTTCCTGACCTCGGCCTGCGTTTTCGCCGGCGCCGTCATCTTCAGCATGAGCGCGCTCGGCATGTACCAGCTGAATGTCGCCGAGGGTTTGCGCCAATCCATGTTCCTGCGCCTGATGCCGGCCCTGGCGATGGGCTTCGGCATCCTGACGCTGGTGTTCTACCTGGCCCCCGAGCTGCACTTCGGCCGCGGCCTGCTGCTGCTGGTGTTCCTGATCGGCGGCGCCGGCATCCTGGCGGCGCGCGCGGTGTTTTTCTCCAGCGTGGAATTCCGTTTCCTCGAGTCGCGCGTCATCTTCCTCGGCTACGGCCCGCTGGGCAAGGAGTGCGGCGAGCTGGCGCGCAGCGCCCGCAACGCCCACAAGTTCCACATCGTCGGCTTCGTCGGCGGCGAGGGCGAGGAATGCTGCGTGCCGGCCTCGATGGTGCTGCACCAGGAGGCCGGCATGTCGCTGGTGGCCCTGGCGCGCCAGCACCATGTGTGGGAAATCGTCGTCTCGGTGCAGAACCGCCGCAGCGGCGCCTTCCCCATCCGCGAACTGCTGGAGTGCAAATTGTTCGGCGTCACGGTCACCGACGCGGCCACCTTCTTCGAGCGCGAATCGTGCCAGATCCGCGTCGTCTCGCTGCAGCCGAGCTGGCTGGTGTTCAGCGAGGGCTTCGACCAGAGCTTCCTGCGCACCTTCATGAAGCGCTGCTTCGACATCGTCGTCAGCCTGGTGATCCTGGCGCTGGCCTTGCCGGTGATGCTGCTGACGGCGGCCTGCGTGCGCCTGGAGGACGGCGGCCCGGCCTTCTACAGCCAGGAAAGGGTGGGCAAGGGCGGCCGCTGCTTCAAGGTGCTGAAGTTCCGCAGCATGCGCTGCGACGCAGAGACGGGCGGCCTGCCGCAGTGGGCGGCGCGCAACGACCCGCGCGTCACCCGGGTCGGCAAGCTGATCCGCAAGCTGCGCATCGACGAGTTGCCGCAGTTGCTCAATGTGTTCAAGGGCGAGATGAGCTTCGTCGGTCCGCGTCCGGAGCGGCCGCACTTCGTCGATCGCCTGAATCAGGACGTGCCCTACTACAACGTGCGCCACAGCATCAAACCGGGCATCACCGGCTGGGCCCAGGTGCGCTACGGCTACGGCGCCTCGGTCGAGGACGCGCTGCAAAAGCTGCAGTACGATCTGTACTACGTGAAGAACAACAGCCTGTTCCTGGACATCCTGGTGCTGATCGACACGCTCAAGGTCGTGCTGTTCGGCCACGGCCGATGAGATGGACATGGTGAGCGGCATCGCCAGCGTCAGTTACGCGCTGGCCGCGCTGGCCTACGCGCTGATGCTGCTGCTCGCGCTCAGCCGCTGGCGGCGCCGCCCTCACGCCGCTTCGCTGGCCCTCGCCTGCGCGCTGACCCTGGGCTGGAGCGCCGTGATCGCCTGGCGCGAAGCCTGGGGCGCGCCCGCGACGCCGTGGCTCGAGGTGCTGGAGATAGGCCGCGACGCCGGCTGGACCGCTTTCCTGCTCCGCCTGCTGGGCCAGTTCAACCCCGCCGCCGGCTGGCGCCAGTTCATCCAGCGCCGCGGGCTCGGGCTGGTGGCCGGTTACTATCTGGTGTACCTGCTCGCCGCCATCGCGGCGGCGTGCGCGCCGGGCGCGCCGGCCGGGCTGGCGCCGCTGCCCGGCGCGGTCGCGCGCGCCGGCTTGGCGGTGCTGGGCATGATGCTCGTCGAACAGTTGTACCGCAACAAGCCGGCGCCGGAGCGCTGGGCCCTGAAGTTCGCCTGCATCGGCATAGGCGGCATGTTCGCCTACGATTTCTATCTGTTCAGCGACGCCGTGCTGTTTCGCCATGTCAACGCCGACATCTGGGCGGCGCGCGGCCTGGTCAACGCCTTGACGGCCCCCCTGATCGCCGTCTCCGTGGCGCGCCACGCCACGTGGACCGGGCAGCTGGCCCTGTCGCGCCGTCTGCTCTACCATTCCGCGACCCTGTTCGGCGCCGCCTGTTATCTGTTGGCGATGGACCTGGCCGGCTACTACCTGCGCCATTTCGGTGGCACCTGGGGCGCCGTGATGCAGGCCAGCTTCCTGTTCGGCGCCGCGGCGCTGCTGGCCGGCATACTCTTCTCGGGCACCGTGCGCTCCTGGTTGAAGGTCTTCATCAGCAAGCACTTCTATAGCTACAACTACGACTACCGCGAAGAATGGCAGCGCTTCACACGCATGTTGTCACAGCAGGGACCCGGCCTGGCCGAACGCAGCATCCAGGCCATCGCCGAACTGGTCGAGAGCCCCGCCGGCGCCTTGTGGGTGCGCCGCGAATCGGGCCTGTGCGAGCCGCTGGCGCGCTGGCATCTGCCGGCGGCGACGGGCTGCGAGCCTGCCGGCTCGGATTTTTGCCGCTTCATGGAACAGCGCCAGTGGGTGGTCGACCTGCAGGAGTACGAGCGCGCCCCCGCGCTGTACGGCATGGTGCGGGTGCCGGATTGGTTGCGCGCCTTCCCGCGCGCCTGGCTGGTGGTGCCGCTGATCCTGCAGGGGCGCCTGTTCGGCTTCGTGCTGCTGCTGCAGCCGCGCAGTCCGGTGAAGCTGAACTGGGAGGTGATCGACCTGCTGCGCATCGCCGGCAGCCAGGCCGCCAGCTATCTGGCGCAGCAAGAGGCCGCCGCCGCGCTGATGCTGGCGCGCCAGTTCGAATCCTTCAACCGCATGTCGACCTTTGTCGTGCACGACTTGAAGAACCTGGTCGCCCAGCTCGGCCTCTTGATCCCCAACGCGCGCAAGCACCGCGACAATCCGGAATTCCAGCAAGACATGCTCGACACGCTGACGCTGTCGGTGCAAAAAATGAAGCTGATGCTGCAAAAGCTCAGCCGCGGCGACGCCCGCGAGCGCCCGCTGGCGCTGCAGATCGACCAGTTGCTGGGGCGCGCCGTGGCGCTGACGGCCGCCTTCGAGCCGGCGCCCCTGCTGGCGGTGGAGGATGCCGGCCTGGCGGTGCTGGCCGACGGCGAGCGCCTCGAACGGGTGCTCGGCCATCTGATCCAGAACGCCGTCGAGGCCACGCCGCGCGACGGCAGCGTGACGATACGCCAGCGCCGCGAGGGCGCCAGCGTGCGCATCGAGATCATCGACAGCGGCGTCGGCATGACGGCCGATTTCATCCGCGAGCGCCTCTATCGCCCCTTCGACTCGACCAAGTCGGCCGGCATGGGCATAGGCGCCTTCGAGAGCCGCGAATACATCAGGGAGCTGGGTGGCGTCCTGGAGGTCAGCAGCGTGCCCGGACGGGGCACGACCTTCGCCGTCACCCTGCCTTTACACCAACAAGCCGGCCAACGGGCGGAACAAGCGGCCTGAGGGCCGGGGGAAAATTGTGGAGAAACCGAAACTGCTCATCATTGAAGACGATCCCGGCTTGCAGAAACAGTTGCGCTGGAGTTTCGACGCCTACGAGGTGCTGGTCGCCGGCGACCGCGAGAGCGCGCTGGCCCAGGTGCGCCGCCACGAGCCGGAGGTGGTGACGATGGATCTGGGCCTGCCGCCGGATCCGGACGGCGCCACCGTCGGCCTGGCGACGCTGCAGCAGATCCTGGCGCTGGCGCCGGACACCAAGGTGATCGTGCTGACCGGCAACCAGGACCACGCCCACGCCGTCGCGGCGATCGGCATGGGCGCCTATGATTTCCACCAGAAACCCGCCGATCCCGACATCCTCGGTTTGGTGGTGCAGCGCGCCTTCTTCCTGCACCAGTTGCAGCGCGACTACCGGCGCATGCTGCAGGCGCAGGACGAGGCGCCCGTGTCGGGCTTGATCAGCCGCGACGCCGGCATGCAGAAGGTCTGCCGCAGCGTGGAAAGGGTGGCGCCGACTTCGGCCTCGGTGATGTTGTTGGGCGAGAGCGGCACCGGCAAGGAGGTGCTGGCGCGCATGTTGCACCAGCTCAGCCCGCGCGGCGCGAAGCGCTTCATGGCCATCAATTGCGCGGCGATTCCGGAAAACCTGCTCGAGAGCGAGCTGTTCGGCTATGAGAAGGGCGCCTTCACGGGCGCCGCCAAGCAAACCAAGGGCAAGGTCGAACTGGCCCACGGCGGCACCTTCTTCCTCGACGAGGTGGGCGACCTGCCCATGCCGCTGCAGGCGAAATTGCTGCGCTTCCTGCAGGAGCGCGTCATCGAGCGCATCGGCGGACACGAGGAGATCGCCGTCGACGTGCGCATCGTCTGCGCCACCCACCAGAACCTGAAGCAACTGGCGCTGAGCGGACGCTTCCGCGAGGATCTGTATTACCGTCTGTCGGAGATCGTCGTCGCCATCCCGCCGCTGCGCGAGCGCACCGGCGACGCCGCTTTGCTGGCGCACCACTTCAAGAATAAGTTCTGCGCCCAGGAGGCGCGCGGCGCGCTGCACTTCAGTCCGGACGCGCTAGCCCTGATCGAGGCCTATGGCTGGCCCGGCAATGTGCGCGAGATGGAAAACTGCATCAAGCGCGCCGTGATCATGGCGGACGGCCCCGGCATCGTCGCCGCGGACCTGGGCCTGGCGTGCGAGACGGCGCCCGGCGCGCCCCTGAACCTGCGCCAGGTGCGCGACGCGGCCGAGCACAAGGCCATCGTCGCGGTGCTGGCCCGCGTCAACGGCAACATCGTGCGCGCCGCCGAGCAGTTGGGCGTCAGCCGGCCCACCTTGTACGACTTGATGGACCGCCACGCCATCCAGTCAACCGCCGCCTGAGTCCGCGGCGGCCGATTCGGCCGGCGGCGGCGCGGCAGGCGCCTCGCGCCACTGACCGGCCGCGCGCAGCAGATTGCGCAGGCCGGGCAGGGGGAAGCCCAGCGCGTAGGCCTTCTGCGCGTAGACATTGGCCTGGGCGTAGTCGCGCCGCTTCAGATAGGCCAGTCCCATGTTGTAGTTGACGGCGGCGTTTTCCGGTTCCAGCGCCGCCGCGCGCTGAAACAGGGGCAGCGCCTGTTCGGGCCGCCCCTGTTTCAGGGCGAAGTTGGCGTAGGCGCTGAGCACGGCCGCGTCGTCGGGAGCGAAGCGCAGGGCCCGTTCGAAGTAGCATTCGACGGGAAACGGCGCCCCGCGCACCGTGGCGCTCTTGCCCTGCAATCCCAGACGGCTCATGGTCAGCAGCGCCGGGACGTGGTTGGGGAAGGCGCGCAGGGTGTAATCAAGGTCGCCGCCCAGATAGCCGGTTTCGCCGCGCACGCCGGCCGCCACCTGTTCGGTGAAATGGTGTTTTTCGACCACCTGCAGGTCGCCGCCCTGATGGCTGCGGTAGTCATACGGGCCGAAGGCGTTGTCCAGTTCGCCGCAGTAGTTGCCGCCGGCTGCGGGGGCGCAGGCCAGCGCCAGCCAGACGCCCGCCGCCGCGCGCCGCCCGGCGCTCACGGCCGCCCCCTTTGCGCCTGCAGCGCCACCTCGTCGAGCAGCGCGGCCAGTTCCAGCGCGCGGGCCTGGCGCGAGTGCGCGCGTATCGTCGCGGCGCTGGCCAGGGGCGCGGCGCCGCGCGCGGCCAGCGCCAGGAAACGCAGCAGTGCTTGCATGATGTCCTCCTTGTTGTCGAGTGCCGCGATGCTGTCGATGCCGGCCTTGCGCAGCGTCGCGGCGCTGTCGCCGGCCGCATCCGTCAGGGCCAGGATGGGACGGCGCGCGCGCAGGTATTCGTACAGCTTGGCCGGCACCTGCCGGTTGCAATTGGCCGCCTGCAAGATCAGCAAACCGTCGGCCGCCAGCATTTCCGCCAGCGCCGCCCGGTAGGGCAGGTGGGGCGCCAGCGTGACCAGGTCGGCCAGTCCGCGCTCGTCTATCAAGGCGCGCAGATAGTCGTCGTGGCCGGTGGCGCGCAGCAGCAGTTGGAAGCTGGCCGGAGCCAGCAGCTTGCGGCGGCGCAGCTCCGCCAGCGCCTCCAGCAGGGGCAGCGGGTCGCGCTCGGACGGGTAGATCACGCCGCTGTGTATCAGCACGAAGGGCGCGCCGGCCGCGCGCGCCGGCGCGGCGAGCGCCTCGGCGGCGCTGAAGTTTTCCTCGTCGTAGGCGTTTTCGATCAGGCAGAAGCGCTCGCGCGGAATGTGCGGGAAGCGCCGGGCATAGTCCGCCAGCGCGCCCGGTGTGGTGCAGACCAGGCGCGCGCAGTGCTGCACGGCGCGCCGCTCTATCCACAGGTAGAGGCGGCGCGTCAGGCGGTCGCTGGGGTAGTCGAGGTCGGTCATCGGGTCGCGCATGTCGGCCACCCACGGCAAGCCCGTCAATTTGTGCAGCGCCAGGCCGATCAGGTGCGCCGTGGCGATCGGATAGGTGGACCAGATCACTTGCGGGCGGTGGCGGCGCGCCAGCGCCAGCCCGGCCGGGATGGCCCCCAGGCACCAACTGACCCAGCGGTCGGGCAGGGCCAGGAAGCCGGCGTAGCGGCCGCGCACGGCCAGATGGCGCCCGCTGTCGAGGGCGAAGGCGCGCCGCACCGGTACGCCGGCCGGAATGTCGGCCATCTGATCGTCGCCGGGATTGTCGTAGGCGCGCCGGTGCGCCGACAGCACCAACGGCTGCCAGCCCGATTGCGGCAGGTACTGGGAAAACTTCAGCGTGCGCTGCACGCCGCTGCTGCCGCGCATGGGCGGGAAGTGGTAGGCGATCATCAGCACCCGCCGCGGCGCTACCATGAGCGCAACCACGCGGCGGTCCAGTCGGCCACTTGTTCGCGCCACACCCGGCGGGAAAAAGTGTGGTCGGCGCCGGGCAGTTCGCGGCGCGTCACGCCCGGCGCGGCGAGCCGGCGCCGCCAGCCCGCGTCGGCCGCGACCAGGTCGGAAAATTCGCGCGCCGTCAGGTCGGCGCCGCTGAGTATCAGCAGCACCCTGCCGTCGAAGGCGGCCAGCGCGGCGCGCAGGCGCTCCGGCAGCGCCGCCTCGGGCGGCGCGCCGCCGCCCCGCAACAGCGTCGCGACGGTCGCGCCGATCTCGCCCAAGGCGGCGCGATAGGCGAAGCGGCCGCGCAGGATCTTGCCCCACAGCTCGGCTTGCAGCAGGCGCCGGCCGTAATAGTGCTTCACCGTGGCGCGGGCCAGGCCTCCGGCGCTGCGCACCCAGGGGTTGAGCAGCGCCAGGCCGCTGACGCGCGGGTCCTGGGGCGCGTAGAACATGGCCGCCGAGGCGCCGTCGCACAGGCCCCAGACGGCGACCTCGCGCAGGCCCGGCGCGGCGCGCATGAAGGCGTCAATGGCGGCGCGCAAGTCCGCGCCGACGTCGTCGAAGGCGCGCTCGGCGCCGTCGCTGTCGCCCATGCCGCGGTAGTCGAAGCGCAGCACCGGGATGCCCTGCGCGGCCAGGCCGCGCGCCAGCAGGGTGAACTGGCGGTGGCTACCGGCCCGGTACTGCGGGCCGCCGACCACCACCAGCACGCCTTTCGCGGCCTGCTCCTGCGGCAAGGCGAGCACGCCGATCAGTTGCTCGCCGTGGCAGGCGAAACTCAGGGCGCGTTCCTCATACAGCATGCGCGGCTCCGCTGAACAGGGCGGTGGTGGCCGCCAGCAGAGTGGGACAGACGCTGATTTCCTGCGTGGCCCAGAAGGGCGGCCCGGATAGTTGGCTGTGCCGCGCGTGCACGCCGCGGGCGGCCCAGTCGCGCAGCGCGGCGGCGCTGGCCGGCGCCACGCCTCTGGCGGCGTCGGCCGCGATGTCGAACCAGTGCAGCGGGCAGTCGTCCACGGCCAGTCGCGCCAGTTCCAGCGCGTCGAGCGCCGCCGCCAGTGGCGGCGCCAGCTCATAACCGGCCACTTCGACCGTCTGGCCGGCGCGCAGCGTCGCGCGCAGGGCCGCCGTGCCGTTCTCGGCCGGCGCCTGCTGGCCCAGCATGGCGCCGGCCGTGCGCAGGCGCAGGAATTGGGTCAGGAAGGCGGCGCCGTTGTGCACCGGTTGCCAGAGGATGAGGCGGGACGGTTTCAGCGCGGCGCGGGCGGCGTAGTCGAGCGCCAGCAGGGCGCCCAGGCGCAGGCCCCACAGGCCGGCGCCGGCGCCGCAGCGCGCCGCCAGCCAGTCCATGCCCAGGCCGACGTCGTCGCGCCAGGTCTCCCAGCGGGCCTCGCGGAATTCCCCGGCGCTGTCGCCGCAGCCGTGCAGGTCGAGTTGCAGCACGGCGATGCCGCTGGCGGCCAACGCGCGCGCCTGCAAGGCCGCCATGCGCCGCGCCTTGTGCATTTCCTCGCCGAAGGGCGGCACATACAGCAGCGCGCCGCGGCAGTCGCCGGCCGCCGCGTGGTACAGGCAGAAACGCTGGCCCTCGGCGGCCGGCAGGAAGAAGGGCCGGGGCGCCGCTGCGGCGGAGGCGCTCATCGCGCCGTTTTTTGCGCGATGAAGTCGGCCAGGCTGCCAACGGTGGCGAAGTGGCGGGCGCCGATTTCATCGTCCTCGATGCTGATGCCGAAATGCTCCTCCAACGCCGTGATGAGTTGCACGACCGCCATCGAGTCCAGCTCGGGGATGCTGCCCAGCAGGGCCGACTCGGCGCTCAATGATTGGGCGGCCGGGCCCAAGCCGAGTACTTCGCCCAGGATGTTCTTGACTTCGGCTACATGCATGTTCGCTTCTCCGTCGATGGTTGCTTGCCGCGCGCCGGCGGCGTTGGAAATTGTTCTAATTCTAACATCGTTTGGCTGCTTTGTTGTAAGTTCGCCAATGCCATCAGACGCACTCGCCGGGCCGGTACAGATTGCGCGCCATGCGCAGCATGAACCACAGGGGATCGCGGTCCCAGGGCGTGAACCGGGGCAATTGGTAAGGGTCGCTGGCGCGGCTGGCGGCGCCCCAGGAGGTCGAGACGGCGGCCTCGAAACCCAGTTCCCGGGCGATGGCGACGTGCTCGCTCTGATAATCCCGGCCCGGCTTGCCGTTCGGATAGGCGAACAGGCGCACCGGCGCCTGGATTAGCGCCTCCAGGGCCCGCTTGCCGTCGGCCATTTCGCGCCGCGCCGCGGCGTGCTCCAGGCGCGCCAGAATAGGGTGGCGCACGGTGTGGGCGCCGATCTCCATGCCGGCCGCGTGCAGGGCGCGCACCTGGGCGTCGCTCATCATCAGGTCGTCCGGCAGCGCCACGCCGACATGGCGGCACAGACGCGCGACCTCGTGCTGGCGCCGGCCCAGTTCTAGGTACTTCAGCTTGCCCAGCAGCGCCAGGATGGCGGCCTGGCGCTGCGCCGGGCCGCCCAGCGGAAAGCGGCCGTAGCCCAAGGCGTCGAGTTCGAGCTGCGGGCCGGGCGCGCGGCGCAGCAATTCGATCACCGTGTCGTTCCACATGCGGCCGCCGTTGAGGAAGCCGGTGGCGACGAAAAAGGTCGCGTGCATGCCGTGGCGCAGCAGGATCGGCAGGGCGATGTCGGCGTTGTCGGCGTAACCGTCGTCGAAGGTGAGGCAGGCGGCGCGCGCCGGCAGGCTGCCCTCGCGCAGGCGGCGCGCCGCCTCGCGCAGCGGCAGGACCGTGAAACCGCGGCGCAACTGCGTCAGATGCTGGTCGAAGCGCAGCGCGTCGATTTCATCGGGGAACAGAGGATCGGGGCGCGCCAGCACGCGGTGGTAGATGAGGATGGAGAGGCGGCGCATGCCGCCCGCGCCCGCCATGCGCACCAGGGTGGCGCCGGCCCGCGCGGACCAGTCGGCGCGCGGCGCGCTCATGGACGGGCCCCGGGCGCGACGCCGCCCAGCCGGGCCGGCGCTGAGGAGGCGGGCAATTGCTGGCGCACGTGGGCGGCGACGATCAGCAGGATGGCCAGCAGGTAGTACGGCACGTCGAAGTACAGCAGGCTGAGGAAGGCGCCGCCGACGGCGAAACCGACCATGCTCACCTGTATCATGCGCGCCAGGCGTCCGGCCCAGGCCAGTTCCACGCGTCCGTCGGTGCTGCGGATGATCCAGTTGGCGCGCCGCCAGCTCATCAGCATCAACAGCAGATACAGGCCCAGGCCGACGAAGCCGTGCTCGCCCAGGCATTGGAAGTACACGCTGTGCGCGGCATGGATGTCG
Source organism: Janthinobacterium sp. (assembly GCA_025356595.1). Classification (GTDB taxonomy): domain Bacteria; phylum Pseudomonadota; class Gammaproteobacteria; order Burkholderiales; family Burkholderiaceae_D; genus Janthinobacterium. The sequence continues at coordinate 36,353 of JANXSQ010000118.1, read as the reverse complement.
TTCGGATTGGGGGCGTAGCGGGCGAAGGTGGCGGCGTCGTAGATCTCGAAGCCGCCGCCCACCAGGGGCCGGTCCTTGGCCAGGTTGTAGGTCATCGACCAGGCGTTGATGCGGCCCATCGCCGACGAGTCCTCCTGATAACTGTGGATGGTGTCCATGCGTTCGCCCCACTGGGCGGGCATGAACAGCAAGGCGGCCGGCACCAGCAGCGCCAGGATCGCGCCCAGCATGGCCTTGCGGGGACTCTTCATCCACATGAAGGCGCCCATCGCCGCGATGGCCAGCAGCGCGCCGCGCGAATACGAGCCGAGGGCGGCCAGCATGCACAAGGGCATGGCCGCGATCAGGCCGCGGTTGAGCCATTTGTGGCGGCTCTCCAGGTGCAGGTAGTACAGCATCGGCATGATGGTGATGATGGCCAGCGCCAGCTCATTGTTGCCCTCGATGAAACTGCCCTCGGGCCCCCAGACGCGGAAATTGCCGCCGCTGGCGATGGTGAAGATGCCGCCCTTGACGCCGAAATAGCCCAGCGACAGCACCAGCGTCCAGATTAGCAGGTGCACCTGTTCCTTGCTCCGGATCAAGGTCAGCGTGACGACGATCATCAGCATGATCTTCAGCACCCGCTGCAGCATGGTGTAGGAGGCGCTCGGGTCGAGGGAAAAGATGGTGCTGACCACCATCCAGGCGGAAAAGGCGCACAAGACGAACAGTTCCCCCGACGCCGGCGGCTTCTTTTCCTTGCTGGTGATGAGCAGGCTGGCGAGCGTGGTGGCGGCGACGATGGCGGCGAAGGGGAAGGAGTAGGCGAAACCCCAGCTCAATCTGTGCGGATTCATGACGCTGATCCATACCCACATCAAGACGCCGATATGCGGCTTCTTCAAAATGAAGGGAAGCGAACCAAAAACGATCAGCGAGATGATGATGTCGCGCATACGGGATCCTGGAGGGTGAGAGGGGGCGGACGGGGCGCTTCCGGTTCGGATACAGGAACACGATAGCAGGCGGCATCGGCCTCCATGTTGCTATTGCCTAAAAAAAGTAGCTAGCATTTGAATAACTTTGATAATAGAGTGCTAAGATTGTATCTATCAATCAGGCGCTGAGTGTTGTAAAGAACGCAAAAATATGCGTTGACAATGAAGGGCCGGGCCGCATCCGGCGCGCCGCATCACCGTGTTTCTTTCCGGGCCGCTCCGCTGGGCGCGCCCGCTTACCAGCTTAGGATACCCATGAGCGAACTGTTGCACGACTTCATCTTCCATTCCGCGCGTCAGATGCCGAGCGCGCCGGCGCTGGTGTACGGCCAGCGCCGCCTCGACTACGCGGCGCTGGCGCGCCTGGTGCACGGCGCCGCCGACGCCTTGCTGGCCGGCGGGCTGGGGCGCGGCGAACGGCTCGCCGTGTACCTGGAGAAGAATGTCGAGAACGTCGCGGCGATGTTCGGCGCGGCCGCCGCCGGCGCCGTCTTCGTGCCCGTCAATCCGCTGCTGAAGCCGGAGCAAGTCGGCTACATCCTGGCCGACTGCAATGTGCGCGTGCTGGTGACGTCGGCCGACCGCTTGCACCTGTTGGCGCCCGTTCTGGCGGGCTGCCCCGACCTGCGCCTGGTGCTGGCGACCGGCGCCGCCGCGGCGCCCCTGCCGCTCATCGACGGCGTGGCCGTGCAGGCCTGGGACGCCGCGCTGGCGCTGGCCGCGCCGCAGCCGCGCCACCGCGTCATCGACAGCGATATGGCGGCCATCCTGTACACCTCCGGCAGCACGGGCAAACCCAAGGGCGTGGTGCTGTCGCACCGCAACATGGTGGCCGGCGCCGTCAGCGTCGCTGGCTATCTGGAGAACACGCCGGCCGACCGCATCCTGGCGGTGCTGCCGCTCAGTTTCGACTATGGCTTAAGTCAGCTGAGCACGGCGTTCCGGGTCGGCGCCGCAGTGGTGCTGATCAACCATCTGCTGCCGCGCGACGTGCTCGACGCCGTCGCCGCCGAGGGCATCACGGGGCTGGCGGCTGTGCCGCCCCTATGGCGGCAACTGGCGGCGCTGCGCTGGCCGGACGACTGCACGCTGCGCTACCTGACCAATTCCGGCGGCGCCATGCCGCGCGCCACGCTGGCCGCGCTACGCGCCGCGCTGCCGCGGGCGCGGCCCTTCCTGATGTACGGCTTGACCGAGGCCTTCCGCTCCACCTATCTGGCGCCGGAGGAACTGGAGCGGCGCCCCGACTCGATGGGCAAGGCGATCCCGAACGCCGAGGTGCTGGTGCTGCGTACGGACGGCAGCCCCTGCGCGGTCGATGAGCCGGGCGAGCTGGTGCACCGCGGCGCGCTGGTCTCGCTGGGTTACTGGAACGACGCGCGGCGCACCGCCGAGCGCTTCAAGCCCTACCGCTCGGCGCACGGTGGCCTGACGCTGGACGAAATGGCGGTCTGGTCGGGCGACACGGTGCGCCGCGACGCCGAGGGCTTCCTGTACTTCATCAGCCGCAACGACGAAATGATCAAGACTTCCGGCTACCGGGTCAGCCCGAGCGAGGTGGAGGAGGTGCTGTACGCGCGCGAACAGATCGTCGAGGCGGCGGCGATCGGCGTCGACCATCCGACGCTGGGCCAGGCCATCGTCGTCGTGGCGCTGGCCAGGCCGGGCCAGAAACTGAGCGCGGGCGAGCTGTTGGCCGCCTGCAAGCCGCACCTGCCGTCCTACATGCTGCCGCAAAAAATCGTCATGGTCGAGGCCAGCCTGCCGCGCAATCCGAACGGTAAGATAGACCGCAAGCTGCTCAGCCTGCAATTCGAGCGCTGCTTCGCGGCGCCGGCGCCATGAGCGGCGCGCCGCGGCACGCGCCGCTGACGCAGTTCGCGCTGCGCGACGATTGCCTGCAGGTGGGCGGCGTCGCGTTGACGCGTCTGGCCGAGCGGGTCGGCCAGACGCCGTTCTACGCCTACGACCGGGCGGCCCTGACGGCGCGGGTGGCGGAGTTGCGCCGTCATTTGCCGGCCGACATAGAACTGCACTATGCGATGAAGGCCAATCCGATGCCGGCGCTGGTGCAGCACATGGCCGGCCTGGTCGACGGCATCGACGTGGCCTCGGGCGGCGAGCTGCGCGTCGCGCTCGACAGCGGCATGGCGCCCGAGCGCATCAGCTTCGCCGGGCCGGGCAAGGGCGACGCCGAACTGGCCTGCGCGATCGCCGCCGGCAGCGTGCTGAACATGGAGTCGGGCGCCGAGATGGCGCGCATCGACGCCATCGGCCGGCGCCTCGGCGTCACGCCCCGGGTGGCGGTGCGGGTCAACCCCGATTTCGAATTGAAATCCTCGGGCATGAAGATGGGCGGCGGTCCAAAACCCTTCGGGGTCGACGCCGAACAGGTGCCGGCGCTGCTCGAGCGCCTGGGCCGGCTGGCGCTGGACTTCCACGGCTTCCACATCTTCAGCGGTTCGCAGAACCTGAAGGCCGAGGCGCTGCAGGAGGCGCACGAAAAAACCCTGGCGCTGGCGCTGCGCCTGGCCGCGTCCGCGCCGCGCCCGCCGCGTCTGCTGAACATCGGCGGCGGCTTCGGCATTCCCTATTTCCCAGGCGAAAGCCGGCTCGATCTGGAGGCGGTGGGGGCGAATCTGGCGCGCCTGCTGCCCGCCGTGCGCAGTCAGTTGCCGCAAGCCCATTTCGTCATCGAACTGGGCCGCTACCTGGTCGGCGAGGCGGGCCTGTATGTGTGCAGGGTGATCGAGCGCAAGGTCTCGCGCGGCCAGGTCTTCCTGGTCACCGACGGCGGCTTGCACCACCACTTGGCGGCCTCGGGCAATTTCGGCCAGGTGATCCGCAAGAATTATCCCGTGGTGATCGGCAACCGCGTCGCCGGCGGCGCGCGCGAGACGGCCTCGGTGGTGGGACCCTTGTGCACGCCGCTGGACTTGCTGGCGGATCAGATGGAACTGGCGCGCGCCGAAGCGGGCGACCTGGTGGCCGTGCTGCAGTCGGGCGCGTACGGGCTCAGTGCCAGCCCGGCCGCCTTCCTCGGCCATCCGGCCGCGCTGGAGGTGCTGGTCGGCGAGCGCGCGGCGCGCGGGGACGCGGCATGAGCGGCCTGTGCGGATGGATAGGCCACGGCGCGCCCGACAACCGCGCGCTGATCGAGGCCATGGGGGCGCCGTTGACGCGCTTCGACCGGAGCCGCCTGCATACGCTGCAGGGCGGCGCCAGTGCGGCGGCGGCGGCCGGCGCCGACGGCAGCGTCCATGTGTGGCAGCGCGACGGCCTGCTGATCGCGCTGTGGGGCGACGCGCGCCTGCGCGACGGCGCCTTGTTGCGCGATGCCGGCAGCCTGGGCGCGGCGCTGGCGACGCTGTGGCCGCAGGGGCCGGAGCGGCTGTGCGCGGCGCTGACGGGCGTGTTCGCGCTGTGCCTGCTCGACGACAAGGCCGGAGAAGCGCTGCTCGCCGTCGACCGCATGGGCACCCACCCGATGGCCTGGCAGATGGCGGGCGAGACGCTGGTGTTCGCCTCCTCGGCCGACGCGCTGGGGCGCCATCCCTCGACGCCGGCGCGCGTCGACCCGCAAGGTCTGTACAACTATGTTTATTTCCATACGGTGCACAGTCCCGGCACGGTGCACCAGGAGCAGCGGCGCTTGCCTCCGGGCAGTTATCTGCGCTATCGCCAGGGCCGCGCCGAGGTCCAGACCTACTGGCGCATGCAGTTCGAGGAGGACGGCAAGCGCCCCTTCGCCGACTTGCGCGAGGAATTCCGCGCCGTGCTGCGCAGCAGCGTGCGCGAGGCCATGGGCGAGCGCCGCGTCGGCGCCTTCCTCAGCGGCGGCACCGACAGCTCGACGCTGGCCGGCGTGCTGTGCGAGGTCGGCGGGGCGCCGGCCAACACGTACTCGATCGGCTTCGAGGCCGAGGGCTACGACGAGATGGCCTACGCGCGCCTGGCTTCCCGGCATTTCGGCACGCTGCACCATGAATACTATGTGACGCCCGACGACGTCGTCGCGGCGGTGCCGCGCATCGCACAGGTGTTCGACCAGCCCTTCGGCAACGCCTCGGCGATTCCGGCCTATTACTGCGCCCGCATGGCGCGCGCCGACGGTGTGACGCGCATGTTCGGCGGCGACGGCGGCGACGAGCTGTTCGGCGGCAACGAACGCTATTCGAAGCAGCAAGTGTTCGCCCTGTACGAGCGCGTGCCGGCCCTGCTGCGCAAGGCCTTGCTGGAGCCGGCCGTGTTCAATTTTCCCGGCGGTCAAAGGGTGAAGCTCTTGCGCAAGGCGCGCAGTTATATCGAGCAAGCCTCGGTGCCGATGCCGGCGCGCCTGGAAACCTACAATCTGTTGGGCCGCTACGGCCCCAGCCAGGTGTTCACCGACGCTTTCCTGGCGCAAACCGACACGGGCCTGCCGCTGGCCGGCCTACGGCACACCTATGGCGGCAGCGGCGCCGCCAGCCTGATCAACCGCATGCTGGCGCTGGATCTGAAGGTGACGCTGGCCGACAACGATCTGCCCAAGGTGCTCAAGGCCTGCGAGCTTGCCGGCATGGAGGTGGCGTTTCCTTTTCTGGACGAGGCGATGGTGGCGTTCTCGGCGCGCCTGACGCCGCGGCAAAAGCTCAACGGCAAGCAGTTGCGGTATTTTTTCAAGGAGGCGTTGCGCGGCTTCCTGCCCGACGCCATCATCAACAAGGAAAAACACGGTTTCGGCCTGCCCTTCGGCGTCTGGCTGCGCCAGCACCAGCCGCTGCGCGAATTGGCGGCCGATAGTCTGCACGACCTGAAGGCGCGCCAGATCGTGCGCGCCGATTTCATCGATAAGCTGATGGGCCAGCATCTGGCCGAACATCCCGGTTATCACGGCACCATGGTATGGGTCCTGATGATGCTGGAACAGTGGTTCAAGCAGCGCTAAGGACGGGTATGCTCACGCGCGTCTGCCTGACTGTCGATGTCGAATTCAGCATCGCCGGCGCCTTCGCCGACGCGGCCCGCGAACCGGTCGCCGACGCGCTGGTGTGGTGCCGGGTCGACGGCCGTTCGGAGGGGCTGGGATTCCTGCTCGACTGCTGCGAGCGGCATTGCATACCGGCGACTTTTTTCGTCGAAGCCCTGCAACGCAATTACTTCCGCGATGATCCGATGCATGCCATCGTCGGCCGCATCCACGCCGCCGGCCACGATATCGAGTTGCACGTCCATCCCTGCTGGTCGGTGTTCCGCCACGGCGACTGGCGCCGGCGCGTCGCCGAAACGCCGCGCCAGGACGATTTCTTCGGCCGCACCGAGGACGACACGCTGGCCCTGGTGCGCCAGGGCCAGCAGGCCTTTTCCGATTGGCGCCTGGCGCCGCCGCAGGTGTTCCGCAGCGGCAGCCTGCAACATGACGACCAGTTGTACCGCGCGCTGGCCAAGGCCGGCATCGGCGTCAGTTCCAACGTCGGCATGGCCATTTTCGACAGCGGCGACCCGGCCTATTGCCTGTACTCCGGGCGCCACCGCCGCCACGGCGTCGTCGAATGCCCGGTGCTCACCTTCAGCGACTGGCAGGTGGGCGGCTACCGCCATCTGAAGTCGCTGACCATCGCCGGCACCAGTTTCGCCGAAATGCGCGTCCTGCTGGAGAAAGCCAACCGGGCGGGCATCGAGCAGGTCGTCATCCTCAGCCATCCCTTTGAATATGTGCAAAGCCGCGACGCCAGTTTCCAGCACCTGCGTCGGCATAGCGTGAACCAGCGCCGCCTGAGCGAATTGTGCGCCTATCTGGACCAGCACCGCGAGCGTTTCCTGCCCTGCGGCTTACGGGCGGCGGCCGGCGCGCCGCACGGCGGCGACGAGGAGCGCAACACCCTGCTGTATGGATCCTCGTGGCACAGCGCGCGCCGCATGGCCACGCAGGTGGCCTACGATCATTACGGGCGCTGGGCGCTGGAGCGTTGAGCGCGGCACCACCATCAAGGGCGGCGCCGCGCCGGGGTGTCGGATTTCCTTACATCTACCCCTCTGATTTTCTTGTGTCGGAATTATAAGTTATTGATCCATATGCATTAAATTAGTCTGGCGCGAATAATGCTTAACCACTCTCGGCATGGCGATGCGAGGCGCCAATGCCACACTGCGGCGCTTTTTTTGTGCGTTTTCGCAACAAGCGCGCGTCCTCCCGGCGTGCCACGGCGGCGTTTTTCCGGGGCTTGAAGGGGGCGCGCGGCCTTGCTGCGGAGGGTGGCACGGAGGCGCGCAACGGTGTTGGCGGTGTTTGGAAATGTCGCTATAATTATTGACGCGCATACATAGTCGGCCATTCCCTGTATGTTTTAGCATGTCATTATCGTACCATTTGACGGCATATCCGCTTCGCATCCAAGGCGGACCGAGGCGTGGCGCAGGGCGGCGCGGTTGCCCTGCGCCACGCGTTTGAATTAGCGCACAAGGGGAGGGGCAATGAACGACATTCCTACCAATACACAAGAGCACACCTTGAACAAGGACCCGGTCACCACCTCTGCGAGCGCTTTCGATGCCGCCGATGGCGGCGAAATCATGCCGGAGGGATTGGAGTGCATCGTTACAAAGGAGAATAGCTTCGGTATCCGTCTGATAGATACGCCTGAGGGCCGCAGCAAAGCCAGTTTACTGATCAATAAAATGTATTCTTGGCGCGGCTACGCAGGCACCCATAGACTCAGCGACGATGCGAACCGCGTCACGCTGACCGCCAACGACCATGGAAAAATCGTTGGAACCCTGACGCTGGGACTGGATTCGCCCATTGGGCTCCTGGCCGACGAACTTTTCAAGGAGGAAATAGACGCCCGCAGGGGGCCCGACAGCAAGGTGTGCGAAATGACCAAACTGGCCTTCGATTCCGGCCCGAACTCCAAGGCGGGACTGGCTTCGCTGTTCCATATTTGCATCATCCATGCGCGCGACGTGCATAAATGTACCGATCTCTTCATCGAAGTCAATCCCCGCCACAGCCGCTTCTACGAGCGAATGATGGGCTTCAAGCGTATTGGCGATGTGAAGATGAATCCGCGCGTCAATGCGCCGGCGCATTTGCTGTGGGTCAAACTCGCGTACATGACCGAGCAGATCCAGAAACACGGGGGCAAGGGCGCCAACGCCGGTGATGAACGCTCCTTCTACCCGCTGTTCTTCTCGCCGCACGAGGAGATCGGTATCATCAACCGCTTGCTCAACATGCCGTCATAGCGGACGGCCCGACGATGACTATCCCTTTTTCTTACGATCAAGCGTTTTCACGGAATATTGGCTGGCTGACCCCGCAAGAGCAAACGCTGCTCAGAGGCAAGCGGGTCGCCATCGCCGGAGCGGGCGGGGTGGGCGCCGTGCATCTGCTGACCCTGGCCAGGCTGGGCGTCGCCCATTTCCACATCGCCGATTTCGACCACTATGACATCCCTAATTTCAACCGCCAGGTGGGCGCCTTCATGTCCACGGTGGGCCAGCCGAAAGTGGCGGTGATGGAGCACATGGCGAAGGACATCAATCCCGAAATGGACATCAAGGTCTTCCCGCAGGGGATAGACGAAGGCAATCTGCCGGCCTTCCTGGATGGTGTGGATCTCTATGTCGACGCGCTCGATTTCTTCGCCTTTTCGGCGCGCCAGCAAGTGTTCGCGCTGTGCGCGGCGCGCGCCATTCCCGCCACCACGGTGGCGCCGCTGGGTATGGGCGCGGCCCTGCTCAATTTCCTGCCCGGACAAATGACCTTCGAGGAGTATTTTCAATGGGGCGACAAGCCCGAGCTCGAGAAGGCCTTGCGCTTCCTGGTGGGCGTGGCCCCGGCGGGCTTGCACCGACCCTATCTGGTCCTGCCCGAGACCCTGAATCTGAAGGAAAGGCGCGGCCCGTCGACCATCATGGCCTGTCAATTGTGCGCCGGCGTGGCGGCGACGCAGGCCTTGAAGATTCTGCTCAAGCGGGGCAAGGTGTTGGCCGCACCGCACGGCATGCAGTATGACGCCTACCGTGACAAACTGGTCCGCACCTGGCGTCCCTGGGGCAACCGCCATCCCCTCCAGTTCCTGGCCATGGCGATGGGGCGGCGCATGATGGCGAAGCTGCTGCGACAGTCCTGAGCAGCGCGCGGGCGCCGGAGCTGTCGGGTTTCTTTACACATTCCGGCAGAGATATAACATGAATTTCGGTAAGTAATTGTTTTATATAAATAAGTTTCCGCTGGCATGGATCATGCCTATATTGCAATAGGCCGCTCTTCAGCGGTCGAAGCAACTTACACCAGCCCCCCATTGGAGGAGAATTGATATGAGCAATTTGAAATATAGCGTGTTGCCTGCGGCGGTAGCGGCCGTCTTGGCCCTCGTTGCCGCGCCAGCGGCGATGGCGACACCAACGTCGCCCGTGTTTACCATCGACCCGGCTCTCGTGGCCGGTGTTCCGCAGGTACCAACGGGTATCCCCGCGCCTTTCCAGGCCAATGCTTTCGCCGGCACCGCTTCGCAATTGCTGCGCTCGGACGTCGTGAACAAGACCCATCAGGTCAACGGCTGGATGCAGGTCAGCAATTTCGTCCTGAACAACAATCCCTTGAATCTGTTCCAGACCGGTTTGGGCAATTACTATAATCTGTACATCTCGTTCTCGCTGAGCGACAAATGGCGCGCCGGCGATGCAGCCCATCCAGGTGCTTTTAATGCGGCTGGCAGCATCAACGATTTGACCAAGCTGGACGTGAAATTCTGGGCCGATCCGCAGCGCGACAATGTGTTCACCAACGCCAATTCCGCCGGCGCCGGCATCGACGCATCACTGGTCGGCGGCGCCAACGATATCTTGTTGGCGGTCGGTGATTTGATGGTCGGCACGGCCGGTTTCAATGACAATAGCGGCAGCCTCGGGGCCTTCCTGAACGCCACCCTCAATTTCGCGGTCTGCAACGGCGCAGGCAGCGCCGATGTCGGCGGCAAGGCGGCAACCGGCAACCTCGGCGCGCTGGCCGGCGGCTGCGCCAACAATATCGGCAGTTCCTTCTTTGCGCAGCCAAAACCGTTCTACGACATGATGTTCAATGCCTTTAATAACACCACCCAGGGCGCGGTCTTGAATCCGGCTACCGGCAATGTTGCCATCAACAACGCTGTCGGCAACCTCGATTTCAACAGCGTTCCGGAACCGGGCACGCTGGCCTTGTTGGGTCTGGGCTTGTTCGGCATCGGCGCCACGGTGCGTCGCCGCGCCGCCTGAGTCCGGCGGCAGCCCGCGAGGGCAGGCCGTCCGCAGCGGCGGCCATGGTTTTTCACGGGGCGGGGCCAATCCGGCGGCGGCAGCGCGCCGGCCTGGCCCCGCCCTGACAATCCGGCGCGCCGGCTTCGCCGGACGCCGCTTCAGCCGGGGGCGAGGGATATGGCGTCAAATTTTCTGCAACAACTGGCGGCCGCGGGTGCCCGGGCGCCTTCCGCCGACAATTCCCAGCCTTGGTCGCTGCGCTGGGATGGCCGCGAGTTGGCCATCATCCACGCCGTGCGCCACCCCGCCCATAACGTCTTCGGCGCGGCCAGTCACGCGACGCTGCTGTCGGTCGGCGCCGTGGTCGAAAACCTCGAGGCGGCCTTGCGGGCGAACGGCCTGCCGGCCGCGTGGCGCTGGGGCGACGCGACCGGACAACCCTACGCCGCGGTGCCGATCGGCAGCATGCCGGAGCGCTTCACCGCGCCCGAAGGCGCCTTGCAGCGCCACACCAACCGCCTGCCATTCCTGCCGCGCGCGCTGGAGCCCGCGGTGCTGGCGACGCTGGAAGCGCTGCGCGAGGGCGGCAATCGTTTGACCCTTTTGCAGGACGGCGCCCGGCGCGCCCGCCTGGCGCAACTGGTGCGGGTGTGCTCGGAGGCGCGCTTTTGCAACCAGCGCTTGCACGAGTGGTTGATCGGCAGCTTGCGCGACACCCCCGAGGAGGTCGCCCTCGGCGACGGCCTGGACGTGCGCACGCTGGGATTGCCGCCCGGCGGGCGGCACATGCTGCGCTTCATCGCGGACTGGCGCCGCCTGGCCAAATTGAACAATCTGGGCGCCTACAAATTCCTCGCGCGCACCGAGGTCGGCCTACTGTCGGCGGCCTCGGGACTGTTGTGCGTGAGCGGGCCGGCCGCGCCGCGCGACGTGATCGACGCGGGGCGCTTGCTGACGCGCGCCTGGACGGCGCTGAACCAACAAGGCGTGGCCGTGCACCCCTACTATGTCGTCAGCGATCAGATCAACCGCCTGCACGACGGCACGCTGGCGGCCGGCTTCGAGTCCAGCATAGGCGAGGCAGAGCGCGACATGCGCGCGCTGCTGGGCCTGGACCCGGACCAGGTCCTGCACATGGTCCTGCGGATCGGCTATCCCAAGGCGCAAGCGGTGCGCTCGCGCCGTTTGCCGCTGGCCACCGTCTTCGAGGAAGTCGGCGCCACCTAAGTTCCCTCTCGTCATGCATCGGCTGCGCCCGCGGCGCCGGTGTGCGCCCGGCTTGGCGCGCGAAGGCGGCTTGTCCATGCACCGCCGCAGCGGCGCCCGCCGCGCCCGCGCCGCCCGCCACACCACTACTGCAGCAACTGCCGGGCCTCGGCGGCTTTCGGGTAGTCCTTGTTGCTGGCCAGTAAAAGATCCAGTTCCTTGCGCGCCGCCGCCTTGTCGCCGCCTTTCAGGTGCGCCAGGACGACGTGATAGCGCACGTCGGACGCCTGCGGGGCCAGGGCCGCCGCCTTTTGCAGCAGGGGCAGGCCGCGCGCCGTGTCGCCGCGTTCGACCAGCAACCAGCCCAGCGTGTCGAGCACGGCCGGACTGTCCGGCGCCAGTTTGTGGGCCCGCTCCGCATAGCCCAGCGCGGCTTCGTCCTTTTCCTGATACAGCGACCAGGCCAGATTGTTCATCGCCTCGGCGTTCTTCGGCTCGGCCTTCAGCGCGGCCAGGAAATACCGCGCGGCGGCCTTGTGGCGCTGCTCGGCCTGCGCCCTGCCGCCCATATACATGCGCGCGGCGCCGTCGGCCGGATGGGCGTCCAGCCATTGCGCGATGCGCGCGTCGGCCTCCTTGCCCTGGCCGGCGCGCGTCATGGCGTCGTGCAACTTGATCATGACCGGCGCGCTGTCGCTGATCGCGTACGCCTGGGCGTACAGCTTGGCGGCCGGCCCGCTCTGGTTTTGCTTCATGCGCACATCGCCCTCGAGCAAAAAACCCACGGCCAGTTTGCTGAGCTGCTTTTGCACCTGGCGGGCGACGCCGATGGCTTGCTCGTAATTGCCGCGCTTGACCTCGACGGCGACCAGGGCTTGCTGGGCGTCCAGATAATCCGGGCGGATCAGCAAAGCGTTCCTCAGCGTGCTGGCGGCGGCGCCGTCGTTGTCGCCGCTGAGATAGATTTGCGCCATGCGGAATTGCGCCAGCGCCGATGTCGGCAGCACGGCCGCCAGCTTGCTGTAGCTGTCGAGGGCGCCGGGCAGGTCGCCGCCGGCGTACTGGATTTGCGCCAACAAGTCGAGCACGTCCGCATCGCCGGCGTGGGCCAGGCGCAGATTCTTGGCGATGGCCAGGGCCTTGGCCGTCGCGCCCGTTTGCAGATAGTGGCCGGCCAGTTGCAGGGCCGGTTCGAGCGCCTCCGGGTTGTCGCCCGCAGCCCGCTCCAGCCAGGAGCTCGCTTCATCCTTGTCGCCCTGCGTCATGGCCAAACTGGCCAGGGCGTTGAGGACGGCGAGGTTTCTCTTGTTCTGCTCCAGGAAGGCGAGCAGGCGCCGTTTCGCGTCGGCGGGTTTCTTTTCCAGCATGTCGAGCTGGGCCAGGCCGGCCGCGGAGCCGAAATAGCTCGGCTGCAGGGCCAGCGCCGCCGCGTAACTGCGGCGCGCGTTGGCGATGTCGTTGCGCGCCGCGTAAACGCTGCCCTCCAGATGGGCACCCAGCGGATTGTCGCCTTGTTCCTGCCGGAAGGCGCGGGCCGCCGCGAGCGCCTTGTCGTATTCCTTGAGACGTATCAAGGTCATCACCAGCAGGGTGCCGGCCTGGCCGGATTTCTTGTCCAGCGCGGCGGCCGTCTCCAACTCGCCCACCGCCCGGCTGTCGTTGCCTTGCGCCAGCGTGCTTAGGGCCATCGCCGTGTGCAACTTCGCTTCGCGCGGCGCCATCTTGCTGGCCAGCGCGAAATAGGCGCTGGCCTGCGGATATTGTTTGTCCTTCAGCGCGCTCTCGCCGGCGATCGAGTACAGCTCGGTGTCCTGCGCGCCATCCTTCAGCGCCGGCGCCAGCGTGGCCAGGGCGTCCTTGCCCTGGCCGCTGCGCAGCAGGGTCGAGGCCAGCAGTTTGCGCGCGTACAGATTGCCCGGATCGTTTTCCAGGAAAGCCTTCAGATGCTGCTCCGCCTGGGGCATCGAACCCAAGGCGTACTGCACCGCGCCGGCCAGCAGCAAGCTCGGCATGTGGCCCGGCGCCACCTTCAGCACCTGCTGCAGGGAGTCGAGCGCGGCGGCGTTGCGGCCCTGCGCATAGTCCAGGCGCGCCTGGGCGTAGTGGACGGCGAGGCTGTTCGGGTTCAGCTTGCGGGCCGCGCCGATATCGGCCTGGGCGTCCGGCCATTTTTTCAGGCCGATGAGTAGATGCGCCTTCATCAGCAAGGCTTCAGCGTTTTGCGGGTCCAGCGCCAAGACGGCTTGATAGGCGCCGATGGCGGCCTCGTTCTTGCCCTGGAAACGCAGCAATTCTCCCTGGAAGAAGTGCGCCTGCAGATTTTTCGGCGCGCGCGCGACGGCCTGTTCGACATACACGACGGCCCCGGCGGCGTCGCCCCGGCTCAGCGCATGGCGGGCCAGGCCGGTCAGCGCGTCGGCGTCGTCCGCCTGCCGCTGCAGCGCTTGCGTGAACGCCGCCTTGGCCTGCTCGGGCTGCGCCAGCGCGAGATAGGCCCGGCCGCGCAGCGCCAGGATGCGCGGCGCATCCTGGACTGTGGCTGCGGCCGTTTCGTTCAGCACGTCCTGGAAACGGCCCTGCGCGAGCAGGGCCTGGGCCAGCGCGGGCAGCGCGGCGGCGGGACTGGCGCCCAGACCGAGCGCCTTGCGCGCCTCTTTTTCAGCGGAGACGGCGTCGCCCATATCGTTGTACAGGCCGCCCAGCAGCAGGCGCACGGCGGGGTCGGCGGGTTGGGCGCTCGCCGCGTTGCGCAGCTGGATCAGCGCCGCCTTGCGCTCGCCCTTTTGCAGGTAGCGCTTGGCGTCGGCGACCAGGGCTTCGCTGGACTGTGGCCGGCTGCAGGCGCTCAGGCCGCCGGCCAGGACCAGAATGGCGGCGCCGGCGAGGGCGCTGCGTGTGCTGCGGTGTGACATGGTTTCCTCCTTGGGCGGCGCGCCGTCGGGTGCGCCAAAGGCCTGCTTGCTGGCCCTGAAGTGTAGCAAAATCGGCCATATTATTGTTATTTTAATGATTGTTTTATTGTCCGGAACGCTATGCGTCGCGCTCGGCCGGCCGCGGCGACAGCAAGGCCTTATGCAACAGGTGGCGCGCCAGCAACAGCGGCGGCATGCGCAGCCAGTTGGCGCGGATGTACAACAGCAGGCGCGCGATGGCCGAGCAGGCGTCGTCGCAACTGGCGTGGGCCGGCAGCAGCGCGCGTTCGAACAAGGCATCCATCAAAAGCAGCAGGGCGGCGTTGGGGCGCCGCGGCGCGAGGGCGGCGAAGGCCGCCTGCGGCACCGGAGTGTGCAACAGGCGCGCGGCGTAGCGCAGCGCGTAGAACAGCGGACGGCTCAACTGCAATTCGGCGGCGCGCTCCGGCAAGGCGTCCCAGAAGGCGGACTGGGCGCCGAAGTGCAGCAACAGGGCGTGGATGTCGAGCAGGTCGCGCAGGCCGTGCTCGAGTTCGCCGTCGTAGAACAGATGGGTGGCGCTGTGCAGGACGATGTCGCAGGGCGCCAGCGTCTGCAGCGGCGGCGCGTCCGGCAGCGCCAGCGCGGCGCCGCGCAAGAGCGCCGGGTCGGGCCGCGCCGCCGCCGTCTCAGGCAGGATGGCGTGGTGGACGTCGATGCTGCTTTGCCGCTTGATGTGTTGCATGGGAGGCAATTCATGCATCCAGTCGCGGTAGTAGCGTTGGTCATAGGCGTCCAGATGGGTGAGGGCCCAGCCGTGCAGCAGCAGCGCCGCCTCGACATCGGCCAGCCGGTCCTTCGGCACTAGGATGTCGATGTCGGAGAACAGCCGGCCGCGGGCCGGCGGCAGCGCCGCCATCGCGTACGCGGCGCCCTTCAGCAGCAACAGCGGCAGGCCCAGCCCGGCCAAAGCGGCGCCGATCTGGCGCACCTCCCATTGCACCGCTTGGGCGTGGCGCTCGGCCAGCACGCGCGCCCAGTCCAGGTGGGCGAGCGCCGGCGCCGGCACGCCGGCCAGCAGGCCGCGTTCGAGCAAGCGGTAGTACAGCGCCGCCAACAACTGGGCGCGGCCGCACTGGCGCAGCAGCGTGTCCCATTCCGCCAGGCTGAGGGCGGCGACGGTGTGTGGTTGGCGCAGCACGGCCAGCAGCAGGGGGACGCCCTTCACGGCGGCGCCTCGGCCAAGGTCGCGAAGGCCGCCACGGCATCGTCCAGCGCGCCGTAGCGGAACAGGTAATGGCGCGACATGTCGATCACGGCGGCCAGCGCGTCGAAGCCGGCGCGTCCCAATAGACTGTAATTGAAGGCGTTCTCGGCCATGCGCATATGCGCCCGCGCCGGCGTGAGGGCTTCCAGGGTGGGCGCGGCGCCGGCCACGTACTGGGGAAAGACGATCCAGGCCGGGCGCGCCGATTCGCCGCCGCGCGCGACGCTGGCGGACGGCGCGCGCAGATGCGCCAGCGTGCCCTTCAGCGTATCGGCGACCGGCGCGCTGAGGGTCGCGCCCGGCAGATAGGCGCGCAGCAGCGGGATGGAGCCATTCTTGAGACTGATGGGACGGGGCAGCGGTAGCGCGTGGCCATCCTCGAGGCGCAGCAGGGTCAGTTCGTCCGACAGCAAGCGCCAGCCGTGGTGGACCAAGGCGGCGCACAGGGTGCTCTTGCCCGAGCCGGGCGGCGCCGGCAGGATGGCGGCGCGGCCGTTGCGCTCGACGACGGCGGCGTGGATGATCAGGTAGCGGTGGGCACGGTTGGCGATGCACCAATTCAAGCCCCATTCGAACATCGGGAAGGCCTGCTGCAGGGGCAGGGCCTGGAACAGCGACTGGCCGTCGAAGAGCAGGCGCACCTGGGGTTTGAACCAGCGGCGCAGCCCGCGCGGCCGCTCCAGGCGCAGGTGGAAGTCGGCGAAGCCGTCGGCCGGCAGCAGCGGATAGTCGCCGTACAGCAGGCCGATGCCCTCGGCCACGGCGGGAATGGCGCTGTGCAGGCGCACCTGGAAGGCGCCCGTGCGCAGCAGCAGCGCGCCGGCGGCGAGGCGCGCGGCCAGTTCGGCCGGCGCCAGCGAGGCCAGCGTCAGCATGGCCGTATCTCCACCAGCGCCAGCTCGGCCAGTTCGGCCAGCAGCGCGCCCAACCGGGCCTGTCCGGCGGCGCCTTCGACGCCCAGCGCGCCGGCCAGCGCGGCGACGCCCGCATCGCCGCGCGCCAGGGCCTGCAGGGTTTCCAGCGTCGCCGCGTCGAGCAGGTGGGTGTCGCCGGAGAGGTTGTTGTACAGGACGAATTCTTCGTTGTCCCAGCTCTGATGGTGCAGCAACTGGCCGGGAAGCAGGCGCCAGACGGCCGTGCTGAGGGCGGCGACGCTAGCCACCCGCCTCAGTCCATGGTGCCGGACAGATACGCGGCAATTTGCGCGCCGTTCCATTGCTTGCCGGCCACGGGGGTGTAGGAGCCGTGGCTATAGTACTCGTTCCAGATCGTTTGCACCTGCGCCGCCGTCAGGAAGGAGGTCAGCTTGGCCAGCGCGTTCTGGTATGCGGCGATGCAGAGCAGGGGCACCTTGTCGTGGTCGTAGGATGGCCGCTGGAGTATGCTCAGCATGGTCTGGTTGTAGAGCGGGCTGATGCCCATGCAATTGAATTTCTTGTTGAATTTCGTGCCGCTCGGGCAACCATGGTCCCAACGCGAGGGATTGTCGCGCCAATAGTCGACCGACTTGCCGCTGCACACCAGCAGTTTCGGCGCGTGGCTGTTCAGATTCCCCGAGGCATTGCCCGACGGCGAATTGCAGACGCTGCAAGCCATGCCGGGCTGGCTTTTCAGCGTCAGTATGGCTCCGGCCAAGCCGCCGCGGGCGAAACGGCGCCGCGCCGCGCCGGCGAAAACGGGGGCCGCGGGAGGGCCGCCGCCTTGCTGTTTGTGATCTTCGATAGCCACGTCGTTTTCCTCGCAAAATTGCACAGCTCGCTTCGGTTTCGCTCTCGTCCGCCACGGCGCGTGAAACGCGCCGTGCGCCCTGCGTCAGCCTGGGCTTAGAAGAAGCTTTCGGGAATGATCAGCACGTCGCCCGGCCGCATCGGCAGGTTGGCGGAAATGTCGCCATCCTTGATCAGGTCGTCCAGGCGCACCGCCATTTTCTGCGCTTTGCCGTTGACGGTGCGGATGATGCTGGCACGGTTGCCGGCGGCGAACTCGGTGACGCCGCCGACGGCGATCAAGACATCCATCAGCGACATGTCGACCCGGTAGGACAGCGCCTGCGGCTTGGCGGCTTGGCCGATGACCCGGATCTGTTCGCCGTAGGTGCCGACGAAGCCCGTCACCACCACCGTCACGACGGGTTGCTGGATGAACTTGGCCAGCGCCTTTTCTATATCGCGCGCCAATTCCGTCGATGTCTTGCCGCTGGCCTGCAAGTCCTCGACCAGGGGCGTGGTGATCTTGCCGTCCGGGCGCACCGGCACCGACTGCGACACTTCCGGATTGCGCCAGACAATGATGTTGACGTTGTCGCCCGGGCCGATCAGGTAGTCGGAAGCGGGCGGGGCCGCTTCCTGCGGCGGCAACGGCGCGCGGCTGGCGCAGGCTGCGAGCGTCATGGCGCCCAGCAGGACGGCGCCGCGGGCGAACCTTTGCAATGATTGCGGTGTCAGCGTATTCAAGCGCTTTCCTTTCAGCATGTCGGCGCGCCGCCCGGCCGGGCGGCGGTGAAGGTGTCGGGCTTGTCGTGAATCATGCTCGACAGCAATGTAGATGTCTTTAATCGTAGTCTTTTTTACACGACTATTCTATACCAGCGCGGCTTCCTGAAACGGTCTTTCAGGAAATTTTTATTTTATGGCATCTTGCTACGGAGCAAAGCGCGGGCGTAATTACTTGGTATGGCATAAGCGATGCCGCTGGGATTGGTGATCGCCGAATCCCTGCCGGCCTTGACGAAGACCATGTTCAGCACGCCGTAAACGGTGCCGGTGTCCGGGTCGTACAAGGGGCTGCCGCTGTTGCCCGGATAGGCGGTGGCGTCGAGCTGGAAGATGGCGAACGTGGTCCTCTGCAATTGCCTGAGCGCGGCCGCTTCCAGCCGGTTGGTGTTGGACGACGGGATTTGCGCCGGCGTCAGCGCGGCCAGCGTGGCGCGGTGCGTTACCGGATGCAGGCCCAGCAGCATGCCCAGCGGAAAGCCGGTGAAGGCCAGCGACTGGCCTTCCAGCACGCCGTCGGAGTCGCCCAGCGCCAGCGCCGGCAAGGGCGCGCCGCTCAGGCGCAGCAACGCCAGGTCGTGTTCCTTGTCGGTGGCCAGCAGTGTCGCGCGGCGGAACCGCGGCGCGTCGGCGGGACCCAGCACCACGCCCAGCGCCTCCATCTGCTCGCTGTCGAGGACGGCCGGCAGCACATGGGCGTTGGTGAGCACGGTGAGGCCGTCGCCCACCACCACGCCGGTGCCGCCGAAGGCGATGGCCGGACTGCGGGTGCGCTGATAGGTGCCGACGCCGACCACCGAAGCCTTCACCGTGGCTATGGTGCGCGGCAGGTCGTCGGCGCGGCCGGCGCCGGGCAGCAGGAGCAGGAGGCAGGCGAGGCGGGTGATCCGGATGGACATGGGAGGGCCTCGAAATGAGTGGGATACGGCGCCGCAAAGCGCTGCGGCATGCTGCCGTTCTGATAACGATAGCCGATTTTCCCTTGCTTGTCAGCAGCCTTGCGCAGGCTTTCTGCATGTGTGTAAAAATTAACAACAGGCAAAGAAAACTCATGTATGATAGCCACAAATTGATGCAATTTAAACAATTTTAATCCGCTGTGGGCGACGCTGCGGACGGGGGCGATGCGGCCGCGCCGCGAGCGCGCCCGTGCCGCTCGGCGCGCGCCTCCATGCAGCGGAGGGCGGCCCCGCCAGCGATGGCCGGGCGGGCGTTGGTGCAACGATTTGACGGAATGGGCGAAAAAATGGCGGATCTATTGGCCTTACTGCTGACCTTTCTGAAAGCGATAGCGAAGTATCGCTGGTATGCGCTGGCAGTCACCTGGGGCATCGCGATCGCCGGCTGGCTTGTCGTGTACCGCATGCCGGACGATTACCAGGCCACGGCGCGCGTGTATGTCGATACCCAGAGCATCCTCAAGCCGCTGCTGGCGGGCATGACGAGCGTGCCCAATGTCGAGCAACAGATCCTGTTCATGCGCCGCACCTTGATCAGCCGCCCGAACGTGGAGCGGGTGATGCGCATGGTCGATCTGGACGTGAAGGCCAAGACCGCCCAGGAGCACGAGCAGCTGCTGGCCGACTTGATGACGCAGATCAAGGTCAGCGGCACCGAACGCGACGACATTTATACGATTTCCTACGGCAATCCCAGTCCGAAGCTGGGCAAAGAGGTGGTGCAGGCTTTGCTGACCATCTTCGTCGAGGGCAGTTTCGGCGGCAAGAAGCAGGAATCGGACAAGGCCGTCCAGTTCATCGAGGAGCAGATCAGGAGCTACGAAAGCAAGCTGGCCGTGGGCGAGAACGCGCTGCGCGACTTCAAGATCAAGAACCTCGGCATGTTGCCGCGCCAGGGCAGCGACTACAGCGCCAAGATGGCCGATCTGGGGGACCAGTTGAACCAGGCCCGGCTGGAGTACAACGAAGCCACGCAGGCGCGCAACGCCATCAAGCGGCAGATCGCCGGCGAGGAACCGGCGCCGGTGACGGCCAGCCAGGAGCCGCAATCGGTCTCGCCCGAGTTGGACGGACGCATCCAGGGCGTGGAGAAGGCCCTCGACGGCCTGCGCATGCAGTACACGGAGGAGCACCCGGACATCGTCTCGAACAAGCGTTTGCTGGCCCAGTTGGAGGCGCGCAAGAAGGAGGAGAGCAAGAAGCGCGGCCGCGCCTTCGATCCGGGCGCCAACTACAGCCCCATGCTGCAGCAGATGAACGTCGCGCTGTCGGTGGAGGAGGCGCGCATGGCCTCGCTGAAGGCGCGCGTCGATGAATTTTCGTCGCGTCTGGCGCGCCTGCGCGAGCAGAGCAACACGGCGCCCGAGGTGGAGGCGCAACTGGCGCAGTTGAATCGCGACTATCAGGTCAACAAGGACAATTACAACAAGCTGGTGGAGCGCCGCGAGGCGGCCCGCCTGTCCGGCGACCTGACCTCGGCCACCGATCTGATGAGTTTCCGCGTCATCGATCCGCCGTCCGCGCCCTTGACGCCGGCGGGACCGAACCGGCCGCGGCTGATGTCGGCCGTGCTCGGCGCGGCGCTGCTGGCCGGCATCGCCACGGCCTTGCTGCTGAGCCAGATACGCCCGACCTTCGTCACGCAGGCGGCTTTGCGCAACACGACCGGCTTGCCGCTGCTGGGCAGCATCAGCATGAACTGGACCGCGCTGCAGCAGATCAAGCGGCGCAAACGCCTGTACGCGCTGGGCGGGGCGGTGCTGACGCTGTTCACCGCCTACGGCGGCGTGATGGCAACGACCTTGCTGCGCTGATCGCTTCGGCTGGGAAATCAAAGGGGGTGGCATGAATATTATCGAAAAAGCGGCCGAACGCATGGCCGTGCTGCATGAGGAGCAGGGCGCGGGGGCGCAGGACTGGGCCGAGGCCGCGCTGCACGCCGAGGCTAGCATCGCCGCGGTGGACACGCCGCCCGGCGCCGCGGCCGCGCATCCGGCGCGGCGCGGCGGCACGCATGTCGAGCTCGATCTGGAGCATATGCGCGAGATGGGCCTGGTGACGGCGGCCGGCGGGCGCACCACCCTGGTCGAGGAATTCCGCGCCGTCAAGCGCCCGTTGATCAAGGGCGCCTTCACGCCCCCCTCGGCGGGGCAGAAGCCGGGCAATCTGATCATGGTCACCAGTTCGCTGCCGGGCGAGGGCAAGACCTATTGCTCGATCAACCTGGCCATGAGCATCGCCATGGAGATGGACCACACGGTGCTGCTGATCGACGCCGACGTGGCGCGCCCCTCGGTGCTGCGCACCCTCGGCCTGCGCCTGCCGAACCAGCGCGGCCTGATGGACATCCTGCTCGACGACACCCTCGAACTGGCCGACGTGATGCTGCGCACCAATGTCGACACCCTGACCATCCTCGCCGCCGGCTCCAGCAACACCCGCGCCACCGAACTGCTGGCCAGCCAGGCGATGGCGGCGCTGGTCTACGAGATCGCCAACCGCTATCCGGACCGCATCGTGATTTTCGATTCGCCGCCCTTGCTGCTGACCAGCGAGGCGCACGTGCTGGCCACCCACATGGGTCAGATCGTCGTCGTCGTCGAGGCCGAGAGCACCACCCAGCAAGCGCTCAAGGAGGCGCTGCAGCAGCTGGAGGGCTTGAACAATGTCAATCTGCTGTACAACAAGACACAGGCTTTCCATGGCGCGGAAAACTACAACTACCACTATGGCTAAGGGCCGCGCGCGCAAGCCGGTGCGCCTGCCCTTGCCGCTGGCGCTGGCCGCCATGTTGATGGCGCCGGCCTGCCGGGCGCAATGGACGGTGGCGCCCACGCTCGAGCTGCACCAGAGCTATACCGACAATGTGGCGCTGAGCGGCGCGGACGCGGCGCAGAGCCAGATGGTGTCGGAGCTGGTGCCCGGCCTCGCGCTGTCGCGCAAGGGGCCGCGCTTCACGCTCAACGCCTCCTTCCAGGAACACCTGTTCGCCTATTCGAAGCAGCAGAGCGGCGGCACCCGCAAGAGCGAGCAGCAACTGCAAGCCAGCTTGCACGGCAGGTTGCTGGGCGAACTGCTGTTCCTCGACGGCTCGGCCGCCATCGGCGAGCAGACCGCGTCGGCCTTCGGCCCGCAGATCAACGACAATCCCTATGCGACGAGCAACCGGACGATGGTGCGCAGCTACCGCGTCGCGCCGTATCTGAGCCACCATTTCAGCGACTACGCGAACGCCGAACTGCGCTACACGCGCGACGCGGTGCGCACCGACGCGGTCGGCCCGGGGCGCAGCGACGGCGACGGCCTGGCGCTGTCGCTGCGCAGCGGCGCCATGTTCCGCGATGTGGGCTGGGGCCTGCGCTACAGCCGCCAGCATGTGCAGGCGGGCGACGCGGGCGACACCACGGCGCGCCTGCTCAACCTCAATCTGCGCTACCAGTTGACGGCGCAGGTGGCGCTGACGGCCGACGCCGGCCGCGATCAATATGATTACGCGGGGCAGGGCGGGGCGCCCACCTCGGGACGCTCCTGGTCGGCCGGCCTGGATTGGACGCCCTCACCGCGCAGTTCGCTGCAAGTCAGCCTGGGCCGGCGCTATTTCGGGGCCGACAATTCCCTGCACCTGTCCCACCGCAGCCGCAACACCGTCTGGATGGGCAACTACACCACGTCGGTGAGCAATGGGCGCTCCGAATTCCTGCAGACCAGCACGACCAGCACGGCCGATCTGCTCGACCGCCTGCTGAGCGCCAGCATTCCCGACGCCGCCGCGCGCCGCCTGGCCGTGGACGCCTATATCCGCAACAACAACGTGCCGGCGACCCTGAACAGCAGCGCGCACTACGTCAGCAACCGCTATGAATTGCTGCATCAGTTCCAGATCTCGGGCGCCTTCAATCTGCCGCGCACGACCATCGTCGTGACGCTGTTCGACACCCGCCGCAGCGCCCTGTCGCAGGTGCAGATCGACAACGCGCTGCTGGGCAGCAGCGGCAGCAGCGCCAACGACAACACCCGCCAGACCGGCGGCGCGGCGACCGTCAACTGGCGGCCTTGGGCGCGCACCGCCGTCAACCTGGGCCTCACCTACAGCAAATCCGATGCGCTGGGCAGCGCGCCGGGCGCCGCCGTGAGCGCCAGGAACCAGGCCGTGCGCCTGGGCCTGACGCGCCAGTTCCCCGCCAACCTGAGCCTCACGGCCGAACTGCGCCACGTGCGCGGCGAAACCGCGCTCGGCGCAACGCCGGCGCGGTATACCGAAAATGCCCTGGTGGCCACTCTATCGAAGCGCTTTTAAGGGAGTCGAGACCGCGATGTATGAAAGCTATTACGGCCTGAGCGCCAAACCGTTCCGCCAGCACCCCGATCCGCACTTCTTTTTCGCCAGCAAGGGCCACAAACGGGCCATGGCCTACCTGGAGTACGGCCTGTCGCAAGGCGAGGGCTTCATCGTCATCACCGGCGAGGTCGGGGCCGGCAAGACCACGCTGGTGCGCAATATGCTCAACAAGCTGGCGCAGCAGCAGATCGTCGCCGCCTACCTGGTCAACACCCAGTTGAACCCGGAGGAGATACTGCGCATGGTGCTGAGCGCCTTCGGCCTGCCCAGCGAGGAGGGCGGCAAGAGCGCCCTGCTGCTGCGCCTGGAACATTTTCTGCGCGGCTGCGCGCGCGAGGGCAAGCGCGCCCTGCTGATCGTCGACGAAGCGCAGAACTTGACGCCGCGCACGGTGGAAGAGTTGCGGATGTTGTCGAATGTCCAGACGGACGACGGCTCCTTGCTGCAGACTTTCCTGCTGGGCCAGCCGGAATTCCGCGCCACGCTGCACAGTCCTGAGTTGCGCCAGTTGCGCCAGCGCGTCATCGCCACCTACCACCTGGGGCCGATGGACGCGCCGGAAACCCGCGGCTACATCGAGCACCGCCTGCGCACGGTGGGCTGGAGCGGCGCGCCGTCGTTCACGTCGCAAGCCCACGCGGCGATCTACGCCCACTCGGGCGGCGTGCCGCGCATGACGAATCATCTGTGCGACCGCCTGTTGCTGATGGGTTTTCTGGAGGAGTTGCGCGCCTTCGACGCCGAGCATGTGGCGGAAGTGGTGGGCGACATCCGGGCCGAATTCGACGCCCCGCCCACGACGCCGCCGGACGACGCCGCGCCGGGCGATCCGGCTTATCCGGGCAGCATCGATGAGCGCATGCTCAGACTGGAGAAAACGCTGATGTCGGTGCTGAACATTTTGAAGAAGGTCGTCACCGCGCCGGTCAACGCGAACGCCTATACCGTGGAGAACAACGAATGAGTACTCGCCCGCCCGAATCGGACGCCGTCCAGCGCATTGTCTGCGTGGTCGGCGCGCGGCCCAATTTCATGAAGATGGCGCCCATCATGGCGGCGCTGCGGGAACTGCAACCGCGCGTCGAACTGCGCCTGGTGCACACCGGCCAGCACTATGACGTGGCGATGAACGGCCAGTATTTCGCCGCCCTGGGCATCCCCGAGCCGGACCTGAACCTGGAGGTCGGCTCGGCCAGCCACGCGCTGCAGACGGCCGAGGTGATGCGCAAGTTCGAGCCGGCCCTGGAGGCGCTGCGGCCGACGGCCGTGCTGGTGGTGGGCGACGTCAACTCCACCTTCGCCTGCACCCTGGTGGCCGTCAAGATGGGCATCCCGGTGATCCATGTCGAAGCCGGTCTGCGCAGCTATGACCGGGCCATGCCGGAGGAGATCAACCGCGTGCTGACCGACCAGATCGCGGCGCTGCTGTTCACCACCGAGGAGAGCGGCCGCGCCAATCTCCTGCGCGAGGGCATAGCCGGCGAGCGCATCGAGTTCGTCGGCAATGTGATGATCGATACCCTGCTGCGCAATCTGCCGCGCGCGGTGGCGCCGGCCGACATCGCGGCGCAGGCCGGCCGCCCGGGCTTCACCGGCGGCGCGGAGGGTTACGCGCTGTTGACGCTGCACCGGCCCTCGAACGTCGACGACGCCGCCGTGCTGGCCACGCTGCTGGAGACGGTGCGGCGCATCAGCGAGCGCACGCCGGTGATTTTCCCCTTGCACCCGCGCACGACGGCGATGATAGAGCGGGCCGGCCTGCGCGCCCTGCTCGACAGCGGGCGCATCCTGTTGCTGCCGCCCATGGGTTACCTGGAAATGCTCGGCCTGATGCGCCAGGCGCGCGTGGTGCTGACCGATTCCGGCGGCGTGCAGGAGGAGACGACGGCGCTGGGCGTGCCCTGCATCACGCTGCGCCGGAACACCGAGCGGCCGATCACGGTCGAGGAGGGCAGCAACACCGTGGCCGGCCAGGATCCGGCCCTGATCCTGCGCATCTATGAGGAGGTGCTGGCGGGGCGGGGCAAGTCCGGGCGCGTGCCGCGCTTCTGGGACGGCCGGGCCGCCGAGCGCATCGCCGCCTCGATACAGCGCTGGTTGCGCAACGGTTGCCGGCCATGACGGCGGCGCCGCCGGAGGCGAGGATGCGCAACGCCATGACCATCGACGTCGAGGACTACTTCCAGGTGTCGGCCTTCGCGTCGCACATCGCGCGCGACAGCTGGGCCCGGCGCGAATGCCGCGTCGAGGCGAACGTCGAGCGCATCCTCGCCCTGCTGGACGGCGCCGGCGTCAGCGCCACCTTCTTTACGCTGGGCTGGATCGCCGAACGGTATCCGCTGATGGTCAGGCGCATCGTCGCCGCCGGCCATGAGCTGGCCAGCCACGGCTACGCGCATTTGCGCGCCAGCGACCAGGACCGGACCGCCTTCACGCGCGACATCCGCAGCAGCAAGGCCATCCTCGAGGAGCTGGGCGGCCAGGCCGTGCTCGGCTACCGGGCGCCCAGCTTCTCCATCGGGCCGGGCAATCTGTGGGCGCTGGAGGCGCTGCACGAGAGCGGCTATCGCTACAGCTCCAGCATCTACCCGATCCGCCACGACCACTACGGCATGCCCGACGCGCCGCGTTTCGCCTTCCAACCGCACGGCGCGGCCGGCCTGCTCGAGGTGCCGATCACCACGCTGCGCCTGTGGCGGCGCAATCTGCCGGCCGGCGGCGGCGGTTACTTCCGCCTGTTGCCGTACGCGCTGTCGCGCTGGATGATGGCGCGGGTCAACGCGCGCGATGGCCAGCCGGCGGTGTTCTATTTTCATCCGTGGGAACTGGATCCGGGCCAGCCGCGCCCGCCCGGCATCGGCGTCAAGACGCGTTTCCGCCACTATGTCAATCTGGCCAGGACGGAGCGGCGCATCGCGGCGCTGACGCGCGACTTCGCCTGGGGCCGCATGGACCGCATCTTCCTGGGGGCAGCATGAGCTCGATCATCGAAGCGGCGCAGGAGCGCCTCGCCGCCGCCGCGGCCGGACCGGCCACGCTGCGCCTGATGCAGGCCGCGGACATGGCGCGCTGGGACGCCTTCGTGCAGGCCTGTCCGGAAGCGACCTTCTTCCACCGCGCCGGTTGGCAAACCGTGCTCGAACGCTCCTTCGGGCACCGCACCTGGTTCTATTTCGTCGAACAGGACGGCCGCATCCAGGGCGTGCTGCCCTTGTGCCGGATCAAGAGCCGCGTGTTCGGCCACTCGCTCGGTTCGCTGCCGTTCTGCGTCTACGGCGGCATCGCGGCCGTCTCCGAGGCGGCGCGCGCCATGCTGGATGCGGCGGCCCAGGCGCTGGCGCGCCAGCTCGGCGTCGGCCATCTCGAATACCGCAACATGCTGCCCACCCATGCGGACGATCCACGCTGGCAGTCGAAGCCGCTGTATGTGACTTTCCGCAAGGCGATCAGCGGCGACGACGAGGAAAACATGCTGGCGATTCCCCGCAAGCAAAGGGCGATGGTGCGCAAGGGGATACAAATGGGCCTGAGCGCCGAGCTCGATCACGACGTCGAACGCCTGTTCAGCGCCTACGCGGAGAGTGTGCACAGGCTGGGCACGCCGGTGTTTCCGAAGCGCTATTTCGCCCAGTTGCAGCAAGTCTTCGGCGCCGACTGCGAAGTGCGCAGCATCGTGCGCGACGGCCAGTTGGTGGCGTCCGTGCTCAGTTTCTTCTTTCGCGACCAGGTGCTGCCGTATTACGGCGGCGGCACGGCGCTGGCGCGCAGCGTGGCCGGCAACGACTTCATGTACTGGAGCCTGATGCAGGCGGCCGCCGCGCGTGGTTGCCGGGTCTTCGATTTCGGCCGCAGCAAGGTCGGCACCGGCGCCTATGACTTCAAGAAGAACTGGGGCTTTCCGGCCGTGCCGCTGGCCTATGAATACCAGTTGCACGCGGCGCGCGCGCTGCCCGACAACAATCCGCTCAATCCCAAGTTCCGCCTGTTCATCCGCCTGTGGCAAAAGCTGCCTTTGCGCCTGGCCAACGCGCTGGGACCGCACATCGTCAAGAACCTGGGCTAGCCGGTGGAAAAATTGCTCATGCTGGCGCACCGCATCCCTTATCCTCCCAACAAGGGGGACAAGATCCGTTCCTACCACCTGCTGCAGCATCTGGCGCGCCATTACCAGGTCCACCTGGGCACCTTCGTCGACGACAGCGACGACTGGCGCCATGTGCCGCGGGTGCGCGAATTGTGCGCCGGCAGCCATTTCGCGCCCCTGAACCCGGCTTGGGCGCGCTTGCGCAGCCTGGGCGCGCTGCTGGCGAACCGCTCGCTGTCGCTCGATTATTACCGCGACGCGGGCCTGCGCGCCTGGGTCGCCGCCACCATGCAGCGCGAAGGCATCGGACGCATCCTGGTGTTCTCGTCGGCGATGGCGCAATACGCGGCGCCGTATCCGCAGGCCAGGCGGGTGGTCGATTTCGTCGATGTCGATTCCGACAAATGGCGCCAGTACGCCGCCAAGACCGATTGGCCGCTGAAGCTGCTGTACGGCCATGAGGCGCGCCAGTTGCTGGCCTACGAGCGGCGCGTGACGCGCGACAGTGACGCGGCCCTGTTCGTGTCGGCGCCGGAGGCGCAGCTGTTCCGCCAACTGGCGCCGGAAAGCGCGGCCAAGATCGGCCACTTCAGCAACGGCGTCGATTGCGACTACTTCAGTCCGGTGCAGGCGCAGGCGCGGCCCTTCGGCGCCGCCGAGGAGGCGCTGGTGTTTACCGGCGCGATGGATTACTGGCCGAACATCGACGCCGTCGGCTGGTTCGCCCGCACCGTGCTGCCGGGCGTGCGCGCGCACCATCCGGGCGCCGTGTTCCACATCGTCGGCGCGCGTCCCACGCCCGCCGTGCTGGAGCTGGCGACGCTGCCGGGCGTGGTGGTGGCCGGCGCGGTGGCCGATATGCGCCCCTATCTGGGGCACGCGGCCCTGTGCGTGGCGCCGCTGCGCATCGCCCGCGGCATCCAGAACAAGGTGCTGGAGGCGATGGCGATGGGGCGCACCATCGTGGTCTCGCCGCAAGCCCTGGAGGGCATCGCCGCGACGCCCGGCCGCGAGCTCTTGCTGGCCGACGGCGCGGCGCAGTTCGTCGACGCGGTGGCGCAGGCCTTGCGGCGGCCCGACCCGGCCATCGGCCGGGCGGCGCGGGCCCGCGTCGAGGAACAATACGCCTGGGCCAGCCATCTGGCGCCGCTGCGCGCCATGCTGGAGCCGGAGTGCGCGCCGTGAAGCTGAGCGCGCCCATGGCCGCCTGGAGCGGCGCGGCGTGGCCGCTGGCGCCGCTGCGCCTGACCATCCTCGCCTTGCTGCTGGCGCTGCTGATGTATCTTTCCACCGCCGGGTCCATCGTGGCCGTCTGGAACAGCTCGAACACCTTCGCCCACGGCTATACCATCCTGCCCATCAGTTTGTGGTTGATCTGGATGCAGCGCGACACCCTGGCCAGCGTGCCGCTGGCGCCGTTCTGGCCGGCGCTGGCGCCGCTGGCCGCGTGCGGCGGGCTATGGTTGCTGGCCGATCTGGGCGATGTCCAGGTGACGCGCCAGTACGCCTTCGTGGCCATGCTGCCCCTGGCGGTGCTGGCCATGCTGGGCGCGCAACTGGTCCGCGCGCTGGCCTTCCCCCTGTGCTTCCTGTTGCTGGCGGTGCCCTTCGGCGACGCCTTCATCGATCCGCTGATCGGCGTGACAGCCGACTTCACCGTCGCGGCGCTGCGCTTGACCGGCATACCGGTGCTGCGCGAGGGGACCTTCTTCAGCATTCCCTCCGGCAGTTGGTCGGTGGTGGAGGCCTGCAGCGGGGTGCGCTACCTGATCGCCTCGGTCACGCTGGGTTGCCTGTACGCCCATTTGATGGTGCGCAGCTTCTGGCGTCGCGTCGCCTTCGTGGCGGCGTCCATCGTGGTGCCGGTGCTGGCCAACGGCGTGCGCGCCTACTTGATCGTGATGATCGGCCATCTGAGCGGCATGAAGCTGGCCGTCGGCGTCGACCACTTGATCTACGGCTGGGTGTTTTTCGGCCTGGTGATGTTCCTGCTGCACTGGATCGCCAGCGTCTGGCGCGAGGCGCCGGCCGCGGTGGCGCAGCGGCGACCGGCCGCCGCGGCGCCGTCGGCGGGGCAATTTTACGCCGCCGCGCTGACGCTGCTGGTCTGCATCGGCGTCTGGCCAGCCTATGCGGCCTATCTGCGCGCGCATGAAAGCACTCCGGCAGCGGTCGAATTTTCCGGCTACGCGCCGGTCTGGCGGAGCGGCGCCCGGTTCGCCGACTGGTCGCCGGCCTATCCGCCCGCCAGCGCCGAACTGCGGCGCTTTTACCGCAGCGGCGCGCAGACGGTGGGACTGACGCTGCTGTACTACCGCCAGCAGACGCGGGACAGCAAGGTGATCAGCTCCAGCAATCACCTGGTCGGAGAGCTGGACCCGGCCTGGCGCGTCCTGCACAGCGGCGCGCGCGAGGAGGCCGCGCCGGGCGGCGCCCTGGCCCTGCGCGAAACGGCCGTCGTCGGCCCGACCGGACGGATGCTGATCTGGCACTGGTACTGGATGGACGGCCGCTTCACCGGCAACGAGTACATCGGGAAATTGCTGCATATCCGCTCCAAGCTGCGCCACGGCGTCGACGACGGCGCCGTCCTGATGCTGTACGCGCCCTACGACGAGAAACCGGAGCAGGCGCGCGCTGCGCTGCGCGCCTTCCTCGCCGACAATCTGGCCGGCCTGGCCGGCACGCTGGCGGAGAAGCGCAAGCCCGCCGCCATTCCACCCCAATAGAGAAGGTTCTCCAGATCATGTGCGGTTTAGTCGGAATAATGGATATGCGCGGCCAGCGGACGATCGACCGCGAAGTGCTGCACCGGATGAACGAAACCCAGCACCACCGCGGGCCGGACGAGGCGTCAATCTACACGGAGCCGGGGGTGGGCTTCGGCCACCGGCGCCTGTCGGTGATCGACATCGCCTCCGGCCTGCAACCGATGGGCAACGAGGACGGCAGCGTGATGGTCTGCTACAACGGCGAGATCTACAACTACCGCGAGCTGACGGTGGAACTGCTCGCGCTCGGCCACCAGTTCCGCACGCGCAGCGACACCGAGGTGATCGTGCACGCCTGGGAAGAATGGGGCGCCGCCTGCGTGCAGCGCTTCCGCGGCATGTTCGCCTTCGGCCTGTGGGACCGCAAGCAACAGACCCTATTCCTGGCGCGCGACCGGATGGGCGTCAAGCCGCTGTACTACGCCATGCTGCCGGACGGCTTCCTGGCCTTCGGCTCCGAGCTGAAGGCGCTGCGCTCCTTGCCCGGCCTGCCGCGCGCGATCGACCCGCAGGCCGTGGAGGACTATTTCGCCTACGGCTATGTGCCGGAGCCGCGCACCATCTACCGGGGCGCGCTGAAGCTGGCGCCCGGCTTCACGCTCACCCAGGTGGTCGGCGCGGCGCCGGCCGAACCGCGCCGATACTGGGACGTGCCCTTCAAGCCGCACGCGCCGATGTCGCAGCAGGTGGCCGCCGAAGAACTGGTCGCGCGCCTGCGCGACGCCGTCAAGGTCAGCCTGGTCGCCGACGTGCCGCTGGGCGCCTTTCTGTCCGGCGGCGTCGACTCGAGCGCCGTGGTGGCCATGATGGCGGGCCTTGGCGGGGCGCCGGTCAACACCTGCTCGATCGCCTTCAAGGACCCGGCCTTCGACGAGTCGCGCTACGCCGCGCAAGTGGCGGCGCAGTACCGCACCCGCCACCACAGCGGCAGCGTCGACACCGACGACTATGGCCTGCTCGACACGCTGGCCGGCCTGTACGACGAACCCTACGCCGACAGTTCCGCCATTCCCACCTACCGGGTGTGCCAGTTGGCGCGCCAGCGTGTGACGGTGGCGCTGTCGGGCGACGGCGGCGACGAGAACTTGGCCGGCTACCGGCGCTACCGCTACGCGATGGCCGAGCACAGCGTGCGCGGACGCATTCCGTCCAGCCTGCGCCAACCGCTGTTCGGCGCGCTGGGCCGCTACTATCCGAAGGCCGACTGGGCGCCGCGCATGTTCCGCGCCAAGACCACCTTCGAGGCGCTGGCGCGCGACCTGGTGGAAGGCTATTTCCACGGCGTCACGATCATGAGCGACGCCATGCGCGCGCAACTGTTTTCGCCGTCCTTCCGCGCCGGCCTGCAGGGCTACCGGGCGCTCGACGTGATGCGCGGCCACGCCACCGGCGCGCCGACCGACGACCCGCTGTCGCTGATCCAGTATCTGGACATGAAAACCTATCTGCCCGGCGACATCCTGACCAAGGTCGACCGCGCCAGCATGGCCCACGCGCTGGAGGTGCGCGTGCCGCTGCTGGACCATGAACTGGTCGAATGGATCTCCGGCCTGCCTGCCGGCATGAAGCTGCAGGGCGGGGAGGGCAAATACATCTTCAAGAAAAGCCTGGAGGCGCATCTGCCGCACGACATCCTGTACCGCAAGAAGATGGGCTTCGCGGTGCCGCTGGCGGGCTGGTTCCGCGGGCCCTTGCGCGAACGCGTGCGCGAGGCGCTGCTCGGGCCGCTGCTGGCCGACACCGGCATGTTCAACACCGGCTATCTGCGCGAGCTGGTGGAGCAGCACCAGTGCGGCCGGCGCGACTACAGCGCGCCGATCTGGACCCTGCTGATGTTCGAGGCCTTCCTGCGCAAGGAGGCGGCGGCGTGAAGCGCGACAGCGTCGCGCCGCTGCGCATCCTGCATGTGCTGGACCATTCGATTCCGCTGCACAGCGGTTATTCCTTCCGCACCCGCGCCATCCTGCTGCAACAGCGCGCCCTGGGTTGGGAAACCCAGCACCTGACCGGTCCGAAGCAGGGCGCCGGCGGCGACGGCGTGGAGCGCAGCGACGGCCTGGACTTCCACCGCACGGCGCCGGCCGCCGGCCTGAAGGCGCGGCTGCCCGGCCTGAGGCAACTGGCCGTTATCGACGCGCTGGAGCGGCGCCTGCTGCAGGTGGCCGGGGCGCTGCGGCCGGACATCCTGCACGCCCACTCGCCGGCGCTGAACGCCATCGCCGCGCTGCGCGTCGGCAAGCGCCTGGGCATACCGGTGGTGTACGAGGTGCGCGCCTTTTGGGAGGACGCGGCGGTCGACCACGGCACCAGCAAGGCCTGGGGCTTGCGCTATCAATTGAGCCGGGCCATGGAAACCTACGCGCTGAGGCGGGTCGACGCCGCCACCACCATCTGCGAGGGCCTGCGCGCCGAGATCGCCACGCGCGGCATCGCGGCCGACAAAGTCACCGTGATCCCGAACGCCGTCAATATCGACGACTTCAGCGTCGGGGGCGCGCCCGACGCCGCCCTGGCCGCCACCTTGGGCTTGAGCGGCAAGCGCGTGCTGGGCTTCATCGGCTCCTTCTACGCTTACGAGGGCCTGGACATTCTGCTGCGGGCGCTGCCGGCCATGCTCAGGGCCGATCCCGAGGTGCGCGTGTTGCTGGTCGGCGGAGGTCCGCAGGAGGCGGCGCTGAAGCGCCAGGCCGCCGCGCTGGGCGTGGCCGCGCAGGCGGTCTTCGTCGGCCGCGTGCCGCACGAGCAGGTGCAGCGCTACTATGCACTGGCCGACGTGCTGGTCTATCCGCGCCTGAAGATGCGCCTGACCGACCTGGTCACGCCGCTGAAACCGCTGGAGGCGATGGCCCAGGGCCGCCTGCTGGTGGCCTCGGATGTGGGCGGACACAGGGAATTGATCGTCGACGGCGAGACCGGCGTGCTGTTCGCGGCCGGAGATCCGGCCGCGCTGGCGCGCCAGGTGCTGGCCCTGCTGGCGGCGCCGCAGCGCTGGGACGCGATGCGCGCCAACGGCCGCCGCTTCGTCGAACAGGAGCGCAACTGGGGCGCCAGCGTGGCGCGCTACCAGGGCCTGTACGCGCGCCTGCGCGAAGCGGCGCGGCCATGAAGATCGTCACCTTCAGCACCCTGTATCCGAGCGCCGAAAAGCCCGGCCACGGCATCTTCGTGGAAACCCGGCTGCGCCATCTGGTGGCCAGCGGCAAGGTCGAAGCGCGCGTCGTCGCGCCGGTGCCCTGGTTCCCGTCGACGCTGCCCGGCTCCGGCCGCTACGCCGGCCTGGCGCGCATCGCGGCCGAGGAAACCCTGAACGGCTTGCGCGTGAGCCACCCGCGCTACGCCCATCTGCCGAAACTGGGCATGAGCGTGGCGCCCTTCATGCTGGCCCGGTGCGGCAAGCGCGCGCTGGGCGATCTGCTCGACCAAGGCTATGATTTCGATCTCATCGACGCCCACTATTTCTACCCGGACGGCGTGGCGGCGGCCATGCTGGGGCGCTATTTCAACAAGCCCGTGGTGATCACCGCGCGCGGCTCCGACATCAGCCTGCTGCCGCGATATAGCCTGCCGCGCGCCATGATACGTTGGGCGGCGGGCCGCGCCGACGCCATGGTGGCCGTCTGCCAGGCGCTGAAAAGCGAGATGGTGCAACTCGGCCTGGAAGGTGCCAAGGTGACGGCGCTGCGCAACGGCGTCGACCTGCAGCGCTTCCGGCCCGGCGACCGCGTGGCGCAGCGGCGCGCCGCCGGGCTGGACGGATTCACCCTGCTGGCGGCCGGCCATTTGGTGCCGGTCAAGGGTCTGGAACTGAGCGTGGCCGCCTTGCCGCTGCTGGACGGCGTGCACCTGCTGGTCGCCGGCGCCGGCCCGGAACGGGGCCGCCTCGAAGCGCAGGCGCGCCAACTGGGCGTGCGCGAGCGGGTGCGTTTCCTCGGTGCCGTGGCGCAGACCGAGATGGTCGACTATTACGGCGCGGCCGACGCGCTGGTGCTGGCGTCGAGCAGGGAAGGGTGGGCCAATGTCCTGCTCGAATCGATGGCCTGCGGCACGCCGGTGGTGGCCAGCGATGTCTGGGGCACGCCGGAGGTGGTGGCCGCGCCGGAGGCGGGCCTGTTGATGCGCGAACGCAGCGCGCGCGGCGTCGCGGACGCGGTGCTGGCCTTGCGGGCAAACTATCCGGAGCGCGCGGCGACGCGGCGCTACGCCGAGCGCTTCAGCTGGGACGAGACCACGGCGGGACAGATCCAGTTGTTCGGCGCGGTCCTGCGGCGGCGCGCCGCGGCGGCCGGCGCCATCGGCTACTCCCTGTGCGGCGGGAAATCCGATGAGCGATGAGACCAGACCGCTGGTACTGCACGTCATCCACCAACTGCGCGTGGGCGGCCTGGAAAACGGCCTGGTGAACCTGATCAACCACATGCCGGCGGCGCGCTTCCGCCACGCCGTCCTGTGCGTCGAAGACTATTCGGACTTCCGCCTGCGCATCACCCGTCCCGACGTCGACGTATACGCGCTGCACCGCTCACGCATAGGCGTCTGGCGCATGCGCGTGGCGATGTACCAGTTGTTCCGCCGCCTGCGCCCGACCATCGTCCATTCGCGCAACCTGTCCGGCCTCGATGCCCTGGTGCCGGCGCGTCTGGCCGGCGTGCCGTTTCGCGTGCATGGCGAGCATGGCCTCGACGTCGACAATCTGCACGGCGACAACAAACGCCACGCCATGCTGCGGCGCTTGCACGCGCCCCTGGTCAACGGCTATGTGACCGTCTCGAAGAGTCTGGAAACCTATCTGCGGGAACGGGTCGGCGTGGCCGGCCGGCGCATCCGGCAAGTGTACAACGGCGTCGACACGGAACGCTTCGCGCCGCAGCCGACGCGCGACTTTTCCGCGCTGCCGCTCGGCTTTGCCGGGCCGGACAGCGTCATCGTCGGCACCGTCGGGCGCTTGCAGCCGGTCAAGGACCAGGCGACGCTGCTGCGCGCCTTTGCGGCGCTGGAAGACGCCGACGCGGCCTTCCGCGCGCGGATGCGGCTGGTGATCGTGGGCGATGGGCCGCTATCGGCCGAGCTGCGGGCGCTGGCGCAGCGGTTGGGCATCGCGAACATGGTCTGTTTTACCGGCGACAGCGGCGAGGTGGCGCGCCTGCTGCCCACCTTCGACGTCTTTGTCCTGCCGTCCCTGTCGGAGGGGATATCCAATACCTTGCTCGAGGCGATGGCCAGCGCCGTGCCGGTGCTGGCGAGCGCCGTCGGCGGCAATCTAGAATTGGTGCGCGACGGCCACGTCGGCCATCTGTTCCCGCCGGGCGACACGCCGCGTCTGGCGCAATTGCTGGCGGAGTACGGGGCCGACGCGGCGCTGCGCCAGCGGCTGGGTGCGGCGGCGCGTCAACACGCGAGCGAACAATTCAGCCTTGCGGCGATGGTCGGCAACTACGCGGCGGTCTATGAAGACCTCTGCACCGGCGCGGGCCGCCGCCTCAGGCAAAACAGCCGTTAGTAAAATGATCATCAATTAAATGCACTGCTCCGTGTTGAGAAAGGCCTCAACCGGCTATTTGAGCCGCTGATCATTCAGATTTTCGCCATTTGATAGGGCAGGGCAAGGAAAAGGGCGGCCTGCTCGGGGGACTGGCGCGCGCGTTCGAGGCGCTGCGCGCGCATCCGGAATCGGCACGGACCATCGAGACGATGGCGACGGCGGCTGGAATGTCGCGGGCGCGCTTGGCCGCCCATTTTTGGGGGCGCTGTCGGGATGACCCCGCTGGACTATCTGAGCAACTGGCGTCTGGCGCTGGCCCTGCTGCAACTCATCGGCGGACATGCCATGAAGAGGGTCGGCCGTGATTCGTGTAAAAATACCCAAATCATGCTGTAACTGTTTGATTTATTGGAAAATTATCGTTATGTAGTTCATCGGTGGTAGTTGTAGTTCCTGATCGAGCGTCTAATCACCATACCGGTTAATGTGCCCGGTTTGATATGGCGCTAGGCCGGCTAGGGATCTCCTCGTCAATCGGCAGGCCCTCATCTGCCTCTGTACGAAGGTGTTGGCGCCGACCGAAAATTGACCCACCTATAGGCCTCGCGCCGACCGAAAACTGACCCAGGTGTTCTACTACTCCTGCCTAATCATTAGGCGGGA
>JANXSQ010000113.1 GCA_025356595.1 Janthinobacterium sp. | reverse complement strand
CACACGGCGCATGGTGGAGACGGCGGCGCACCTGACGGATCATGTGTTCTCCAGCCTGCCGGTGCGCCAGTGGGTGCTGTTCGTGCCAAAGCGCTTGTGCCACTTCATGCAGCGCGACGGGCCAGTGCTCAACATGGTGCTGCGCATTTTCTGCGGGTCATTGCGCAATGCCTGCAATCCAACAGACCTGGGGTGGCGCAGCTGGACAAGGCGGCGTTGCACATTGGCGCAGTTGGCCTTCATCCACCGCTTCGGCTCCAGCCTGAACGGCCATGTGCACTTCCACGTCTGTGTGGTCGATGGGATATTTGAGGAGGTGGAGCACTTCCACTGGACTACCTTGGAGCCGCCACTGGTGGCCGACCGCTTCTGACCCTGCAGCAGACTCACGACCACGGGATCCACGGATCCATCTATCGCAAAACGCAACCGTCAGTGGCAGCGATGTACAACACCGATCTGGCTACATCGCGTCTGATCGTATCGACCTAGGGACATCCGGCGCTTAGTCCACTCAATGCGACTGCAGCCAACCGCAAAGCAGCGCCATGAATTTCTGCGGCTGCTCCATCAAAAAGAAGTGACTGGCATCGTCGAAAATTTCGGTTCGAACATCGGGCAGGCCGTTGCTCAACATTGCCGTCGCCATCAGTGAGCAGATGGGGTCGCTCGCGCCGCCCATCACCAGGCAGGGCTGCTTGATTTCGTGCAGGCGGCTCACGGTGTCGTGCTGCTGGCAGGCTTCGTTCTGGCGGTTGTAGCAGGCTGGCAGCCGGGTCTCGCCGCCCAGCAACTTCTCGATCATGGCAACCCGTTCGGGCTGGCCGTTGAAAAAGCCGGCCGACACGAAGTTTTGTACCGAATGCCGGGCGTGGTCGGCCCAGCTACCGCGCCACTCCAGCGCCTCGCGCATGTTCAGCAGCACACGGCTACCCAGCGGGTCAAGCCGGGCGAATGAAGCGCACAGCACCAGTGACAGCACCCTCTGTGGCGCCAGCAGTGCCATGTGCTGCGCCACGGCGCCGCCCATCGAACGGCCCACCACATGCGCACTGTCTATACCGCAGTGGTCCATCAGGGCCAGCGTGTCGCGTGCAAGATCTTCTGTGCTCACGGGTTCATCCACCTGCGTGCTCGCGCCAGCGCCGCGGTTGTCGAATGCGATGACGCGGTGCGTGGCTCGCAGCACTTCAATCTGCGCCAGCCATGCGGTGTGGTCGCCCGCCAGGCCGTGGATCAGCACCACCGGCACGCCGGTACCAACGTCAGCGTAGCGCAGCGTGTAGCGCCCAACGGGCGCGTCCTTCAGTGGCAAATTCATGAGGCAAGTCCTATTCAATGCCGAGGTGGCTGTGCAGCGAGGCTTGCTGCTGCTCGAATGCCTCTTTGGTTCCCGCAAACACCACGCGCCCGGTTGACAGCAGCGCCACATCGTCGGCCACGCTGAGCGCCAGGCCCAGGTTCTGCTCTACCAGCACCATCGAGATGTGTTCTTTCAAGCCGGCCAGCACCAGGCCCACTTCGCGGACGATCTGCGGCGCCAGGCCTTCGGAGGGTTCGTCCAGCAGCAACACGCGCGGGTTGGTCATCAGGCCGCGGCCAATGGCCAGCATCTGCTGTTCGCCGCCCGACAGGCTGCCCGCCACCTGGTTCTGCCGCTCCTTCAGGCGCGGGAAAATTTCGTAGACCGCTTGCCGGGTCCAGTGTTTTGCGCCGGCGCGCGCAGGGCGCGCCGCGACCTCGAGGTTCTCCAGCACAGTCAGCGTCGGGAACACGCGGCGACCCTGCGGCACGAGGCCCACGCCGGCTGCGCAGATGCGCTCGGGCGAGCGCGCCTCAAGCGACTCGCCGGCAAGCGTGATGCGGCCCGAGCGCGGCGGCACAAAGCCGATGATGGAAGAGATGCAGGTGGTCTTGCCCGCGCCGTTGCGGCCCAGCAACGCCAGCAGGCGGCCCTCGTGCAGCTCCATGCTCACGTCATGCAGCACATGGCTGTCGCCGTAGAACGCGTTGACGCGGTCCAGCGTAAGCAGGCTAGTGGCCAAGGTAGATCTCCCTGGTGCGCGGATCGGCAACAACTTCTTGCCGCGTCCCCGCCAGGATCACCTGGCCATAGTGCAGCAGCGTGATGCGGTCAGCAAAGGCGAGGGCGACTTCCATGTCGTGCTCGATCATCAGGATGGTGATGGAGCGGTCGATCTTGCGCAGCAACTGCGTGACCGTTTCCCGCTCTTCGGCCGAGAGGCCTGCCAGCGGTTCGTCGAGCAACAGCACCTTCGGCACCTGCTGATCGGCCCCAACGGTGCGGGCAAGACCACCCTGTTCAACCATATCGCCGGTGACCTGCCGGCC
>JANXSQ010000049.1 GCA_025356595.1 Janthinobacterium sp. | reverse complement strand
TGCGCGCCGGGCGCGCCGCGGCGCCCGCCGACGCCGCCATGCACCTGGCGCCGGCGGCGCTGGCGGCCTTCCTGCGCGACCATCCGCAGGCCCTGCTGGTGGACGTGCGCGAAGCCTACGAGCAGGCGGCCGGCGGCGCCGCCGCGACCCTGGGCGGCCGGGCCGCGCTCAGCGTGCCGCTGAGCCGCCTGGGCGAACACATGGCGGACTGGTTGCGCGGCGCCGCCGTGCCGCTGGTGTTCTTCTGCCGCAGCGGCAACCGCAGCGCCAAGGCGGCCGCCTGCCTGCGCCGCCTCGGCTACGCGCAAGCCTGGCACCTCAGCGGCGGCATGGCGCTGGGCGAGGCGCAACTGGCGCCGCTGCCGCTGGCCGCCTGAGCGGCCGGGACGGCGGCGGCCGTCATGAACATCGCCGCCGCCGCGGCGCGTCCGGGCCCCACGGGTGCGGGCGCGGCGGCGGTTTTCGGCTGTGCTCCGCACATTATTTCCCCGTGTCAATTCCCTCTCCCGTTTCACCCCCATCCCCGCGTTTTTTCTTGCCGGCGCGACTGCAATGTCGCACGTATGTTCGTCAGCGCACGGTGGCGCGCGCGGCCCGGCCTTAGCATCGAGACTGCATACCTCTTCCATTCCCGCCGTGCGCCGCAGCGACCCTGCGCGGCGCCGGCCCGGCGCGCTCCGGCGCGCGCCCACACCGAGGTTCAAGTTGAAACAATACATCAGATTATTGGCGGATAAATTGGCGCAATGGACGGCCGCCGCAGCGGGCCGCGGGCCAAGCGACGTGGCGGCGGAGGATATCCAGCCGCTGCGCTCGGAATTGTTCAGCGCGCAGCAGATGGCGGCCCACGGCCGGACGCTGGCGGCCAGCCACCACCTCGGCAAGCGCGGCGGCCGCGACCACCTGCTGGCGCGCCTGGCCGAGAACGCCGAGGTGATCGGCGCCACCGTCAAGGAGTTGACCGGCGCGGTGCGGCAGGGGCGCCAGGTGACGCCGGCCTCCGAGTGGCTGCTGGATAATTTCTACCTGATCGAGGAGCAGATCCGCACCGCCAGGCGGCATCTGCCCAAGGGCTACAGCAAGCAGTTGCCGCGCCTCGACAAGGGCGCCGGCGGGGGCCGCCCGCGGGTCTACCAGATCGCCCTGTGCATCGTCGCGCACGGCGACGGCCGGGTCGATCCGGACAGCCTGTGCCACTTCGTCGAGGCTTACCAGGAGGCCGCCGCGCTCGGCCTGGGCGAGCTGTGGGCGATCCCCATCATGCTGCGCCTGGCGCTGATCGAGAACCTGCGCCGGGTCGCCGCCGGCGTGTCGGAGAACCGCGCCCAGCGCGAGCTGGCCAACGACTGGGCCGACCGGATGGGCGAGGTGGCCGAGCGCAATCCGAGCGGCCTGATCCTGCTGGTGGCCGACATGGCGCGCTCCGATCCGCCCATGGGCAGCGCCTTCGTCGCCGAACTGGCGCGCCGCCTGCAGGGCCAGAGCCCGGCGCTGACGCTGGCCCTGTCCTGGGTCACGCACCGCCTGGCCGAGAGCGGCCTGAGCATCGAGCAGCAGATCCAGGCCGAGGTGGGCCAGCAGGCCGCCGACCAGGTCTCGATCGCCAACAGCATCGGCAGCCTGCGCTTCCTCGGCAGCATGGACTGGCAGGAGTTCGTCGAGCGCATGAGCGTCGTCGAGCGCATCCTGCGCGCCGATCCCGCCGGCGTCTATGCCGGCATGGATTTCGCCACCCGCGACCAGTACCGCCACGTCGTCGAGCGCCTGGCGCGGCGCAGTCCGCGCGGCGAGGCCGAGATCGCCGAACTGGCGCTGCAACTGGCGCGCGGCCACAGCGAGGACGCCGACGCGCGCAACGGCCACGTCGGCTTCTACCTGATCGACCGCGGCCTGATCGCGCTGGAAAAACAGGTCGGCGTGCATCTGCCGCTGGGCGAGGCGCTGCAAAAGACCGGCCGCGCCGCGCCGCTCTCGGTGTATCTGGGCGGCGTCGCGGCGCTGAGCACGGTGATCGTCGCGCTGCTGCTCGAGCGCGCCGTGCGCCAGGGCGTGCACGGCTGGACGCTGGCGGCGCTGGGCGCGCTGACGCTGCTGGCCGGCAGCCAGTTCGCGCTGGCCGTGGTGAACTGGCTGGCGACGCTGGCGACGCCGCCGCACCGTTTGCCGCGCATGGATTTCAAGGGCGGCATTCCGGACGAGGCGCGCGCCCTCGTGGCCGTGCCGGCGCTGCTCCACAGCGCCGCCAACGTCGACCAGTTGTGCGAGGCCCTGGAGGTGCGCTTCCTCGCCAACCGCGACGCCAACCTGCGCTTTTGCCTGCTCAGCGACTGGACCGACGCCGCCGCCGAGACGCTGCCCGGCGACGCGGCCCTGCTGGAGCGGGCGCGCGGCCACATCGCGCGCCTGAACGCCCAATACGCGGACAGCGGCGCGCCCTTCCTGCTGCTGCACCGGCCGCGCCTGTGGAATCCGCAGGAGGGCGTCTGGATGGGCCGCGAGCGCAAGCGCGGCAAGCTGTCCGACCTGAACCAGTTCCTGCGCGGCGAGGCGCGCGAGCGCTTCGCCGCCGTTGAGGGCGCCACCGAAGGGCTGGCGGCGGTCAAGTACGTGATCACGCTCGACAGCGACACGCAACTGCCGCGCGACGCCGCGCGCCTGTTCGTGGCGGCCATGACGCATCCGCTGAACCGTCCCGTGCTGGACCGGGCGGGCGGCCGCGTGGTGGCCGGCTACGGCATTCTGCAGCCGCGCGTGGCGGTCAGCCTGCCCAGCGCGAACGCCTCGCGCTACGAGCAGTTGTGCGGCGGCGAGCCGGGCATCGACCCCTACACGCGCACCGTCTCGGACCTCTACCAGGACGTGTTCCACGAGGGCTCCTTCATCGGCAAGGGCATCTACGACGTCGACGTCTTCGAGCGCGTGCTGGGCCAGCGCCTGCCCGACAACC
The DNA here is from genome assembly GCA_025356595.1 of Janthinobacterium sp. GTDB lineage: Bacteria > Pseudomonadota > Gammaproteobacteria > Burkholderiales > Burkholderiaceae_D > Janthinobacterium. The sequence goes on along the minus strand of JANXSQ010000049.1, from coordinate 3,907 downwards.
GCATCCTCAGCCACGACCTGCTGGAGGGCTGCTACCTGCGCGCCGGCCTGCTCAGCGACGCCCAGTTGTACGAGCAATATCCGGCCCGCTACAGCGACGACGTCAGCCGCCGCCAGCGCTGGATCCGCGGCGACTGGCAGTTGCTCGGCTGGTTGTGCGGCCGCGCCCCGGGGCGCGGCGGGCGCGGCGTGGCCAATCCGCTCTCGGCGCTGTCGCGCTGGAAGCTGTTCGACAATCTGCGCCGCAGCCTGGTCGCGACGGTGCTGACGCTGGCCTTCCTGCTGGCCTGGGCGGTGCTGCCGCAACCGGCCTACTGGAGCGCCATGGTGCTCGGCGTGATCTTCCTGCCGGCGCTGCTGGCCGCCCTGTACGACCTGGCGCGGAAACCCGCCTACACGCCGTGGCGCCAGCACCTGGCGGCCTGGGAGCGGCGCTGCGGCCTGCAGTTTTCGCACGCCATGCTGACGCTGGTGTTCCTGCCCCACGAGGCCTGGTTCAGCCTGGACGCCATCGGCCGCACCCTGTGGCGCCTGCTGGTGTCGCGCCGCCACCTGCTGGAATGGCGCGCCTCCGGCCTGGCCGGCGACGCCGCCGGCCAGGCGCGCAGCTGGCGCGCGATGGCCTTCTCGCCGCTGCTGGCGCTGGCCGGCGCGGCGGCGCTGCTGGCCTGGCGGCCGGCGGCGCTGCCGCTGGCCGCCGCGCTGCTGCTGCTGTGGTTGGGCGCGCCGGCCATCGCCTGGTGGATCAGCCGGCCGATCGAGCGCAAGGCGGCCCGCCTGGACGCCGCCCAGCGCGATTTCCTGCACGACGTGGCGCGCAAGACCTGGGCCTTCTTCGACGCCTTCGTCGGCCCCGAGGGCAACTGGCTGCCGCCCGACAACATGCAGGAGCATCCGGTCGGCGTGGTCGCCTACCGCACCTCGCCGACCAACATCGGCCTGGCCCTGCTGGCCAATCTGACGGCGCACGACTTCGGCTACCTGACCGGTGCCGAACTGCTGGCGCGCAGCGCCCACACGCTGGAGGCGATGGCGCGCCTGGAGCGCCACCAGGGCCACTTCTACAACTGGTACGACACGCGCACCCTGCAGCCGCTGCTGCCGGTCTACATCTCGACGGTCGACAGCGGCAACCTGGCCGGCCACCTGCTGACCCTGCAACCGGGCCTGGCCGGCCTGCGCGACGCGCCCGTCATCGGCGCGCAGATCGCCAGCGGCATCGCCACCACGCTGCGCGTGCTGCGCGAACACGCCGAGGGCGGCGTCGCGCCGCAGGCGCTGGCGGACCTGGAGGGCGGGCTGGCGGCGCTGGCGCTCGGCCCGGCCACGCTGGCCGACTGGCGCGCGGGCCTGCTGGCGGCCGACGCGGCGGCGGCGCAGTTCCTCGCCGTGGCGCGCGGCGGCGCCGCCGACGCCCTGCTGATGTGGGCCGAGGCGCTGGCGCGCCAATGCCACGCCGCGCTGGACGAATTGCTGGAACTGGCGCCGTGGTTGGCGCTGCCGTCCGGCGCCGCCGCCGTCGCGGCCGTGCCGACGCTGCGCGAACTGGCCGCGCTGACGCTGCCGGCCGGCGCGCCGGACGAGGCGGATCCGGAGGAGCGCGCGCGCCGCGCCGAACTGGCCGGGCTGGTGGCGCAGGGCGCCGCCGGCGCCGCGCGGCGCTTGCTGCGCATCGCCGAACTGGGCGCGGCGGCGCGCGCCTTCGCCCAGCCCGACTACGCCTTCCTGTACAACCCGGCCACCAAGCTGCTGGCGATCGGCTACAACCTCAGCGAGCGGCGCCTCGACGCGGCCTACTACGACCTGCTGGCCTCCGAGGTGCGCCTGGCCAGTTTCGTCGCCATCGCCCAGGGCCAACTGCCGCAGGAGCACTGGTTCGCGCTGGGCCGCCAGTTGTGCATGGTGGCCGGCCGGCCGGTGCTGCTGTCGTGGAGCGGTTCGATGTTCGAGTACCTGATGCCGCTGCTGGTGATGCCGAACTACCCGCACACCCTGCTCGACCAGACCTACCATTCGATGATCGACGCGCAGATCGCCTACGCCCGGCAGCGCGACGTGCCGTGGGGGATCTCCGAATCCGGCTACAACACCGTCGACGCGGCCCTCAACTACCAGTACCGCGCCTTCGGCGTGCCGGGCCTGGGCCTGAAGCGCGGCCTGGCCGACGATCTGGTCGTGGCGCCCTACGCCAGCATGCTGGGCCTGATGGTGCGCCCGGAGGAGGCCTGCCTGAACCTGCAGCGCATGCAGGCGGCCGGCTTCATGGGCCGCTACGGCTTCTACGAGGCGATCGACTACACGGCGGCGCGCCTGCCGCGCGGCCAGAACCACGCGGTGGTGCGCTCCTTCATGGTGCACCACCAGGGCATGGGCCTGCTGGCCCTCAGTTATCTGCTGCACGAGCGGCCCATGCAGCGCCGCTTCGCCGCCGACCCGCTGCTGCAGTCGGCGCTGCTGGTGCTGCAGGAGCGCACCCCGCACATGGGCGCCTTCCATTCGGACAGCGCGGAACTGGCGGCGCTGCGCAGCGGCCCGGCCGAGGCGGCCATGCCGACGCGCGTGCTGCACCAGCACAGCGGCGCGCAGGTGGAAACGCAGTTGCTCTCGAACGGACGCTATCACGTCATGGTCAGCGCCGCCGGCGCCGGCTACAGCCGCTGGAGGGAGCTGGCCGTGACGCGCTGGCGCGAGGACGGCACGCGCGACAACTGGGGCAATTTCTGCTATCTGCGCGACCTCGACGACGGCGCCCTCTGGTCGACCGGCTACCAGCCGACGCTGGCCGAGCCGGACAAGTACGAGGTGATCTTCTCCGAGGGGCGCGCCGAGTTCCGCCGCAGCGACCGGGGCATCGAGCTGTACACGGAAATCGTCGTCTCGCCCGAGGACGACATCGAAATCCGCCGCACCCGCGTGCGCAACGTCTCGGCGCGCGCGCGGCGCATCGAGATCACCAGCTACGCCGAGGTGGTGATGGCGCCGGCGGCGGCCGACGCCGCCCATCCGGCCTTCAGCAAGCTGTTCGTGCAGAGCGAGATCCTGCGCGGCGAAAACGCCATCCTGTGCGCGCGCCGCGCCCGCTCGCCCGAGGAGGCGACGCCGACGCTGCTGCACCTGATGACCCTGCACGACGGCGCGGCCGACGCCGTCTCCTTCGAGACCGACCGCGCCGCCTTCATCGGCCGCGGCCGCGACGCGCGCGCGCCGCTGGCCCTGAGCGAGGCCGGGCCGCTGGGCGGGGCCGAGGGTTCGGTGCTCGATCCGGTGCTGGCGATCCGCTACTGCGTGACGCTGGCGCCGGAGCAGGTGGTCACCTTCGACAGCGTCAGCGGCGTCGCCGAGACGCGCGCCGGCGCCCTGCACCTGATCGACAAATACCAGGACAAGCACCTGGCCGACCGCGTCTTCGAGCTGGCCTGGACGCACAGCCAGGTGGTGCTGCGCCAGCTCAACGCCAGCGAGGCGGACGGCCAGTTGTACGCGCGCCTGGCCAACAGCGTCATCTACCCGAACGCGGCGCTGCGCGCCGACGCCGAGATCCTGGCGAAGAACCAGCGCGGCCAGTCCGGCCTGTGGGCCTACGCGATCTCCGGCGACCTGCCCATCGTGCTGCTGCAGATCCGCGACCCGGCCAACATCGAACTGGTGCGGCAACTGGTGCAGGCGCACGCCTACTGGCGCCTGAAGGGCCTGGTGGTGGACCTGGTGATCTGGTCGGACGACCAGTCCGGCTACCGCCAGGTGCTGCACGAGATGATCATGGGCCTGATCGCCTCCGGCCTGGACGCCCAGGCCATCGACCGGCCGGGCGGCATCTTCGTGCGCCAGGCCGAGCAGATCGCCGCCGAGGACCGGCTGCTGCTGCTGGCGGTGGCGCGGGTGGTGCTGAGCGACGGCCGCGGCACGCT
>JANXSQ010000409.1 GCA_025356595.1 Janthinobacterium sp. | reverse complement strand
GCGACGATGGCGCGCGCGCGCGCCCGCTGCGGCGCGGCGGCGGCCGGCGCCTGCACCGGCACCTGCATCAGCAGATCTTGGTTGCGGCGGTACTGGACGATCTGCATGAAGGCCTGCACGGCGCGCTCCGGCGTGGCGTAGCACGGCAGGCCGGCGCGCGAGAACACCTGGCGCGCCGGCGCCGCCTCGGCGCCGCCCAACCAGCACGACAGCACGTTGCGCCCGGCCGCCTGGGCCAGCGGCGCCACCGCCGCCGCCAGCGCCGCGCTGTCGAGCATCGCCGTGGGCGCGTGCAGGAACAGCAGCGCGTCCGCCTGCGGCTCGGCCAGCAGCGGCGGCAGCGCCGCCAGGTAGCGCTCCAGCGGCGCGTCGCCGAGGATGTCGACCGGATTGCCCTGCGACCAGGCCTGCGGCAGCACCCGCCCCAGCAGGCGCGCGGTTTCCGCCGACAGCGTCGCCAGGTGGCCGCCGGCGGCCAGCAGGGCGTCGCCGGCCATCAGGCCCAGGCCGGCGCTGTTGCTGACGATGGCCAGGCGCTCGCCGCGCTGCGTCCTGGCGTAGGCCAGCGTCTCGACGGCGTTGAACAACTCCTCCGAGGAGTGCACGCGCAGCATGCCGGCGCGGCGGATCGCCGCGTCGTAGACGGCGTCGCGCCCGGCCAGCGCGCCGGCGTGGCCGGCGCCGGCCGGCTTGCCCGCGTCGCGCCCGGCGCGCAGCACGATCACCGGCTTGCTGCGCGCCGCCACCCGCGCCGCCGACATGAACTTGCGCGCGCCGCGCAGGTCCTGCAGGTAGAGCAGGATGGCGCCGGTGTCGGCGTCGCCGGCCAGGTAGTCGAGCAGGTCGCCGAAATCGACGTCGGCGCCGCCGCCCAGCGAGACGAACTTGGAAAAGCCGATGCCGCGCGCGTTGGCCCAGTCCAGCACGCCGGTGGCCAGGCCGCCCGACTGCGACACGAAGGCGATCTTGCCGGGCCGCGCGCCGCTGTGCGCAAAGCTGGCGTTCAGGCCCAGCGCCGGCACCAGCAGGCCGACGCTGTTCGTCCCGAGGATGCGCAGCAGGTGGGGCTTGGCCGCCTCCAGCATGGCCTGTTCGATGCTTTTGCCGGCGTTCGCCTTGAGCACCTCCAGCCCGGCCGTCATGACGATGGCGGCCTTGGTGCCGCGCGCGCCCAGCTCGCGGATCAGGCCGGGGATGCTGGCCGGCGGCGTGCAGATCACCGCCAGGTCGGGCGCCGCCGGCAGCGCCGCCACCTTGGCGTAGCAGGGCATGCCCTGCAGGCGCTCGTACTTCGGATTCACCGGCCACAGCGCGCCCTTGTAGCCGCCCTCGAGCATATTCCTGAGCAGCGTCGCGCCGATGCCGCGCTCCTTGCTGGAGGCGCCGATCAGGGCCACCGATTGCGGCTTGAACAGAAGGTCTAGATTGCGGATACTCATGGCGACACCCTTAGGCTGCGACTGGAACGCTGAAAAAAACCACCGGCGCGCATCCTGCCCGCGCCGGCAATGCCACTCGGTCAATCAAGACGGCGGGCGCGCCGGGCGGACGGGCCCGGCACGCCGCGCCCTTGTCTGAGCCCGGCCCGGCGCCCTTGCTTCCCCGCCGCGCGCCGCTCACCAGCGCGAGCGGTGGTCTTCGGTCACCCCCGCCAACTGCGTGACGCTGCGTTTGGGCGCGCCGGCGCCGGCGCGCACCCAGCCGCTGAAGGTGCCGATCGGCTGCACGTAGCGGCTGGCGGCGATCAACAGATTCTTGTCCTGCGCGCGCGCGCCCTCCGGCGTGAAATGCAGATCGAGCAGGCCGTCGTCGGTGTGCACGCGCCAGGGCGCCAGCGGCGCGCCGCTCTGGAAGTCGAACTGCGCCGCGCCCAGTCCGTACAACTGGCCGTCCAACCACAGCGCGTTCTCGTGGGCGCCGAAATAGCCGGCCTGCAGATTGAAGCCCAGCTCCAGGCTGTGCGCCGAGGCCCAGCGCCAGGCCGTCTCGCGCGCCAGCAGGCCGTTCGAGTAGTCGAAGCTGGCCACGCCGCCGTCCAGGCCGAAGCGGCGCGCGCCGCAGCGCGCCTGGCCCGACAGCGGCAGGCCGCCCGATTTCTGCGTCGCGTGCACCGAGCCGCCCGCCGCCGGCCCCACCGCCAGCAGCAGCGGCATCGGACCGGGGCCGCATTCGGCGTCGATCTCCAGGCCGGCGCCGCGCACCCGCAGGCGATGGCGGCCCGGCGCCGCGCAGTCGATGGCGATGCTCTTCGAGAGGAAGCGGAAGCGGCTGGCGCCGCCGGCGTGCGGCGCCAGGCTGGCGCTCAGGCCGGGCAGGCCGTCTTGGGAAAACTCGGCGGCGATGCGCCGCGCGCGCCGGTCGAAGGCGTAGGCGAAGGCGGTGCTGGTCCAGCCGAGGTCGACGATGGCGACGCCGCAGAACAACTCCGGCGTGGCCAGCGCGAGGTAGTGCCAGCGTTTGTGGTGGAAGCGCCGCCACACGGCGCCGCGCGCGTGCGGCGCGGCCAGCGCGCCCCAGTCGAAGCCGCCGGCCTGGCCGGCGTAGCGGCCGAACAGCGGCTCACCCCCGGCCGTAAGAATGTGCGCGGGCGCGGCGCCGAGTCTCATGCGGCATCCTCCCCAAGGTCCGCGCCGAGGTCGGCTACCAGGTCCGTCCCGAGGTTCGCGCCCAGCGCCGCGGCGAAACCCTGCGGCACGCCCTGGCCCAGGCGCACCAGGGCGCAGCCGTGCCAGCCGGCCAGGCGGCGCAGCGCCCCGGCGATGTCGGCGGCGCAGCGCGCGCTGGGCCGCGTGGCCGGCTCGAGCGCCAGCGATTTCACCTCGAAGACGCCGGCGCCGCGGTGCGCCTTGGCGTCCAGCCGTCCGACCAGGGCGCCGCGGCGCAGGATGGGCAGGCTGAAGTAGCCGTAGCGGCGCTTTTCGGCCGGCGTGTAGCATTCCAGGCGGTAGTCGAAGCCGAACAGCTCCAGCGCGCGGCGCCGGTCCCACACCACCGGGTCGAAGGGCGAGAGGATGGTCGTCACGCTCGAGGCCAGTGCGCCGGCGGCGGCCCGCCCGGCCAGTTCCAGATGCTCGGGATGCAGGTAGACCGGCTCGTCCCAGCCCTCGACGCGGGCGCGCAGCAGCGTCCCCTCGCCGACCAGGATCTCCGGGTCCAGGCGCGCGCCCTTGGTGCGGAAGTAGTCGGCGATCCAGGACGCCCTGGCCAGGCCCAGCGCCTTGACGCTTTTCAGCAGCAGCGCGCGCTCGCGCTCGGCCGTGGCCGGCATGCGCGCGTCGTCCCAGCCGGGCAGGACGCGCTCGGCCAGGTCGTAGTAGCGCTGGAAATTGTGGCGCCGCGCGATCATCAGCGCGCCGGCCGTGAACAGCGATTCCAGCGAGCGCTTCTCCGGCTTCCAGGCCCACCAGGCGCCGCCCTGGCCGTCGCCGCGGGCGAAGTCGGCCGAGCGCGTCGCGCCGTGGGCGCGGATGTGCGCCAGCACGGCGGCCACCTCGGCGCCGCGCTGCTCCATCCAGGCGGCCGAGTACTTCCAGCCCATCGCGGCCGGATCGAGCATGCGGTGGCGGTACAGGCCGTAGTCCTCGATGGGCAGGAAGCAGGCCTCGTGGGCCCAGTACTCGAACAGCGCGCCCTCGCTCAGCAACTGCTCCAGCCAGGCCTGCGGATAGTCGCCCAGGCGGCTCCACAGCACCAGATAGGGGCTGCGCGCGACCACGTGGATGGTGTCGATCTGCAGCGCGCCCATGCGCCGGATGGCCTCCAGCAGGTCGGCCTTGACGGCCTTGCCGCGGCGCGGCCGGGTCAGGCCCTGCGCCGCCAGGTGCAGCGCCCGCGCCGCCGCCAGCGTCAGTACCAGCCCGCTCAAGACTCAGTCCTTCTTCTTGATCAGCCCCGCCAGCGCGGCGAAGGGATTGTGCGTGGCCGGCTGCAGCTCGGCCGACAACAGCCCGGCGCCGCGGTCCGCCTCCAGGTAGCGCGAGTGCTCGTTGTCGTGGCAGTACAGGCAGAGCAGCTCCCAGTTGCTGCCGTCGGGCGGATTGTTGTCGTGGTTGTGGTCGCGGTGGTGCACCGTCAACTGCTGCACGTTGGCGCGCGTGAACTCGCGCATGCAGCGCCCGCAGATCCACGGGTACATCTTCAGCGAGCGCTCGCGGTAGCCGCCCTCGCGCAGGTCGGCGGCGCGGCGCGCGTCGGCGACGATCTTGTCGAGTTTCGCCGCATCCGGTTTTTTGCTTTGCATGACAACTTTCGATTTAGGCAAATGAGCGCTTATTCTAATGAGGAAGCGCGCCCTGTTGTATTTTTTCTCGCGCGGCGCGGCGCAAAACGGGCCGGCGGCGCCTATTTTTCCGTCTAGCTTCCCCAAGGCAACTGAATTGGCGCAAAATGGCTGCGCGGCCGGGCGCGCCGCTTTCGGCTATCATGCGCGCCACATCCCTCCGTTCAACGACGCTGCCAAGCCGACACCAATTGATTTCTCCGCCAAGAACCGCCCGCCGTTTGCTGAGCCGACTGTATCGGGCGATACTACTGCCGGCCTTCGCGCTGCTGCTGCTGGTCATGTGGGGCGCCCTGCTCTACCAGATCGACCAGGAGCGCGCCACCGCGCGCCGCGAGGCCGTCGCCGCCAGCCAGTCGCTGGCGCGCACCCTGGCCGACCGCACCGGCTACATCCTGCACCAGGCCGACCACGCCACCCAGTTGTTCAAGCTGCGCTTCGAGGCCGGCGGCGGCGCGCTGCGCCTGAACGAATTCACCCAGCCCAAGGGCCTGCTCGACAGCGTGCTGCCGTCCCGGCTCGACTCGCCCATCGCCCTGATCGGCGCCGACGGCGTCGTCATCGACAGCGTCAACGCCTTCATGCCCGACGACCTGGCCGACGCCGGCTTCTTCAAGGCCCACGCCGCCGATCCGGCCGACACGCCGCGCTTCGGCACGCCGGTGCTCGACGCGCGCACGCAGAAATGGCTGATGCGCAGCTCGCGCCGCCTCAACGACGGCGCCGGCCGCTTCGCCGGGGTGATCGTCATCATGATCGACCCGCGCTACTTCATCGACGACTACGACCGCCTCAACATCGACGAGAGCGGCGCCCTGCTGCTGCTCACGCGCGACAGCGCGCTGTCGGTCGGGCGGGTCGGCGAGCGCCTCATCGTCAGCGACAAGATCGACTTCCGCGCCCCGCCCGGCCCCGGCCACGCCGCCGACGAGCTGCAGATCGGCCAGCCCTTCGACGCCGTCGAGCGCCTGTACAGCTACCGCGACGTGGCGCGCTACCCGCTGCTGGCGGTGGTCGGCGTGGCGCGCCGCGACGCCATGCGCGGCTTCGAGCAGCGCCGCGACATGTACCTGGCCGCCGCCGCCATCGCCTCGCTGCTGATCGCCACCTTCGCCGCCCTGCTGACGCAGCAGAGCCGGCGCCTGCGCCGCAGCATGCGCGCCGCCGGCGAGGCGCAGGCGATGCTGCGCGCCGCCGCGCACGGCAGCCTGGACGGCGTGTTCCTGCTCAAGGCCTGGCGCGCCAAGGGGCGCGGCCAGCCGGTCACCGACTTCGTCTGCGCCGACCTCAACGAGCGCGGCGCCGCCATGCTCGGCAAGACGCGCGCCGAACTGCTCGGCCAGCAGCTCTGCGCCCTGCTGCCGGCGCTGCGCCAGCCCTGCTTCTTCGGCCAATACCTGGCCGTGCTGGAGAGCGGCCTGCCGCTGGAGGCCGAATTCGAGGCCAGCCTGGAAAACGGCGCCAGGCGCTGGATGCAGCACCAGATCATCGCCGTCGACGGCGGCGTCGCTGTCACCCTGCGCGACATCGGCGCGCGCAAGAAGGACGAACTGGAGACGCGCAGCAAACGCGCCTTCCTGCAGTCGCTGATCGAGAACCTGCCGGTGCTGGTCTACGTGAAGAGCGTGCGGGCGCGCGACTTCGGCCGCATGGTGGTGTGGAACAAGGCCGCCGAGAGCGTCACCGGCTACGACGCGGCGCAGGTCATCGGGCGCGGCGACGGCGAGGCCTTCGCGCCCGAGTTCGGCCTGCACGACGCCGTCGACGAGCGCCGCGTGCTGGCCGGGCGCGAGCCGATCGAGTTCCCCGACAAGGCCCTGCGCCGCCCCGACGGCGCGCTGCGCTACCTGCGCACGGTGTCGCTGCCGCTGTTCGACCAGGCCGGCCGGGCCGAATACATCCTCAGCATCGCCGAGGACGTTTCGGACTGGCGCCGCCAGGAGCAGGCCCTGCGCGAAAACCAGGCCGAGCTGGCCGCCGTCAGCGACGCCTCGCCGCTCGGCCTGCTGCGCCTGAACGCCGAACGCCAGTGCAACTACGCCAACCGCAGCTTCGAGGCCATCACCGGGCTGGCGCGCGCCGACGCGCTGGACCGGGGCTGGTGCGGCGCCGTGCACCCCGACGACCAGGGCCTGCTGGCCACCGCGCTGGCGCAACTGGCGCGCGGCCGCCAGCCCTTCCAGGCCACGCTGCGCTGCCTGCACCGCGACGGCCGGGTGGTCTGGCTGTCGGTCAAGTTCGCCGCCATCCTGGTCGGCGAGGAGCTGGCCGGCTTCGTCGGCAGCTTCGACGACATCACCCTGGTGCGCGAGGCCGAGGTGGCGCTGTTCGAGAGCGAGGCGCGCCTGCGCACCATCGCCGACACGCTGCCGGCGATGATCGCCTACATCGACGCCGAGCAGGTCTACCGCTTCCACAACGTCGCCTACGAGCGCGAGTTCAGCGCCAACGGCCGCCACGTGCTGGGCCAGAGCGTGCGCGAAACGGTCGGCGAGCAGCACTACCGGCGCCTGGCGCCCTACATCGGCCGCGTGCTGGCCGGCGAGACGCTGAGCTTCGAGGAGGACGTCGAGGGCGACGCCGGGCGCTGCCTGGAGGTGAACTACATTCCCCAGTACGGCGAGCACGGCGTGGTCGGCTTCCACGTCATGCGCCAGGACATCACCATGCAAAAGCGCGAGAAGCGGCGCCTGCTGCGGCTGGCCCAGATCGACGCCCTGACCGGCCTGGCCAACCGCGCCGGCTTCCTGCAAAAGCTCAGCGACGCGATGCTGCACTGCCAGCAGAACGGCAGCCTGATGGCCGTCATGTACATGGACATCGACCGCTTCAAGCCGGTCAACGACACGCACGGCCACAGCGTCGGCGACGCCCTGCTGCGCGCCTTCTCGGCGCGCCTGACGCACACCATGCGCGCCAGCGACACCATCGCCCGCCTGGGCGGCGACGAATTCACCATCATCATGGAGACCATCGCCCGCCCCGAGGACGCCGCCGCGCTGGCGGCCAAGATCGTCTTGGCGATGCGGGCGCCGTTCGAGCTGGACGGCGTCACCGTGCGCATCTCGGCCAGCATCGGCCTGGACTTCTACCGCGACGAGGAACTCACGCCGGCCGAGCTGCTCAGGCGCGCCGACATGCTGCTCTACCAGGCCAAGCAGGGCGGGCGCAACACCTACCGGGCCGGCGCGCCGGCGGCGTAGACAGGCGCGGCGCGTCGCCCAAGCGCGCCGGAGTGCGCTATATTGTGCGCCTGTCCCCTCCGCCCCCACATCTATGCGCCTGCTGCACACCTCCGACTGGCATCTCGGCCAGACCCTGCACAACTTCGAACGCGGCTACGAACACCAGCGCTTCCTCGACTGGAGCTCGACACCATCGTCGCCGAGCGGGCCGACGCCCTGCTCGTGGCCGGCGACGTGTTCGACAACGCCAACCCCTCGGCGGCCTCGCAAAAGCAGCTCTACACCTTCCTGCAGCGGGCCCGCGAGCGCGCGCCGCGGCTGAACCTGATCGTCATCGCCGGCAACCACGATTCGCCCGGCCGCCTGGAGGCGCCGGCGCCGCTGCTGCGCGGCCACGGCACCCACGTCATCGGCCACGTGCAGCGCGACGCCGCCGGCGCCATCGACGTCGAACGCATGGTGCTGCCGCTCAGCGACGGCGCCGGCGCGGTGCGCGCCTGGTGCCTGGCGATCCCCTTCCTGCGCCCCGGCGACGTGCCGCGCCCGGCGCCGCCGGCCGCGGGTGAAGGCGAGGCCGAGGCCGGGGGCGCGGCCGCCCCCGACCCCTACCTGGCCGGCATCGCCCTGCTCTACCGCCAGGCGCTCGAAGTGGCGCTGGCGCGGCGCCAACCGGGCCAGGCCATCCTGGCCATGGGCCACTGCCACATGGTCGGCGGCGAGATGTCGAACGACTCGGAGCGGCGCATCGTCATCGGCGGCACCGAGATGCTGCCGGCCGGCGTCTTCGACCCGCGCATCGCCTACGCCGCGCTGGGCCACCTGCACCTGGCCCAGCGGGTCGGCAAGCAGGAGCACATCCGCTATTGCGGCAGCCCGATCCCGCTCTCCTTCGCCGAAGTCGGCTACCGCCACCAGATCCTGCGCGTCGACCTCGACGGCGAGGCGCTGGGCGAGATCGCCGCGCTGACCGTGCCGCGCGGCGTCGAACTGCTGCGCGTGCCGGCCAAGCCGGCGCCGCTGGAGCAGGCGCTGGCCGAACTGGCGGCGCTGGAACTGCCCGAGGCGGAGCCGCAAGCCCAGCCCTTCCTCGAGGTGCGCGTGCGCCTGGACGCGCCCGAGCCGGGCCTGCGCGCGCGCGTCGAGGCGGCGCTGGAGGGCAAGGCGGTGCGCCTGGCGAAGATCGAAACCTCGAGCGCGGCGCGCGGCGCCGGCGCCGCTCCGCTGACCCTGGACCAGCTCGACCAACTGCAGCCGGACGACATCTTCCGCCGCCTGTACCTGCAAAAATTCTCCGCCGAGGCGCCGCCGGAACAACTGAGCGCCTTCGCCGAACTGATGTTGGAGGACAAAGCGGCATGAAGATTCTCAGAATCGGCGGCAAGAACCTCGCCTCGCTGGCCGGCGAATTCGCCGTCGACTTCGAACGGGAACCGCTCGCCTCGAGCGGCCTGTTCGCCATCAGCGGCCCGACCGGCGCCGGCAAGAGCACCCTGCTCGACGCCCTCTGCCTGGCCCTGTACGACGCCACGCCGCGCCTGCTCAAGGTGGCCGGGCGCAGCGCCCTGCCCGACGTCGGCAAGGACACCGTCACGGCGCAAGACACGCGCACCCTGCTGCGCCGCGGCGCCGCCGAGGGCTACGCCGAGGTCGATTTCGTCGGCAACGACGGCCTGTCCTACCGCGCGCGCTGGAGCGTGCGGCGCTCCCGCACCAAGACCGAGGGCAGCCTGCAGCCGACCGCCATGAGCCTGCAGCAACTGCCGGCGCTGCAAGCCATAGGCGGCACCAAGACCGAGGTCAAGGTCGAGATCGAGCGGCGCATCGGCCTGTCCTTCGAACAGTTCACGCGCGCCGTGCTGCTGGCGCAAAACGAGTTCGCCACCTTCCTCAAGACCGAGGACAACGAGCGCGGCGAGCTGCTGGAGACCCTCACCGGCAGCACCGTCTACAGCCAGATCTCGATGCGCGCCTACGAGCGCGCGCGCAAGGAACAGGCGCTGCTGCAACGCCTGCTCGAGCGCCTGGCCGACCAGCGCCCGCTGGGCGGCGAGGAGCGCGCCGCCCTCGAGGGCGACAGCGCGGCGGCCGACGCCGCCATGGCGCTGCTCGAGCAGCGCCAGCAGCTGCTGGAACAAGCGGCGCGCTGGCACGAGGAGGCGGCCAAGCTGCATCAGAACGAGGAACTGGCGCAGCGCGACGTGCAGGCGAGCCTGCTCGAAAGCGAGGCGGCCGGCCCGCGCCGCGCCGCCCTGGCGCAGCTCGAGGCGGTGCAGGCGGCGCGTCCGCTGGCCGACGAGATCGGCCGCGTCGACGCCGAACTGGCGCACACCGAGACGCTGCTGGCGGCCAGCGCGCGCGACGCCGCCCAGGCCGCGCTGGCGCAGGAGGAACTGGCCGGCGCGCTGCGCCAGGCCGGCCTGCGCATGCAGGAGGCGGAACTGGCGCAACGCGCCGCCGCGCCGCGGCTCGACCAGGCCAAGGCGCTCGACGCGCGCATCGACGCGCTGCGTCCGGCGCACCGGCAAGCGGTGCACAACGGCCGCGAGGCCGAGCGCGTCCAGGAGGCGGCGCGCGCCGCCGCGCAGGAAAAGCGCGCCGGCCACGCGCAACTGGCGGCGGCGCAGGCGAACAGCGGCGCCTGGCTGGAACGGCATCAGCAATGGCAGGCGCTGGCGCTGGCCTGGCCGCGCTGGGACCTGCTCTTCGTGCAGGCCGGCCAGGCCGCCGCGCAGGCCGACACGCTGACGCACGCGCTGGCGGCCGCGCAACTGGCCGCCGGCGCCAGCGCCGACGCGGAGGCGGCCTGCGCCGCCGGCCTGCGCGCCTCGACGCAGGCGGCGG
>JANXSQ010000366.1 GCA_025356595.1 Janthinobacterium sp. | reverse complement strand
CAGCGTCAGGCCCTGCGTCAGGACCAGCTTTACAGCCTCTTCACGAAGCTCCGGTGTATATGTTTTTGAACGTGTCATAAGTTCTCCAGTTGGTGAAGTTTACCAAACTAGAGTGTCCGAAAAAGTCAGGGTACCTCAGCTCTCCGCTCGGATCACTCCATGGTATCCCCGACGCATGCACGCGCGTCCCCGGCGCCTGGCCCACGATGAGGATGCGCGCGCCATCGCCGACTTGCAGCACCGGGCGCGGGCCGAGCGGCAAATGTTGCTCGCAGGCGCGGCATTGGCGCACCGCCGTCAAGAATCCTGCAAGGGTGGGATAGTGTGATGTACGCATATTGTTTTCGCGTCAGCGCGGGGTCTTTGGCTTCCTGCCCAAGAGAAAGTCTCTCAGTGCGACCGCGTCATTGTGCACCTCGTCATGGGCGGAATACACGAGCGTGATCGGTCGCGTACGCGCCAAAGCGCGCAATTGACTGAGCTGATCTCCATGCCGGCGCACTTCCTCGGCATAACGGATTCGAAACTCCGGCCAGCGCGCGGGATCGTGCGCGAACCACTTCCGCAACGCGGTGCTGGGCGCGAGGTCTTTCGCCCAGTGATCCAGCGCAGCATCAATTTTCTTCACGCCGCGCGGCCATAATCGGTCGACCAAAATGCGCGAGCCGTCGCCATGGGCCGGCGGCTCGTATGCGCGTTTCAGTCTGACATTGCTCGCCTTGATCCTGATACTCATGGGTATCGCTCCGTAGTGGTGCCGATAAATGATCCTAATTGCTTACTTTTTCAGTGCCGTCTGTTGGTGCATCGCAATATGGTCGCTCTTATCGCTTTTGATGGTTGGACTTATACGAGCACGGTACATGCGGTGTCGAGAGTAGGTCTGTACGCTAACGCGCTCTGAAGCGGCCCAAGCCGCGCACGCGGATTCCGCCGCCGCGTCCACGCCCGGCATGATGTCCCGCGCGGCGTTGATCTTTGTATAATGGCTCCGGCACCCGCGCAAGCCGCCGCAGTTCGGCAAGCGGGTTTTCCTCCCCCGAGACAAGGTAAACCCATGAATTCAGCATTCATTCAAGCCCGCGACTTCCTGCAAGAACACCGTGAAGACTATGCCACCGCCTACCGCGACTATCGCGCGCCGGTGCTGGAGCGCTTCAACTGGGCGCTCGATTATTTCGACGTCCACGCCAGGGACAACGCGGTGCCGGCCTTGTGGGTGGTCGATGAGGATGGCACCGAGCAAAAGATCTCCTACGCGGAACTGTCGGCGCGCTCGAACCGCATGGCCAACCACCTGCGCGCGCTGGGCGTGGCGCGCGGCGACCATCTGCTGCTGATGCTGCCCAACCGCGTCGAGCTGTGGGATGTGATGCTGGCCTGTATCAAGCTGGGCGCCGTGATGGTGCCGACCACCACCCTGGTGACGCCGGAAGACCTGCGCGACCGCATCGCGCGCGGCTCGGCGCGCCACGTCATCGCGCAAGCCTCCGAGGCGGCCAAGTTCGCCAGCGTGGCCGGCGACTACAGGCGCATCGCCGTGGGCGGCCGCGTCGACGGCTGGTTGTGCCTGGAGGACGGCGCGGACGCCGCGTCGCAGTTCACGCCGGACGGCGTCACCCTGGCCACCGATCCGCTGCTGATCTACTTCACCTCCGGCACCACGTCGACGCCCAAGCTGGTGCTGCACAGCCACCAGAGCTATCCGGTCGGCCACCTGTCGACGATGTACTGGATCGGCCTGAAACCGGCCGACGTGCACTGGAATATCAGCTCGCCCGGCTGGGCCAAGCATGCCTGGAGCTGCTTCTTCGCGCCCTTCAACGCCGGCGCCACCGTCTTCGTCTACAACTACGCGCGCGTCAGCGCCAGGAGCGCGCTGGAGGTGATCTGCCGCTGCGGCGTCACCTCGCTGTGCGCGCCGCCCACCGTCTGGCGCATGATGATCCAGGAGGACCTGGCCGCCTTCAAGGTGCCGCTGCGCGAACTGGTGGGCGCGGGCGAGCCGCTCAATCCGGAGGTGATCGAACAGGTCGAGCGGGCTTGGGGCATCCGCATCCGCGACGGCTTCGGCCAGTCCGAGACGACGGCGCAGATCGGCAACACGCCCGGTCAGTTGCTCAAGCCGGGTTCGATGGGACGGCCGCTGCCCGGTTATCGCATCTCCCTGCTGGACGGCGACGACGCGGTCGTGGACGGCGCCGGCGGCGAGGGCGAGATCGCCATCGGGCTGGAGCAGCGTCCGCTGGGCCTGATGCTGGCCTACGAGGGCGACGCCGAAAAAACCGCCGACGTGATGCGCGCCGGCCACTACCACACGGGCGACACCGCCACGCGCGACGCCGACGGTTACTACTTTTACGTCGGCCGCAACGACGATGTCTTCAAGAGTTCCGACTACCGGATCAGCCCCTTCGAGCTGGAAAGCGTGTTGATCGAGCACGAGGCGGTGCTGGAGGCGGCCATCGTACCGAGTCCGGACGCGCTGCGCCTGTATGTGCCGAAAGCCTATGTGACGCTGCGCGCCGGGTATACGGCGGGGCCGGAAGTGGCGGCGGCCATCTTCCGCTACGCGCGCGAACATCTCGCGCCGTACAAGCGTATCCGCTGCATCGAGTTCACCGAGCTGCCGAAGACGATATCGGGCAAGATCCGCCGCGTCGAACTGCGCAGGCAGGAGGCCGCCAACCACGCCAGCGGCCGCGTCGTCGTCGAGTACCGCGAGGAAGCGGGCGCCTGAGCTGAGGGGGCAGGCGCCGCGCCTCCGGTCTAGCAGGCGCCGGTCGAAAACGTCTTCTGTATCGACAGCAGGGTGCGCCGCCGTATCCAGCCGCTCGCCAGGCGTATCATCAACCAGTAGGGCGTGAAGAGGATTCTGGTGGCGCGGCTGGGGCAGTGCACGAAGGTTTCCGTGCGCAGGGTGCAGGCCGAATCCGCCCCTTCGATGACCTGGAAGCGCAGGACCAGTTTCGCCACGCCGGGATGGTCGAAGCGCTGGAAGGCCGCTGCGTCGGCGACGGCGACGATGCCGAGGTCGGGCCGCCAGAAGCGTCCCGCCAGGCCCAGCGTCAGTTCATGGTCGGTGCGGCGCAGTCCGGTGAAGGCGTCGAAGCCGAAGGGCGCGGGGGCCGCGTCGCGGCGGCGCCGGCCCGGCAGTCTGGCGAGTTTCGCCGGCAGTTCGCGCAGCGTCAGCAGCGCGTCGGCGACCGGATCGGCGCGCATGTCCAGCGCCGCCAGCGCCGCGATCATCTGCTCGGGGCGTACCTGCGGGAGGGCGGCGGAGGTGTGGATTTCGTGAAAATGAAACGCCGGCAGGAAGGGTGGGGCGGCTTTCCATTGCGCGCATTCCTTCCGGCTGACAAAGCCAAACAAGCCCATAGCTGCTCTCCAGGGTGACAGTATTCAGAGCCATGCCGGGTGCCGGACTCGAAAAATGATCTTAGTAGAATAATACTATTCATTTGCGGAATCGTCGTCCCTTGCGCTAAGCTTCAAGGACGCGCCGGGCCGGCATGGCCGCGCCGCGTCCTTACTCATGCAGTAGCAATCGACGAAAGTACACCCGCCATGGGACAAATCTACCTGGTCCGGCACGGACAGGCATCGTTCGGCAGCGCCGATTATGACCAGTTGTCGGCACTCGGCACCGAGCAGGCGCGCTTGCTGGGGCAATGGTTCGCCAACGCGCGCCAGGGCTTCCACTGCGTCGTCACGGGCGCGATGCGGCGCCACAAGCAGACCGCCGACGCCTGCCTGGCCCAGTTGCCGAAGATGCTGCTGGCCGATACCGACTGGCAGACCGACGCCGGCTTCGACGAGTTCGACCACCATGAGGTGCTGCTCAAGCACCATCCGGAATTCGCCGACCCGCTGGCCTTCCAGCCCTTCATGGTGCCGGGCGGCGAGGGCGAACGGGCGTTCCGGGGGATTTTCGAGGTGGCCATGGCGCGCTGGATGGGCGGCGCCCACGACGCCGAGTACGGCGAGTCGTGGCCGGCCTTCCGCGCCCGCTGCGTGGCCGCCTTGCAGCGCCTGACGGCGCAGGCGGCGCCGGGGCAGAACATCGTCGTCTTCACTTCGGGCGGCACCATCGCCACGCTGTGCCAGCACATCCTGGGCTTGCCCGATGCGCAGTTGTTCGAGCTGACGGCCTCGCTGGTCAACGCCTCGGTGACGCGCCTGGAGTACCGGTCGGACAAAGTTGGCCTGAGCTATCTGAACAATTTCGCCCATCTGGAATGGCTGGGCGAGGCCGGCGCGGTCACCTATCGCTAGTTGCAGGCACAAAAAAACGGCGCGGACCGGGGGCAATCCCCGGCTCCGCGCCGTTTTTTTAAGCAAGCGCTGTTTAGTGGACGTGCGCCGCCGGAGCGGCGGCCGCTTGCAGGGTTTGCTTGAGCAGTTTCTGGAAGACCGGATCGACGGCACCCAGCTTCTTGCTGCGGCCGATGATGCGTCCTTCGCCGTCGAGCAGCACGAGCACGGTGGTGTGGTTGAATTCACCGTCGCCCAGTTTGCGATACTGGATGTCGAGCGCGGCGGCGATCTGCCGCACGCTGGCCGGATCGGTGCGCGCCAGCGTCCAGCGCGCCGAATCAAGCTCGCGTTGCACCGACACCGCCTTGAGCGCCTTGACGTCGTCGCGCTCCGGATCGAAGGTGATCAGCATCACCTGCAGTTTGGCGCGTTCCTCGGGCGTCAGGGTTTGTTCGGTGTTGCGCATGGTGTCGATCAGCATCGGGCAGACGAATTTGCAGGAGTTGTAGAACATGCTGACGAGCACGGGCTGGCCGCGCCGCTGATCCAGTTTGAAGGAGCGGCCGTCCTGGTCGGTCAGGGCGCTCTTGATCTGGTACACCGAGGCGCCGGACAGCTTGACGGGCGTGCTGTCCTCTTCCTGCGCGGCGTGCATGGCGTGCGCCATGTGGGCGGCGTGGTCCATCGGTTTCTCGGCGGCGGCCTGGGCCGCGGCGGGGGCCGACCAGGCCAGCGCCAGGGCGCCCAGCAGTGGCAGCAGGGCGCGTCGGTGGCGCGTGATGAATGGGGTGGTCATGGTTGTTCCTTGGTCAGGTTGCGGGCGCAACGAAAGCCCAGATTGTTTGTGGTGTCGGCGCCGTTCAGCGACGACAGCAGGGCGATGCGCATCAGAATCGCGTAGTTTTCCCGGTCTTGCAGGCTGATCGCGCCGGCGCCGCAGAATTGCAGCTGCTCGGGATCGCCCTGGGTGCGGCTGTCGGCGCTGACCAGCAGGGCGTTGAAGTCGTCCACCCATTCCCAGATCAGGCCGTGCATGTCGCGCGCGCCGTAGAAATTGGCCTTGCCGCCCACCGCCGGGCGCGACATGCTGGCCGCCTGCGAATACCAGCTCAGGATCGCCGCGCGCCAGGCCGGGTCGCGCCGCGCGTCGGCGCGCGTGGCGTCGGCGGCGGCGACGTATTCCCATTCGTACCAGGTGGGCAGGCGGCCGCCCTCGGCGGCGCAGTAGGCTTGCGCGGCGAACCAGCTGACGCTGGTGACCGGCTGGCCGGCCGCCGCCGGGGCGGCGTCGAGTTCGTGCAGATAGCTGGCGTCGGCGAAGATGGCCGGCGCCTCGCCGCGGCGCCACTCCGGATTACGCGCCGTGAAGGCGATGAATTCGCCGTTCGTCACCGGCGCGGCGCGCAGCGCGAAGGCGGCCACCGGCACCGGCGCGTTGGCGCTGCTGCCGCCCGAGAGCACGCTGGTGAAGCTGCCGGCCGGCACCGTCACATAGTCGGCGCCCGCCGCCGGCAGCGCCGTCAGCAGGGCGCCGGCCAGCGCCGCCACATGGAGAGTGTGGAGGTTCACGATGGGCTCCGCTTAATGCTCGGCGGCCGGTTTCACGCTACCCTTGGCGCGGATCGCCTTCACGTCCTCGGTCTTGATCTGGCCGCCCTTGTTGTCCCAGCTGTTGAGCACATAGGTGAGGATGTTGGCCACTTCGTCGTCGTTCAATTGGTTCATCGGCGGCATCACCGAATCGTATTCCTTGCCGTTGACGGTGACTTTGCCCGCCAGGCCGTGGATGACGGCGCCGGCGGCGCGTTTCGGATCGGCGTTCAGGAAGTCCGACTTGGCCAGCGGCGGGAACACGCCCGGCAGACCGGCGCCGTTCGACTGATGGCATACCGAGCAGGTGCCGTTGAACAGCGATTTGCCGGCGTTGACCTGGTCTTGCAGGGTCAGCGTGCCGCTGGCGGCGGCGGCGGCGGCCTTGGTGACGGAGGCCATGTTCGGCGCGGCGCGGTCGCCCAGGTAGACGGAATCGACTTCCTTGCCCGAGTAGATGGCTTTATCTTCGGGACCGTCCACTTTCAGGATGCCCAGGGCGCCCTTGTTGAAGGCGCGGAAGATCGAATGGTCGACGATGACGTAGCTGCCCGGCACGCGGGTGCGGTATTCGACGATGGCGGCGCCGCCGGCGGGAATCAGGGTGGTCTGGACGTTTTTCTGGATGTTCGAACCGCCCTCGAAGCGCACCTTGTCGAAGATGGCGCCGATGACGTGGAAGCTCGACACCAGGTTCGGGCCGCCGTTGCCGACGAACAGGCGTACGGTTTCATTGGTCTTGGCCTTCAGGGCCTTGTCGCCGGTCAGGGAGCCTTCGGCGCCGTTGAACAGCACATAGCTTGGACGCTCGTCGATGGCTTTTTCCATGTCAAAGCCCTGCAGGCCTTTTTCGCGGTATTTGCCGGTGGTGTAGAAGTCGCCCTGCATCACATAATATTCATGGTCGACCTTGGACAGGCCTTCCGGTGGTTCGACCAGGATCAGGCCGTACATGCCGTTGGCGATGTGCATGCCGACCGGCGCGGTGGCGCAGTGGTAGACGTAGATGCCTTCGTTGAGCGCCTTGAAGGTGAATTGCGATTCGTGGCCGGGGGCGGTGAAGCTGGAGGCGGCGCCGCCGCCGGGGCCGGTCACGCCGTGCAAATCGATATTGTGCGGCATCTTGCTGCTTGGATGGTTCTTCAGGTGGAACTCCACCGTGTCGCCCTGGCGCACGCGGATGAAGCTGCCCGGCGTGGTGCCGCCGAAGGTCCAGAAGTTGTACGCCACGCCTTCGGAGATCTGCATCTCCTTTTCCTGCACTTCAAGGTTGACGATGACCTTGGCCGGATACTTGCGGTTGACCGGCGGCGGCACCATCGGTGGGCTGGTCAGCACGGCGTTGATCGGCATGCCCTGCGGCGGACCGAAGTCGCCCGTCGCCTTGGCGTTGGCGGGGATGGTCGCCGCCGCTGCCGACAGGCTGAGCAACATGCCGCCTGCGGCCAGCAAGGCGGAAATCGAGGTGGATAAGCGTTTCATAAATGCCCCTTCTTGTTATAAATCAGTGGTCAATCTTGAGCGCGGCGTTGGCGTTGGGACGTGCCGAAAATGATGCTACGCCGATACCCGCTGCATGTCATTAGGTTATGTTGGCGAACGACAACAGGCTATTCGCCTTGCGGCTTTTCGGCTCAGGCAGGGTAACTAGGGGCATAGGCAAAAAGGAGTAGGGGGCGTTTTGGCGCGTCGGGAGACGCGGCGCGGCCCGGCGCGAAAGGCGCCGGGCCGGGCTGTACGACTGTGGCGCGGATGGGACGACGGCGGCGTTTCAGCCTTCGCGGCGCAGCGTGAAGCGCTCGAACATGGCCTCGATGGACGCCAGCGCGGCCGCGCTCGGATAGCCGGCGGTGGCGATGGCGTTCAGCGCGCCGTCGCTGCAGCCCTGCGCACGGAAGATCTGCAGGGCGTAGTTGTCCACGCCCAGCGCGGCCAGGGTGGCGGCCAGTTCCAGCACCTCGGCTTCGCGCAGCAGGGTCGGATGGATGGTGGTGCGGCATTCGTAGGCGACGCCGCTGGCGATGATGGCCTCGGCGCAGGCGCGCGCCTGCGGGTCGCTGTCGGCCACGCCGGTGATGCGCGCATAGTTGGCGAAGGGCGCCTTGATGTCGAAGCCGACCCAGTCGAGCAGGGGCAGCACGGCGGCCAGTTGTTTCGGATAGATGCAGGCCGTGTGCAGGCCGACCTTGAAGCCGAGTGCCTTGACCTCGGCGATGGCCTCGGGCAGGGCCGGGTCCATGGTCGGCTCGCCGCCGCTGAAGACGACGCCGTCGATCAGGCCGACGCGGCTGCGCAGCTTGGCGACGATGTCGGGCCAGTGCAGCGCGCCGACGGCCGGACGCGTTTGCAGATGGGGGTTGTGGCAATAGCCGCAACGCCACGGGCAACCCTGCACGAAGATCACGGCCGCCAGGCAGCCGGGATAGTCGGTGGCCGTGAACGGCGTCACGCCGCCCACCTTCAGCAAGCGCGCCGTCGTCATGCTAGGCGCGTCCGCCGCAGGTGCGCTCGTTGAAGTAGGTGCGCTCGTGGAACTCGCCCTTCTTGCCGATGTTGAAGGACGACATCGGGCGGTGGTAACCCATCACGCGGGTCCAGATTTCGCAGGGCTGGCGCTCGGCGTCGGACAGGGTGATCGATTGCGGGGCGAGGAATACTTGGTGGCTCAGATCGTTCATGCTGGTTCTTTCTGCTTGGTTGGGTTTGCAGCTTCGCGCTGCTTGCGTGCGATCAGTTCTTCATCGCATTTCGGACAAAACTCGTGCTTGCCGCCCAGGTAGCCGTGCCGCGGGCAGATGGAGAAGGTCGGCGTGATGGTGATGTAGGGTAGGCGGAAGCTGCTCAGCGAGCGGCGCACCAGCGTGCGGCAGGCGTCCGCGCTCGACAGCGGCTCGGTCATGTACAGATGCAGCACGGTGCCGCCGGTGTACTTGCGCTGCAACTCGTCCTGCCGCTCCAGGGCCTCGAAGGGATCGTCGGTGAAGCCGACCGGCAGTTGCGAGGAGTTCGTGTAGTACGGCATGTCCTTCGTGCCGGCCTGCAGGATGTCCGGATAGCGCTTGCGGTCCTCCTTGGCGAAGCGGTAGGTGGTGCCCTCGGCCGGGGTCGCCTCGAGGTTGTACATATGCCCGGTCTCGTCCTGGAATTCCAGCATGCGGGCGCGCACATGGTCGAGCAGGCGCACGGCCAGGGCGTGGCCGAAGGGGCTGGTGATGTCGTGCTCGTCGTCGGTGAAGTTGCGCACCATCTCGTTGATGCCGTTCACGCCCAGGGTCGAGAAGTGGTTGCGCAGCGTGCCCAGGTAGCGCTTGGTGTAGGGGAACAGGCCGTCGTCCATGTGGCGCTGGATGACCTTGCGCTTGATCTCCAGGCTGGTCTTGCCCAGGTCGAGCAGGGTGTCGAGGCGCTTCAGCAACGCCGCCTCGTCGCCGCGGCAGAGATGGCCGAGGCGGGCGCAGTTGATCGTCACCACGCCCAGCGAGCCGGTCTGCTCGGCCGAGCCGAACAGGCCGTTGCCGCGCTTCAGCAGCTCGCGCAGGTCCAGCTGCAGGCGGCAGCACATCGAGCGTATCATGTTCGGTTTCAGTTCCGAGTTGATGAAGTTCTGGAAGTAGGGCAGGCCGTAGCGGGCCGTCATCTCGAACAGCAGGTCGGCGTTTTCGCTATGCCACTCGAAATCCTCGGTGATGTTGTAGGTCGGGATGGGGAAGGTGAAGACGCGGCCCTTGGCGTCGCCGGTCATCATGATCTCGATGTAGGCGCGGTTGATCATGTCCATCTCCACGCGCAGGTCGCCGTAGGTGAAGGGCATCTCGACGCCGCCGATCAGCGGCACCTGCTCGCGCAGATCCTCCGGGCAGATCCAGTCGAAGGTGAGGTTGGTGAACGGCGTCTGGGTGCCCCAGCGCGAGGGCACGTTGAGGTTGTAGATCAGCTCCTGTATGTACTGCTTGACCTCGGTGTAGCTCAGATTGTCCTTGCGGATATAGGGCGCCATATAGGTGTCGAAGGAGCTGAACGCCTGCGCGCCGGCCCACTCGTTCTGCAGCGTGCCGAGGAAGTTGACGATCTGCCCGATGGCGCTCGACATATGCTTGGGCGGGCTCGATTCGATCTTGCCGGGCACGCCGTTCAAGCCCTCGTGCAGCAGGGTGCGCAGCGACCAGCCGGCGCAATAGCCGGACAGCATGTCGAGGTCGTGGATGTGCAGGTCGGCGTTGCGGTGCGCCGCGCCCACTTCGGGCGGATAGACGTGGTTCAACCAGTAATTGGCGATCACCTTGCCGGAGACGTTGAGGATCAGGCCGCCCAGCGAATAACCCTGGTTGGCGTTGGCGTTGACGCGCCAGTCGAGCTGGTTCAGGTATTCGTTCATCGACGATTCGACGTCGATCTGGCTCTGGCGCTCGCGGCGCAGGGCGTGGTGCTGTTCGCGGTAGAGGATGAAGGCGCGCAGCGTCTGGCGGTGGCCGGCCTCGTACAGCACGGCTTCGACGGCGTCCTGGATCTGTTCGATCTGCGCGCGCGCGCCGCCCTGGCCGGCCACTTTCTGCAGCAGCACGCTGGCGCCCAGGCAGACCGCGTCGTGGATGTTGTACTCGCCGCTGGCGAGGCCGGCGCGCAGCAGCGCCGATTCGATTTTACTGGCGTCGAAGGCCTGCACGCTACCGTCGCGCTTGATGATGGAAGTCAGGGAAGAAATTGATGTTGCAGACATTGCGCCTCCGTATAAACACAACCTGTGGTGTTTTGTAAGAGAATAATCACTAAATGTAGTGTGGTCAACGATGGCGCGGGAAGTTTTTGAAATCCTTGACCTGGGTTAATTTGACGCCCGGGGGTGGGGAAAACGGCGCATCCGCCGGCGCGTATCGGCGCGTCCCGGCGGCGCCCGAAGCGCCTGAATGGTGCGTCGCCGGCAACGCCAAACGGCCAAAAAGCCATGGGCCAAGTCGCGCCTCCTTGACGGGTGGGACAGCGAGCGCAGCTCAAAATTTCCGCGTATCCGTGCCAGCAATATGTCATGATCATTGGCAATGGATTATCGTCGATCAATAGTGTACGCAAAATGTGCGTGGCTTTGAAGTGAGGCCAGCTACGGCCGGGTGACTGATGTCACGAGTCCAGGCAAATAATGATATCTCCCCTTGCACTTCCGAATTCAGCTCCGCTGCGTTGCGCGACATATTTTCGGAGGAGAAAGGTTTATCGGAAAAATTTTCGAAAAATAAAATATGAATAAATTCAACAATGTCATTTTCTGCAATATTGTCATTGCTTTCCTGTGCTCTAACGCATATTCAGCCAATTTCATTAGCGGAAAATCGGAAAATTCAAATGCGGAAAAAACAAGCGCCAATCCAAGAAAAATTGTTCAACTTGAAAATGCATATACACGTGGCATCCAATTTAGTCCTGATGGAAATATTTTGGCGGCGACATCTGGCAATCACAATATAAACATATGGGACTGGAGAAATTCAAAACTATTGCAAACTCTACACATAGAAAAAGATGCTGGCCTGGATCAGGCAACCGAAAAATTGCTATTCAGTCCTGATGGAAATTTTCTTGCAGTTTGCCATAGCCGTACCACTGACGGAATTGTCGCACGCATCTGGAATCGCCATAATTGGGAAATTGTTAAAGATATTGTTGATGATGTGCATTTCGGGGGCTGTGCATCCATAGCATTTTCACCAGATAGCAGATCGTTGGTACGTCTGGTGTTTCGTCCAATCGGGCAGCCTGGTGATAATATAATTTCTTACAGCACGTCAAGCTGGAGTGTTCAATGGGGAATAACTACCACGCCTTTTTATGTTTATAGTGCAGCATTTCGACAAGATGGGAAATTATTGGCCGTCAGCGGACGGGTAGAAAATCCTATCGGATGGAATCATCCTGGAGTGCCTCCAACTTTTGGAAGTCCACCATTATTGGATACTGGGCTAATCATCTTTTTTGATATAGGGAAAAAGGAAATAGTAAAAAATGTACCATACAATAAAGTTCTTGATCGCGTTAGCAATTTGGCATGGTCGAAAAATGGAAAAGAAATAGATATTACAGGCGGCCCTACTATCCACAGAGTTGATTTTGAGTCAGGTAAGGAAATATTTTCACTGGCCCCAACACAAGGGGCATTAGGTACCTCTTGGCGTTACTCTAGCGATAGAAATTTTCTTGCTGAGGCCGTTACAGGGCCAAAAATAAATTGGACCAAGGTATGGACTTCTGATCGCAAAAATCTAATTTTCGAAATTCATGAGCAAGTTTGGTGTATGTCATTTTCACCCGATAGTCGAAATATTGCAGTGGGAACGAATGATAAAATTGAAGTTTGGAATTTTTAATTAAATGGAATTAATGCCGGCGCGTTCTGGGGACGGAGGGGTATCAAAACGCCGTTGACACCACGCGCCTGTTGCACGTGCAGCGAAAACCCATTGACGCCGACGCGGATGTCGACTGGCTGCGTGGGGCAAACAGATTCCACTTGCAGTTTCATGCCAGAGCATGCAGCAGTTCGGCCAAGCAGCTTGGAGGCAGACCGCATGGCAAGCCAACGATCTGGCCCCTCGGGCTGTGCAGGCTTGGCGCAGCTGCCCCGCTGCATCACATTCAAAGGACGCAACGCCGGCGCTGCCACTTGAGCAGCCAGCGGCCGTCCCCAATTTCGGTCGGCGCCAACACCTGCGCTCTGTCGTTGGAATTTGCGCTCAATGCGTAGACGAATGACAAAAAACCAAGGGCCCAGCTGCGGGTCCTTGGTCCGGATGAAGCGTACTGCCCGCCAGGACTCAGGCGGCAATGAGGAAGTCGATGACGATCTCGCCCGGCTGGCGCGACACGTAGGCCATCTTGACGCGTTCGCCGAAGTATTGGCCGATCTGTTCGAGCAGGGGCAGGGGATCGTGGTCGTTGCAGAAGCGCATTACCTCGCCCTGGCGCAGCGCCTCGAGGGCGCCGAAGATGGCGGCGTGGCGGAAGCGCTTGGCGACGCCGCGTGCGTCGAATGGATAGATGCCGTCGGCAATGACAGGGGTGGAACAATTGTGTGCCATGGTAAAACTCCTTTTGTGCTGGTGAGTGCTGCTTAGTGTTGCTGAGTGATAGTGCTCAATCATGCTGCTGAACTGAAGCGCCGGCGCTTGGCCGGCGCTTCAGGTTGCGATTAAATT
>JANXSQ010000360.1 GCA_025356595.1 Janthinobacterium sp. | reverse complement strand
CAGCGTCAGGCCCTGCGTCAGGACCAGCTTTACAGCCTCTTCACGAAGCTCCGGTGTATATGTTTTTGAACGTGTCATAAGTTCTCCAGTTGGTGAAGTTTACCAAACTAGAGTGTCCGAAAAAGTCAGGGTACCTCAGCTGCTTTAAGAACCCGGTTCAGCAAATTGATTTCGTGAATTACCGATTGCGGCCCGACGAGTTTCAAGCGTTGGTCACGAAACCTTGCGACCTGGGTGGAGTTCAAGCTGGCCAGGCGATAATCTCCAAATGCCACCATTAATGTCTTAATGCGAGATTTGTCCGACTGCTCGCTGCGCTTGGTTGGTAGTACTTCGGTGGCGAATCGTTGTAGCACGTCTTTGACGAGTGTTGCTTCGGCCTCAGTACGAGATACGAACACACCGCGCTCCATCTCGGACTCGATGATGGTTGCCCAGCGCCTGGCGTCGGCTTCTTTGGTGAAGGTCTTGGTCTGGGTCGGGTAGCCGCGCTTGCGAATTTGTACGTGGTACTGGCCTTCGCCTTTTTTACGGATGGTGGGCATAGTGTTTATTGGCAGCATTGAAATGAGGCAACAGTGTGCCAAAATTGTGCCAATAAAGGTGAAATATATCGCTAAAGCCCATGGATGCTAGCGCTAATTTGGGCCTCCGAAGCCAAGGGTCGTGGGTTCGATCCCCGCCAGCCGCACCAAAATTCTTCAATCAAAGCAATGAGTTACAGATCGATTCTGTGATTTCATTTCGTCGTCTATTTACTCCGGTTTCCTCCAAGTCAGCGCCGATCAGGCATATTCAGATATTATTTCCCGCTGTGGCTGGTGTTGCTATCGCACCTGTTTTTTTTGAAAATACGCGTCCCTTGCGATGCGCCCGCCTTTCCCGTCCCGCCTATTGTGCCGATGCCGCCGCGCCGCCCGGCGCCGCGCGCTGGACTTTTTGCCCGCGCAAGGCCAGCCATCCCGCGCACAGCGCCGCGCTGGCCGCCGCCGTCACCCCGGCCATCGGCCGCGCGCTGCCGTCGGACATCTGGCCGACGACGAAGCCGCACAGCGTCGTGATGGCCATCTGGATGAAAAAGAACAGGCCGGAGGCGGTGCCGGCGATGGCCGCGTAGGGTTGCAGGACGGCGAACTGGCAGGCCGGAATGGCCACGCCGACCGACAGGATAATCAACAACATCGGCCCGACGATGGCCGCCAGCGCCTGCGGATACCACGTCGTGCAGGCGAGCAGCAGCAGGGCGCCGCCGGCGTTGACGGCCACGGCGGCGCCGATCAGGCGGTCGGCGCCGTGGCGCGCGTGGAGGCGGCGGAACAGGTTCGAGCCGATCAGGTAGCCCGTCACGGTGGCGCCGAAGACCAGCGCGTAGGCGCTCGCCGACAGGTGCAGGGTGCGTTGCAGCAGCAGCGAGGATTCGGCGATGAAGGGGAAGTAGGTGCAGTAGACGAAGCCGATGGCCAGCGCGTAGCGCAGAAAGTAGGCGTCGCGCAGCAGGCGCAGGTAGACGGCGACGGTGCCGGCGGGAGGCGCGCCGGCCGCCGCCGCCGGGCGCGTCTCCGGCAGCAGCAGGGCGACGACGGCGAGGGCAAGCAGGGCCACCGCCGCCAGGGTGGCGAAGACGCCGCGCCAGCCCAGCGCCAGCGCGATCAGACTGCCGATCAAGGGCGCCACGACGGGCGACAGCGCCATGCCCATCGAGATCCGGCTCAGCATGCCCGCCTGCACGTCGGGGGCGAAGCGGTCGCGCACCATGACGCGGCCGATCAGGGTGCCGCTGCAGCCGCCCAGGGCCTGGAACAGGCGCGCGGCGATGATGACGGGGGCGCTCTGCGCGCAGGCGCAGGCGAGGGTGGCCAGGAGGTAGACCACGGTGCCGGCCAGCATGACCGGGCGGCGCCCGTAGCGGTCGGCCAGCGGTCCGCACAGCAGCATCGACAGGGCCGAGCCGGCCATGTACAGGGTCAGCGTCAATTGCATCTGCGCGTCCGATGCGCGCAGCGCGTCGGCCATCGCCGGCAGCGAGGGCAGGTAGATGTCGATGCTGACGCGCGGCAGGCATACCAGGGTCAGCAGGATGGCGGTCCAGGCCCAGGGTGGTAGTTCTTTGTTCTTGTGCATCGTGGCTCCAGCGAGAGCGCGGCCCGACGAGCCGCCTGAGTGTGCACGATACGGTCATTGTGGTTTAATGCGAAGTACCGTATACAAACTATTCGATTGGACCACTATGACGCGCGGAAAAGTCGCCGTACCGCTGGATCTGCCGCAGCCGGCCGCCTTGCACGGCGCCGGCGCCGGCAAGCAGGAGGGCGCCTACGCGGCGCTGCGCGACGCCATCCTCGGCCAGGTGCTGCCGGCGGGCAGCCGCCTGCCATCCAGCCGCACGCTGGCGGCGCGCTGGCGCCTGTCGCGCGGCACCGTCGAAGCCGTCTTCGACCGCCTGCGCGCCGAGGCCTATGTGTCGCGCGCGCCCGGCTCCGGCACGCGCGTCTGCGCGCTGGTGCCGGAGC
>JANXSQ010000342.1 GCA_025356595.1 Janthinobacterium sp. | reverse complement strand
CGGCGGCGGCGCCGGCGGCGCCGGCAGCGGCCGCACCGCGGCGGCCAGCGCCCCCAAGTCCAGGACGTCCGCCTCATCGAGTGAAAAGCACAAAACTTGTTCCATCATCACGCTCCTTGGCCGCCCTCCGGCTACCCGCTCATACTCGCAGAAAACACCATAAAGTTTCTTGAGGGAACACAAATATCATAATTGCCGAGCGGCAACGATTGACGAGCCGGTTTTAAGGGGGCGCTTGAAGTGAATCCGGAATAGGTGTATAAATGATCCATTAAAGGAGCATCCATGAACCTCGCCTACGCCTATCCGAAAAGCCGCTTCGAACCGACGCCGCTGGTGGACCTGAACGCCAAGGAGGAGCGGCAGCGCCTGTCCGCCTCGGCGCTGAAGGGATTTTTCAAGCTGGCCGCCGCTTGGCGGCTGCGCGACGAGGATGCCCGCGAGCTGCTCGGCGGCATCTCCAGCAGCGCCTACTATGAGTGGAAGAAGCAGCCCCAGCGGGTGCTGGACGTGGACCGCATCACGCGCATCTCCTATCTGCTGGGCATCTACAAGGCGCTGCACATCCTGTACGGCGCGCAGTTGGCCGATGAATGGGTGACTCTGCCCAACAGCAACGCCGTCTTCGCCGGCCGCACGCCGCTGGCGCAGATGCTGGGCGGCGGCCTGTTGGCGATGCAGACGGTGCGCAAGCTGCTCGACGCCCGCCGCGGCGGCCTGTGAGTCCGGCCGCGCCCGCCCTGCCGCCGCTGACGGCCCTGCGCCAGCTCGACACCTGCCGCCTGATCCAGTCGCGCTTCGCCGAGACCGAGGATTCGGTGCTGGCCCCGCTGGCCGGGGACGACGCCGAGTTGCGCGACCTGTTCGAACTCGACAACGCCACCAACGCCCGCCTGATCGCCGAGTCGGGCGGCGCGCCCGGCATCGGCGTCGACGAGCTGGTGTTCGGCGTGCCGCATTTCCGCATCGTCAACGCCGCCTACACCTACGCCCGTCCGGAGGGCAGCCGCTTCAACGACGGCGAGCGGGGCGCCTGGTATTGCGCCTTCGACGCCGCCACGGCGCTGGCCGAGATCAGCTTCCACAAGACCGTCGAGTACCAGGAAATCGGCCGCTTCGCCGACAGCGTCAGTTACCAGAGCATGCTGGCCGACTTCGGCGCGCCCTTCCACGACCTGCGCGGCGCGCACGCCTATGCGGCCTGCCTCGACCCGGCCAGCTACCTGGCCTCGCAGCGCCTGGGCGCGCGCCTGCTCGAAGCGGGCGCGCTGGGCCTGATCTTCCCCAGCGTGCGCCGGCCCGGCGGCATCAATCTGGCCTGCTTCCGGCCCGCCCTGGTGGGCAATGTGCGCAAAGGCGCCGCCTATCGGTTAACATGGGAGGGTGGGCCGACGCCGCGGATCGAGACGATCTGAACGCGCGGCCCCTCACCCGGAAACCGACGAGTACGAATATGACCATGCAAACCAAACCCGAAAATGACACCGATCTGCGCCTGAAAGTGAACCGCGAGACGGCGCGCCTGCAGTGGAGCGAGCTGGAGAAGCACTTCGCCGCCGGCACCGTCGTCTATGTCGCCAATGAACTCGATCTGGTCGAGGTGGCCGTGCGCATCTCGCACGACGACAAGGCCACCATCGTCCAGTGGATGGCCGACGGCAAGGTGATGAAGGTGTCGGACCAGCAGGCGCAAAGCTGGCAGGAGAGCGACGCCTCGCTGTGGGCCGTGGTCGTCAATCCCTTCATTCTGGTGCAGCAGGAAAAACCCTCGCTGCACTGAGGCCTCACGCCCAAGCCGGGCTAAGGCTGCGCCGCCCCGCCCTCAGCGCGCCAGATCGACGGCGTACAGGGCGAAGCCCTTGCCGGCGCCGTCGTCGGCGCGCAGCAGCGAGACGTTGTCCAGGCCCGCCTCGCGCGCCAGCGCGAGCATGCCGGGCGCCGAATGGAACACCACCGGTCCCTTGGTCGCCACCGGCGCGAAGCGCCAGCTGCGCGCCGAGCCGTTGCGCGCCCGCGTCAGCTGGCCCGCCGCCGCGATGTAGGCGATCAGCACCGCGCGGTTGTCGTCCGGCGCGGCCAGCACCGTCTTGCTGCCGTCCAGGCCGGGGAAATTGCCGCCACCGCTGGCGCGGTAGTTGTTCGTCGCGACCAGGAATTGCTGCGCCGCCCCGACCGGCTGGCCGCGATACAGCAGCGCGACGATGCGCCGCCCCGGCGCCCGCGTGACGTCGATCTGGTAACTGATGTCGGCGCTGCTGGGGGCGTCGAAGTTGTAGCTCGGGTGCGCGCTATTGACCAGTTCCTGCTCCGCCGCGCGGGCCGGGTCGATGGTGTTGAAGCGTTCCGCCGCGCGCTCCAGCCAGGCCTTCAGCTCGGCGCCGTTGAGCTTCACGCCGTACAGGGCGTTCGGATACAGGTAGAGATCGGCGGCGTTGTTGAGCGCCAGCGCGCCCGCCTTGACGTCGGTGTAGTCGCCCACCCCGGCCGAGCCGCTCTTGAAGGGCGAGGACATGGACAGCACCGGCAGCTGCGCGTACTGCGGCAGATTGGCCTGCACGTAGCGCGCCAGGTACGCGCCCTGGGCCTGGTTCACCACTTCGATCGCGCTGACGTCGCCGACGTCGGCGAAATAGCTCGACATGCGGAACTCCGTCGTGCCGATCGGCGCCCGCACATAGCGCAGCGTCGCCGCGTGCTCCTCGGCGACCAGCGCGGCGATGGCCGGATCGGCCGCCACCACGGCGCCGTCGGCGCCCACGGTGGCGCGCGCCTCAACGGTGGTGGCCGCCCGGTCGACGCGCCAGGCGGCGCCGTCGAAGCGCAGGCGCAGGCCGATCACGCCCAGGTGCTTGCCCCACAAATTGGCCATCACCGTCGGCACGCCCAGCACCGTGCCGCGCGCCTTGTCCACGCCCGGCAGATTGAACTGCGGCACGGCGCTGTCCGGGTTCGGGAAGGCCTGGTGCGAATGGCCGATCAGCATCGCGTCGACGCCGGGCACCTGCGCCAGATAGTAGTTGGCGTTCTCCATCGCCGGCGTGTACGGCGCGTCGTCCAGGCCGCCGTGCGAGATCGCCACCACCAGGTCGGCGCCCTTGGCGCGCATCTCCGGGATGTACTTCTGCGCCGTCTCGCGCACGCCCTCGGTGTACACCTTGCCGTCCAACCAGCGCTTGTCCCAGGCCAGGATGGCCGGCGGCGCGAAGCCGATGATGCCGACCCGCAGGGTGGCGCTGAGCGGCCGGCCGTCCGGGCCGACGGCGCTGATGCGCTTGTCGATGATGTGGTAGGGCGCGAACAGGGGCTGGCGCGTGCGCGCGCTGTACACATTCGCCAGCACCTGCGGAAAGCGCGGCCCGGCGCAGCGCGGCTGCGTCGCGTCGACGCCCTCGACCTGGAACTGGCTGCCCGTCACCTGGTTCAGGAAGGCCAGGCCGTAGTTGAACTCATGGTTGCCGATGCCGGCGCCGTCCACTCCCAGCGCGTTCAGCGCCTTGTAGATGGCCAGGGTCTGGTCGCAGCGCAGCGGCTGCACCAGCGCCTGGTAGTCGGCCAGCGCCGTGCCCTGGATCGCGTCGCCGTTGTCGAGCAGGAGGGTGTTGGCGAATTCACCGCGCGCCTGGCGGATCAGCGTCGCGGTGCGCTCCAGCCCGATCGAGGGCTCCGGGCGCAATTTGTAGTAATCGTAACTGAGCACGTTCGCGTGCAGATCGGTCGTCTCCAGCAGGGCCAGCGTGGCGCTGCTGCCGGCCGGCACGGCGCGCGGCGGCGCGGCGGCGCAGGCGGATAAGAGCAGGGGCAACAGGGCGAGGCGGCGGCGAACGGGCATGAAGGTATCCGGGTGAATGAAAAGGCAAG
This sequence comes from Janthinobacterium sp., assembly GCA_025356595.1. Lineage (GTDB taxonomy): Bacteria > Pseudomonadota > Gammaproteobacteria > Burkholderiales > Burkholderiaceae_D > Janthinobacterium. The sequence continues at coordinate 3,375 of JANXSQ010000342.1, read as the reverse complement.
CGCAGCATAATGCCAAGTTTGCATCCAGTCCAGAGCCGATCGCGGCCTGCTTGCGTGATAGTCGCGGGCTTTGCCGGCACGCTCGGGTATAATCCAAGGTTTGATTTCACCCTAGAAGAAGAAAATTATGGAAGCCGAACGCATCAACACCCTCTCCGCCCTGCTCTCCGATCTGACGATCCGAGAAGCCGAACTTCGGAGGTATCTTTGACTTCGATACCAAGTCAGAGAAACTAGAGCAAGTCAATGAGGAATTAGAGGATCCGACCGTCTGGAACGATCCCAAGCGCGCCCAGGACCTCGGCAAGGAGAAGAAGGCGCTGGAAGCCATCGTCTTCACGCTGACCAAGGCCGACGCCGATCTGCGCGACACCAGCGATTTGTTCGCCATGGCGCGCGAGGAGCAGGACGACGAGACGCTGGAATCGGTCATCGTCGACGCCGACGCGATCAAGGCGGTCGTCGAGGGCATGGAGTTCCGCCGGATGTTCAACAATCCGATGGACCCGAACAACTGCTTCATCGACATCCAGGCCGGCGCCGGCGGCACCGAAGCCCAGGACTGGGCCTCGATGATCCTGCGCCAGTACCTGCGCTATTGCGAACGCAAGGGCTTCAAGGTCGAGATCCTCGAACAGTCCGACGGCGAGATCGCCGGCATCAAGACGGCCACGCTGAAAGTCGAGGGCGATCACGCCTACGGTTTCCTGCGCACCGAGACCGGGGTCCATCGCCTGGTGCGCAAGTCGCCCTTCGATTCGGCCAACGGCCGCCACACCTCGTTCTGCAGCCTGTTCGTGTATCCGGAGGTGGATGATTCGATCGAGATCGACGTCAATCCCGCCGACATCCGCGTCGACACCTACCGCGCCTCCGGCGCCGGCGGCCAGCACATCAACAAAACCGACTCCGCCGTGCGCATGACCCACGCGCCGACCGGCATCGTGGTGCAGTGCCAGAACGACCGCAGCCAGCACCGCAACCGCGCCGAAGCGATGGAGATGCTGAAGTCGCGCCTGTACGAGCACGAACTGCGCAAGCGCATGAGCGAGCAGCAGAAGCTGGAGGATTCGAAGACCGACGTCGGCTGGGGCCACCAGATCCGTTCCTACGTCCTCGATCAGTCGCGCATCAAGGATTTGCGCACCGGCTTCGAGACGGGCAACACCAAGGGCGTGCTGGACGGCGATATCGACGAGTTCATTTCGGCTTCCCTCAAACAAGGCGTATAAACGATGACTTCTCCGCAGCGCGCATTCATCTTCGACATGGACGGCACGATCGTCGACAACATGGCTTTCCACACCCGGTCCTGGGCGACGTTCTTCCAGCGCCACGGCCATGTCATCGATGAGGACGCGTTCTTCCGCGACACCGCCGGCCGCCAGGGCCACGAGATCCTCAGCGCCTACCTCGGCGCCGGCCTCAGCGACCACGAACAGGTGACGCTGATGGCGGAGAAGGAAGCCGTCTACCGCGAGCTGTACGCGCCGCACCTGGCCAGCGTGGCCGGTTTCGAGGCGCTCATCGCCGCCGCCCGCGCCGACGGCGTGGCGCTGGCGGTGGGCACGGCCGCGCCGCGCGAGAACGTCGCCTTCACGCTCGACGGCCTGGGCCTGCACGGGCGTTTCGACGCCATCGTCGGCGCCGCCGACGTGCGCCGCGGCAAACCGCATCCGGACATCTTCGAGATGGCGGCGCAGCGCGCCGGCGCCCTGCCCGAGCACTGCATCGTCTTCGAGGACGCGCCGCTGGGCGTCGAGGCGGCGCGCCGCGCCGGCATGCGCGCGGTGGTGCTGACCACCACGCTGCCGGCCGCGGCCTTCGCCGAATTCGACAACGTCATCTGCGTCGCCGCCGACTTCCGCGCCCTCAGCGTCGCGGCGCTGTTCGCCGGCGTCCCGCCCGCACCCTTCATTTAATTACCTAAGACAGAACACACCATGACCACGGATATCCAAGAACAAGCCGCAGCCCCGGACGAAAACAAGATCATCGCCGAGCGCCGCGCCAAGCTGGCCACGCTGCGCAGCGAAGGCATCGCCTTCCCGAACGATTTCCGTCCGCAGCACAAGGCCGCCGACCTGCACGCCCTGTACGGCGCGAAGACCCGCGAAGAGCTGGAAGCCGAGCCGGTGACGGTGGTGCTGGCCGGGCGCATGATGCTCAAGCGCGAAGCCGGCAAGAAGGCCGCCTTCGCCACGCTGCAGGACGCCTCCGGCCCGCGCGCCGACGGGCGCATCCAGATCTACGCCACGCTCGACCTGACCGGCGAGGCGGCCATGGCCGCCCTGCACCACTACGACCTGGGCGACATCCTCGGCGTCACCGGCACGCTGTTCAAGACCAAGACCGACGAGCTGACCATCAAGGCGACGCAACTGCGCCTGATCACCAAGTCGCTGCGCCCGCTGCCGGACAAATTCCACGGCCTGGCCGATCAGGAAACCAAGTACCGCCAGCGCTACGTCGACCTGATCATGAACGAAGAGACGCGCCGCACCTTCAAGGCGCGCACCGCCGCCATCGCCTCGATCCGCCGCTTCATGGAGAAGAACGAGTTCATGGAGGTGGAGACGCCGATGCTGCACACCATCCCCGGCGGCGCGGCGGCGAAACCCTTCGTCACCCACCACAACGCGCTCGACATGCAGATGTTCCTGCGCATCGCGCCCGAGCTGTACCTGAAGCGCCTGGTGGTGGGCGGCTTCGACCGCGTCTTCGAAATCAACCGCAACTTCCGCAATGAGGGCGTGTCGATCCGCCACAATCCGGAATTCACGATGATGGAGTTCTACGCCGCCTACACAGACTACAAGTGGTTGATGGACTTCACCGAAGCCGTCATCCGCCAGGCGGCCATCGACGCCCACGGCACGGCCGAGCTGAGCTACGGCGGGCGCGCGCTCGACCTGAGCAAGCCCTTCCAGCGCCTGACCATCGTCGGCGCGATCAACAAGTACGCGCCGCACTACACCAACGAACAACTGCACGACGCCGCGTTCATCAAGGCCGAACTGCAGAAGTTCGGCGTCAAACCCTTCGCCACCGCCGGCCTGGGCGCGCTGCAACTGGCGCTGTTCGAGGAAACCGCCGAAGCCCAGCTGTGGGAACCGACCTACATCATCGACTACCCGGTCGAAGTGTCGCCGCTGGCGCGCGCCTCCGACACCGTGGCCGGCATCACCGAGCGCTTCGAGCTGTTCATGGTCGGCCGCGAAATCGCCAACGGCTTCTCCGAGTTGAACGACGCCGAAGACCAGTCGGCCCGCTTCCTGGCCCAGGTGGCCGCCAAGGACGCCGGCGACGAGGAGGCGATGTTCTACGACGCCGACTACATCCGCGCGCTGGAATACGGCATGCCGCCGGCCGGCG
>JANXSQ010000337.1 GCA_025356595.1 Janthinobacterium sp. | reverse complement strand
CTTCGGTTAGCAACCATTTTTTTACCGCGAAGTTTTACCGTAGTTGTTTTATCTTTTTCGGGTCGTTAGCTCAGCTGGTAGAGCAGCGGACTTTTAATCCGTTGGTCGCAGGTTCGAATCCCGCACGGCCTACCACGAATAAGTTGAAAAGAACGATGCTTGCATGTCTGTGCGTGCGGCTTTTTTCTTTTCCAAGTTGTACCGTTTTACCTTGGGTCGTTAGCTCAGCTGGTAGAGCAGCGGACTTTTAATCCGTTGGTCGCAGGTTCGAATCCCGCACGGCCTACCAAGATGCATCAAAAAGCCCACGAATTTACGTTCGTGGGCTTTTTGCGTTCTGGCCGCAAAACAAGCGCGATCCCGCGCGCGGCAATCGAATCGGTCTGCCGTATAATCGCCAGACCATGAGTAGTAATTTTTCACCGATTGAGTCCGCGCTCGCGACAGTTGAAGACAGCGAGACCTACGATCGTTGGTTTCGGGCTAAAGCTCAAGCGTCACTTGCCGACCAGCGTCCGCCCATTCCCCACGATGAGGTCATGGCCAAGCTTCGGGAAATTATCGAAGCAAAGTGCGACGTCCAGGCTTCCAGTCCAATTGCTGCGCTGAAGCGCAAGTAGATCCAGCCGCGCGTCTCTACGACATCGCCGAGCGCAAACAACAAGGCGATTTTGACCTGGAATGACAAAGCCAACTCGCTCGGCTTGGCTTTGCCGCCTTCCGCTTATCCTCTGCTCCCGCCGGCCGCGCGAAAGGATTTCCGATGCTCTATCTAATGCTGGCCGCCGTCCTGGCCGCGCTGTCCGGCGCGGCCCACGGCGCTGCCCCGACTCCGCCGCCCGCCACCTTGAGCGGCGGCCGGGTCGGCATCTGCGACGACGTCGCCGAATGGCCGCCCTACACCTACTACCGGCGCGAGAACGGCCGCAAGACCAAGGAGGTGCGCGGCAATTCGCTGCGGGTGGTGGAGGCCATTTTCGCCCGCCACGGCATCCGCTATGAGATCCAGCTGCTGCCGTGGAAACGCTGCCTGCTCGAAGTGGCCGGCGGCGCGCGCTTCCAGATGCTGCTCAGCGCCACCAGCAATCCCGAGCGGCGCGCCGCCTACCTGTTCTCGCGCCCCTACTACGCCACCCATTACCACTATTTCTACTCGCGCCGCGCCCACCCGGAGGGGCTCGAGATCCGCCGCCCCGCCGACCTGAACCGCTACACCCTGGGCGGCATCGCCGGCTACGCCTACTCGCAACTGGCCGGCGTCGACACCGGCGCGATGATGCGCACGGTCGACTATCCCGCCCTCGTCAAGATGCTGCGCGCGGGGCGCTTCGACGCCTTCGCCGAGGACATCGAGGTCATCGAAGGCATGGCCAAGCTCGGCGAGCGCGACTTCCTGCGCGGCGGCGAACTGGCCCACGCGCCCCTGCCGGGCGCCGGCGAGAATACCTTCCACATGATGTTCACCAGGGCCACGCCGCTCGGCGCGGCGCTGCAGGCGCTGATCGACCGCGAACTGGCGCGGATGGAGAAATCGGGGCAGTTGCGCAAATTGCTGGACGCGCCCATGCCCTGAGGCCGTTCAGGCCGCGATGCTGGGCGCGCTCACCGGCAGCGTCACCAGCACCGTCGTGCCCTGCCCCGGCGCGCTGCTGACGGCGATGCTGCCGCCCAGGATGCGCACCACGATGCCCTGCGCGATGTTCAGGCCCAGGCCGGTGCCGCCGCGCCCCATCCTGGTGGTGAAGAAGGGGTCGAACATTTTCCTCAGCACCTCCTCCGTCATGCCGCAGCCGAGGTCGCCGACGCGCAGTTGCACGCTGTGCGCGTCGAGGCGGCGGATCCCCACCGAAACCACGCCGCCGCCGTCCGCGTAGCCGTGCAGCACGGCGTTCATGATCAGGTTGCTGAGCACTTGGCCGTAGGCGCCCGGGTAGCTGTCGCATTGCAGGCCGGGCGCGGCGTCCAGCGCCACGCTGCAGGCGGCGCTGCGCAGGGACGGGCTGAGCAAGGTCAGCACCTCGCCGCTGACGCTGGCCAGGTCGAAGTTGCGGCGCTGGTCGCTGGTCTGGTCGACGGCTACTTGCTTGAAGTCGTGGACGATGGCGGCGGCGCGCTCGAGGTTGCGCAGCAGGATGGCGAAGCCGGTGTCGGCCCGCTCCAGCAGGTTCAGCATGGTGCTGCGGCGCAGCTTGCCGGCGGCGTCCTCGGCGCGCAATTCCCTGTGCAGGTCGGCGATGGTGCAGGCCACCGTCAGGGCGTTGCCCAGCGGCGTGTTGAGCTCGTGCGCGACGCCGGCCACGACGCGCCCCAGCGAAGCGAGTTTCTCGACCTGGATGATGTCGTGCTGGGCCCGGCCCAGCGCGGCCAGCGCGTCCTCCAGCGAGCGGGTGCGCGCGGCCACGCGCTGCTCCAGGTGTTCGTTGGCGTCGCGCAGCGCCAGGTTGCGCTGCTCGACCTCGCCGAACAGGCGCAGCAGGGCCTTGCGGGTTTCCTCCAGGCTCAGCGCGACGGCGCCCAGTTCGTCGCCGCGCGCCGCGCCTATGGGCAGTTCGAGGCGGCCGGCGGCCAGTTGCCGCGAGGCGGCCAGGAGGCGCGCCACCGGCCGGGCGAAGCGCCAGTGCATGATGGCGAGGATGAACAGCAGCGAGCCGAGCATGGTCAGCAGGCCGGCGCGCGCGTATTGCCACCTGGCCGCGTCCAGCCGCGGCAGATAGCCGGCCGTCGACATGCGGATGCGCAACTCGCCCAGGCGCACGCCCTCGCGCACGATGTCGCGCCGCAGATCGAGGAGGTCGCGGCGCTCCGGGTCGGGCCGGCGGCGCGCCGCGAAGGTCGCGCCTTTCTGGTCGACGGCGGCGATGGCTTGCACGGCGGGGTTGACGAAGGCCGCCTCGATGATCGAGTCGGCCTGCTCCGGCTCGTAGCGCCAGATCGGCTCGCGCAGCGCCAGCGCCGTCAGGGCGGCCAGGCGCTCCAGTTCCAGGCGGATGTCGGCCGTGTATTGCTCGCGCAGGCGGGCGCTGGCCTCGGCGTAGGCCAGCGCCGAGGCCAGCGCGATGCCGACCACGATGGTGAGGCCGATGACGAGGCGCAGCGACAGGGTCGACGCGGCGCGCGGCGGGTGCGGGCGGGCGGGCATGGCGTTCAGTCTCGAGTCCGTTTCAGGAAGAATACAACAGAACGGCCGGCCCGGCGACCGCCGCGCGCGGCCCGCCCGGCCCGCTGCGGCGGCCCTTATGCGCCGGACGCATAAGGATATGGTTTAATATTCGCGGCGCCGGCCTTGGCGCCGCTGTGGCGCGGGGAAAACTTGTATAAAATGTCCGCCTGGCGCAGCGCAAGCTCCCGCCCAATAGAAACCACACAAGGGCACTCCATGGCACTTCAAATCATTCTCAACCTGGCCATCGCGCTGGCCGCCTGCGCCTTCCTGTACCGCCAGCAAAGCCGCCACGCCAGCTTCACCGTGCGCGTCTTCACCGGCCTGGGCCTGGGCATCGTGCTCGGCGCGGCGCTGCAACTGGTCTTCGGCGCCGCCTCGCCCGTCGTCGCCGGCACCAACGACTACCTCGACATCATCGGCACCGGCTACGTCAAGCTGCTGCAGATGATCATCATGCCCCTGATCATGGTGTCCATCATCGCCGCCATCCTCAAGCTGAAGGACGCCAATTCGCTGGGCAAGATCAGCGCCCTGACCATCGGCACCCTGATGCTGACGACCTTGGTGGCGGCCGCCATCGGCATCCTGATGGCCAAGCTGTTCGGCCTGAGCGCCATCGGCCTGACGGCCAGCGCCGCCGAGGTGGCGCGCGGCCAGTACCTGCAGGGCTCGCTGGCGACGGCGAAGGCGATCTCGCTGCCGAGCATGCTGATCAGCTTCATCCCCGCCAACCCCTTCCTCGACATGACGGGCGCGCGCAAGACCTCGACCATCGCCGTGGTCGTCTTCTCGATCTTCGTCGGCCTGTCGGCCACCGGCATCGCCAGCAAGAAACCGGCGCTGTTCTCTTCCTTCGAGCAATTCGTCAAGGTCGCCCACGCCATCATCATGCGCATGGTCACCCTGGTGCTGCGCCTGACCCCGTACGGCGTCTTCGCGCTGATGGTGCAGGTGGTCTCCGGCTCCAGCTACGCCGACATCCTGAAACTGATCGGCTTCGTGCTGGCCTCCTACAGCGCGCTGCTGCTGATGTTCGGCGTCCACCTGGGCCTGATCGCCGCCGCCGGCCTGAACCCGCTGCGCCACCTGCGCAAGATCTTCCCCGTGCTGGCCTTCGCCTTCACCTCGCGCACCAGCGCCGGCTCGATCCCGATGAGCGTGCAGACCCAGACCCAGCGCCTCGGCATCCCCGAGGGCATCGCCAACTTCGCCGCCTCGTTCGGCTCGACCATCGGCCAGAACGGCTGCGCCGGCATCTATCCGGCCATGCTGGCCGTGATGATCGCGCCCACCGTCGGCGTCGACCCGTTCACGCTGGGCTTCATCGCGCCGCTGCTGCTGATCATCATGATCGGCTCGGTCGGCGTGGCCGGCGTCGGCGGCGGCGCCACCTTCGCCGCCCTGATCGTGCTCTCGGCGATGGACTTGCCGGTCGCGCTGGCCGGCCTGCTGATCTCGATCGAACCGCTGATCGACATGGGCCGCACCGCCCTCAACGTCAGCGGCTCGATCACGGCCGGCGCGCTGACCAGCCGCGCGCTGGGACAGACCGACATGGCGGTCTTCAACAACGACGCCGAAGCCGACCTGGACGAGGCCGAACAGGCCGCCTGACCCCCCTGCGGCGCGTGCGGCGCGGCGTTCGCGCGGCGCGCCAGAACCGCCGCGCCGCCGCCCTGTCTAACCGTGATGACGGGAGGAACGGAGGGCGCCATGCTCAAGCTCTACGACACGCCGGGCTGTCCGCTGGAGCGCCAGCGCTTCACCTGGCGCGAATTGGTGCAACAGCCGATCAGCAAACTCGACGACGACGCCTTCACCCGCCTGCGCGTGATCCTCATGAGCGGCATCGAGAACGAGGCCGTCCGCTTCCAGCACATGGCCGCGCGCATGAACGGCGAACTGCGCCTGGCGCTGGCCGAGGTGCGCCGCGCCGAACAGCACCAGGCCACCGCCGTCGCCTGCCTGCTCGGCTCCGACCATTCGCCGCTGGAAACGACCATCGCCTACGAACAACTGGCGGTCGAACTGACGGCGGCGCTGGCCCTGCGCGAGCCGGACGCCTACCTGGCCCAGGTCTACCGCTTCGGCCTGCCCGAACACCTCGACCACCTGTACCGCTACTCGGCCCTGCTCGACCGGCTCGAAGGCAAGGACGCCAACAACATCCTGCAAAGCTACACCGACATCCTGCCGGGCCGCCCGACCAGGTTCGCGCACCGCGCTCCGGCCGACGATCTGCGCCTGCCCTACGAGCGCGCCACGGCTGCGCCGCTGAGCAAGATGCACGCGCTCACGCTCGGCGCCGCCGCCTATCAGGCGCGCGACTACTACATGGGCGCCGGAGCGCAGTTTTCCGACCCGCTGGCGCGCCAGTTGTACGCCGAGATCGCCTCGATCGAGGAACAGCACCTGACCCAGTACTCGGCCATGCTGGACCCCGCCGAGGGCTGGCTGGAACAGTGGTTGCTGCACGAGGGCAATGAAGTCTACAACTACTACGGCTGCGCCCTGCAGGAAAGCAATCCCCGCGTGCGCGCCCTGTGGGAACGCTTCCTCGACTACGAACTGGGCCACTTCCACCTCGTTTGCGGACTGTTCAAGCGCCACGCGCGGCGCGATCCGGCCGAAGTGCTGCCGACCCCGTTGCCCGAAGCCATCGCCCTCAACAGCCACCGTGACTTCATCCGCCGGGTGCTGCAGAACGAGACCGGCCTGCGCGCGCGCGGCGCGCAATTCGTCGACAAGAAGCGCGAGACGGCGCGCTCGAAGGCCTACCGCGCGCAAATGAACCGCGACGGCTCGCCCAGCGACTCGGTGGCCGCCGGCTACGCCTGGGTGCCGGGCACGGAATTGAACCGCAGCGTGATCGCCATCGACTGAGCGGGGGAAACATGCGACAAACCGAAGGCAGCGGCCAGAACCGCACCGGCATCCGCGTCTCGCCGCGCGACAGCCGCGCCATGCAGGAATTCGACGGCGCGGTGCCGGAAGCCTATTTCGGCGACGCCGGCAGCGCCCGCCTGCGCAGCGGCTACATCATCGAGGCCGACCTGCTCGGTTCGGTGTCGCCGCCGGCCCCCGCGCGCGGCGCCGCGCCGGGCGGCGCCGCGCCGCGGATCCTGCTCGACAAACTGGGCGAGCGCCTGGCCTTCGAGCGCACCAGCGCGCGCCTGTACGACGCCCTGATCACCAAGTGCGAGGCCACGCCCGAGGCCGGCGTCGCCAGCGCCGACCTGCAGGAAATGCGCGACGACGAGACGCGCCACTTCCTGGCCGTGGCCCAAGCCATCGAGGCGCTGGGCGGCGACGCCACCTCGCAAACGCCCAGCGCCGACCTGGCCGGCGTCGAGACCATGGGCCTGGTGCTGGTGCTCAACGAGCCGCGCACGACCGTCGCCCAGGCGCTGCACGCCATCCTGACGGCGGAACTGGCCGACCAGGCCGGCTGGACCGCGCTGATCGCGCTGGCCGCCGAACTGCATCGGGAAGACATGGTGGACGCCTTCACCATCGCCCTCGACGAGGAGCGCGGCCACCTGTGCCGCGTGCTGCGCTGGTACGAGGCGGCGCTCGGCATTCCCGCGCGGTGAGCGGCGCGCCGCCCCGGCGCACAAAAAAAACTTCTTCACGGATCGGCGCGACGAAGCGAAAAAAAGCCCGCGCGCGGCGGGCTTCTTCCTGTGGCGGGCGCTCTCAGCGCGCGGCTTGGCGGCCGCGCCCCGTCAGCAGGCCCACCAGCTTCATCAGCAGGCGATACAGCAGGCGCACGAACAACAGCGCCAGCAGCGCCTCCACGAAGGTCATCAGGAAGGCCAGCAGCACCGGCCAGCGCGCGGCGCGGCGGCGGAACTTGGCCATGGCGCCGTCGCGCGCGATCTCGATGCTGTCGTAGAAGGTCGGCACCACCAGCAGGGTCAGGATGGTCGAGGTGATCGTGCCGCCGATGATGGCGATCGCCAGCGGACGGTAGAACTCGCCGCCCTCGCCCAGCCCCAGCGCGACCGGGAACATGCCGGCGATCAGGGCGAAGGTGGTCATCAGGATGGGCCGCAGGCGCAGCCGTCCGGCGTGCATCAGCGCGTCCTCGCGGCCGTAGCCCTCGGCCTCGCGCTTGCGCGCCGCGTCGAGCAGCAGGATGGCGTTCTTCGCCACCAGGCCCATCAGCATGATGATGCCGATGAAGCTCATCAGGTTCAGCGTGTTGCCGGTCAACATAAGCGCCAGCACGACGCCGATCAGGCTCAGCGGCAGCGACAGCATCACCGCCACCGGCGCCGTGAACGAGCCGAACTGCATCACCAGGATCAGATACATCAAGCCTATGCCCATCACCAGGGCGATGAACATTTCGGTGAACAATTCCTGCTGGTCCTGGCCGGCGCCGCCCAGCGCCAGGCCGTAGCCGGGCGGGAAGTCGATGGCCTTGGCCAGCTTCATCGCGTCGCTGGTCACTTCGCCGTTCGAGCGGCCCTGGGCGTTGGCCGAAACGGTGATGGTGCGCTTGCCGTTCTTGTGCTCGATGGTCGAGGGGCCCTTGCCCATCGTGATCGCGGCGATCTGGTCCAGCGGCACCATCTGGCTGGTGCCCGCCACGGCGATCGGCAGGCGCTCGATGTTTTCCGCGCCGACCCGGTCGTCCGGATGCAGGCGCACCGCGACGTCGCGCGATTCGCCGGTCGGATCGACCCAGTCGCCCACCTCCACGCCGGCGAAGGCCACGCGCAGCGCCTGCGCGGCGTCGCCGACGGAGATGCCCATCGAATTCGCCAGGCCGCGGTTGAGCTCAATGCGCAACTCGTTCTTGGCGTCCTGCTCGGACAGGCCGACGTCGACCGCGCCCGGCACCTGGCGCAACTTCTCCATGTAGGCCGAGGTGATCTCGATCAGCTTGCGCGAATCGGGGCCGGTGAACTCCACCTGGATGGGCTTTTGCGCGCCGCCGTTCAAGTCGTCCAGGACGACGTATTCGGCGCCCACCAGACGGTTCATCTTGGCGCGCAACTCGACCGCCACCTCCTTCGCCGAACGCTTGCGCTTCTGGCGCTTGCCGATGTCGACATAAATGCTGCCGCCGTTGGCGCTGATGCGGCTATTGGTGTCCTGCGTCTCGGGGATGCCGCGCGCCAGTTCGGCGGCCTTCTCCATCTTCAGGCGCGCGTATTCCAGGCTGCTCGAGGACGGCGTGCGCACCTCGATCTTCAGGAAGCCCTGGTCGGCCGCCGGCAGGAAGCTCGAACCGCCGAAGAAGTGGTGCAGCGTCAGCGCGCCCACCAGGCTGCCCAGGGCGATGGCGGCCATCCAGCGGCGGTGGTGCAGCGCCCAGGCGATCACCTGGCCGTAGCGGTCGGCCTGGTGGTCGAACCAGTCGTTGAAGCGCGCCAGTTGCTTGCTCAGGCCGGTCTTCGGCGCCGTGTGGTGGTCGGCGGGGTCGCCCCAGTAGGCCGACAGCATCGGGTCCAGCGTGAAGGAAATGGCCAGGCTGACCAGCACCGAGCAGGTCACCGTCAGCGCGAAGGGACGGAACCATTCGCCCGAGACGCCCGGCATGAAGGCCACCGGAATGAAGACGGCGATGATGGAGAAGGTGGTCGCGGCCACCGCTATGCCGATTTCGGCCGTGCCCTCCAGCGCGGCCTTGCGGCGGTCCGAACCCATCTGCATGTGGCGCACGATGTTTTCGCGCACCACGATGGCGTCGTCGATCAGCACGCCGATCGCCAGCGACAGGCCGAGCAGGGTCATGAAGTTCAGGGTGAAGCCGCACAACCAGACGGCGATGAAGGCGGCGATCACCGAGGTCGGCAGGCTGAGCGCCGTGATCAGGGTCGAGCGCCACGAGTTCAGGAAGGCGTAGACGACGAAGATGGTCAGCACGGCGCCGAAGACCAGCGACTCGATAACGTTGTTCAGGCTGCGCTGGGCGTCGTCGCCGCCGTCGCGGGTGATGTCCAGCGTGGTGCCCTTGGGCAGGGTCTTGCGGATCTCGGCGACCGCCTCGCGCACCCGCGCGGCGACGCTGACGGCGCTGGCGTCGCGCGTGCGGGTGACCCAGATGCCGACGTTCGGCTTGCCGCTGCGGATGCTGACGCTGTTCATTTCGGCGAAGCCGTCCTCGATGGTGGCCACCTGCGCCAGGCGGACGATCTCCTCGCCGCGGCGCTTGATGACCACCTGCTCGAAGTCGGCCGGCGATTCGATCCGCCCGACCAGGCGGATGCTCTTCTCGTCGAGCAGGCCGCGCACCTTGCCGACCGGCGCGTTGGTGTTCTGGTTGCGCAGCGCCTGCACCACCTCGCCCACCGAGACGTTGAACTCGCGCAGCTTCTCGGCGCGCAGCAGCACGCTCAGCTCGCGCTTCAGCGAACCGCCGGTGCTGACCACGGAGACGCCGTCGACGGCGCGCAGGCGGTCCACCAGCACGTCCTCGGCCAGGCGGGAAATCTCGGCGTGGCTCTGGCTCGACGAGGACAGCGCCATCTGCATCACCGGCTGGGCCGCCGGGTCGATGCGCTGCAGGATCGGTTCGCGCATCTCGACGGGCAGCTTGTAGCGCACCGCCGCGATGGCGTTGCGGATCTCGTCGGAGGCCTCGATCAGGTTCTTCTTGAAGCTGAACTCGATCTCGATGGTGGCGGCGCCCTCGGCCGCCTCGCTGCCCACCTTGGTCACGCCGCTGATGCTTTGCAGCGATTTCTCCAGGCGGTTGACGATTTCCCGCTCGACCGTTTCCGGCGAGGCGCCCGGATACGGAATGCTGACGACGATCATCGGCAGTTCCACGTCGGGATTCTGGTTGACGCGCAGCTTCTTGATGGCCAGCAGGCCCAGGCACATCATCGCCACGATCAGCACGATCGTCGCGATCGGCTTCTTGATACTGAAATCGGAGAGGAACATCGCTTAGTTTCCTTTGCTGGCGACGGCGGAGGCGGCCGGCGCCGGCTTGGCGGCGGCCAATTCGACCTGCTGGCCGTCCTTGAAGCTCGAACTCGGGCTGCGCAGCACCAGGTCGCCCTGGGCCAGGCCGGCGCGCACCTCCTTGTAGCCGGTGCGCTCGTCGCGCACGCCGATCTGCAGCGCCACCTTGCTCAGCGTCTTGCCCTTCAGGCGCCAGGCGAACGCCTTGTCGCCCGCCTGCACCAGGGCGGCGTCGGGGATCATCAGCGCCGGCACGCTGTCGGCCTCGATGCGGCCCTCGGCGTACAGGCCGGCCACCCGCGGCTGCGTCTTGTCGCTGAAATCGACCAGCACCACGACCTGGCGCGTGACCGGGTTGGCGGCCGGATCGACGCGCTTGACCTTGCCGGCGAAATCCTGGCCCGGATAACCGTTGATGCGGAAGCGCACCGGCTGGCCCACCTTGACGACGCCGATCTTGTCGGCCGACACCAGGCCCTCGAAGCGCATGCTGGTCGGATCGATCACCTTGATCAATTCCTTGCCGATTTGCGCCGTGTCGCCGTTCGACACCTTGCGCTCGCTGACCACGCCGTCGAAGGGCGCGCGCACGCCGGTGCGCTGCAACTGCTGGCCGGCCTGGGCCGAGCGGCTCTTGGCGGCGGCCAGGTCGCTCTGCGCGTTGTTGCGCCGGCTTTCGGCGTCGTCCAGCGCCTGCGCCGACGCCATGCCGGAGCCGCGCAGCGTCTTCAGGCGCTGGAAGGTGCGCTCGGCCTGCTCGAGCGTCTGCGCGGCCGCGCGGCTGGCCGCCTCGGCCGACTGCATGCTGTCGCGTATCGCCGTGTCGTCCAGGCGCACCAGCAGATCGCCGCGCTTGACGCTCTCGCCGTTCTCCTTGAGCACCTGGATCACCACGGCCGACACCTCGGCGCGCAGGTCGGCGTTGCGCTCGGGCTGGACGGAGCCGGTGATGACCGGGCCGGAGGCCAGCGCATTGCTCTGTATCGTCAGCACATCTTCCGGAGAAATGAGCAAATTGCGCTCGACCGTCGCGCCGGCCTTCTGCTCGCCGGCCTTGCCCGGCTCCTGCGGGCCCTTGCTACAAGCGGCCAGGGTCGACGCGACCGCGAGAACGAATATGGTTTTGCGCAACATAGGGAAAATCTCCGAAAATTATTGGTATGAAATGCCGACGGAATTATTTATTAAAACTGCAAGATGCGAAGTATTACCGAGGCGCCCGGCGGCGTCAATCGGCGAGCGGACGGAAGGCGGCTTTGGCCGGCCGAAACGCGCTTTGAAGGGAGTGAAAGGTGAAAAACGGCGCCTGGACGGCGCCGCGAAGGGCAAAGAACGGTGGCGCGGGAGGCGCGCCCGGCATCCCGCCCCGGCGCGCAGGGTGCGGCTCGGGCGGTGCGGCGAAGCGGTTTACCAGCCGCGCCCCAGCACGGCGTTGATGGCGAAGGCGATGGCGACGCCGGTGCACAGGCCGCCGGCGATTTCGACGATGGTGTGGCCCATGCGCTCGCGCAACCAGGTGTGGCCGGCGCCGTCCTTGCCGATGCGGTTGATCGCCGCCGCCTGCTTGCCGACGTGCTGGCGCAGACTGTTGGCGTCGATGATGACGATGAAGGCCAGCGTCACGGCGACGCCGAAGGCCGGCGCGCCGATGCCCTCGCGCAGCGCGATCAGCGTCGCCATGCTGGAGACGACGGCGCTGTGGTTGCTGGGAAAGCCGCCGTTGCCGACCAGGCCGAAGGCCCACTGCCGCGTGCGCGCGCTGTTGATCAAGAACTTGATCGGGCCGACCAGGGTCCAGGTGACCAGGGGGGTGACGAGATAAGCGATGTCCAAGGTGTTTCCTTTTTAGTTGTTGTGGGCAGGGCCGCGCGCGGGCGCAAGGCGCAATTATCGCAGATTGGCACGCCCCGCCGGAGCGGCCCGGCGCGCACAAATCCCCCCGCCGCCGGGCATTCATATAAAATCATGGCGTCATATACAACAATTAAAATACGCCAAGGCGTCGGGGAAAACCCGCTTGGACAATGGAACGCTCGCGGCGCCAGGCCGCGCAGGGCCGCAGCAGGCCCCGCGGCGCTGGCGGGCGGGACGACATTGTTCCGGCGCCGCCCTCCCGGCGACCCGGTCCATCCCGCCCAAGCGCGGGGCGGCGCGGCGTGACCGATTCAATTTTCTTTTTTTGCGGGGCTTACACATGCAGCATTTCCGGCTTTCCTTTTTCGTCACCCTCGTCCTGATGGCCCTCGCCGGCTGGTGGGGTTACAGCCACGGCGGCTCGGCCGGCGCCCTGCAGGCCCTGTGGATCGCCGCCGTGCTGGGCGTGATGGAGGTCTCGCTGTCCTTCGACAACGCCGTCGTCAACGCCTCCGTGCTGCGCCACTGGAACGATTTCTGGCAAAAGCTCTTCCTCACCGTGGGTATCCTGGTCGCCGTGTTCGGCATGCGCCTGCTGTTCCCCCTGCTGATCGTCTCCGTCGCCACCGGCCTGGGCCTGTTCGACGTGTGGACCATGGCCACCACCACCCCGCTCGAGTACGCCCGCCACCTGACGGAGAACCACGCCGAGGTGGCCGCCTTCGGCGGCGCCTTCCTGCTGCTGGTCTTCCTCAACTTCCTCTTCGACGAGGAGAAGGAGCTCCACTGGCTGGGCTGGATCGAGGAAAAACTCGGCGCGCACGGCAGCGAAGGCCTGGCCATCCTGCTCACCCTGGGCGCCGTCTTCGCCTGCATGTCCATGGTGCCCGAGGCGCGCAAGCTGAGCGTGCTGACGGCCGGCGTGGTCGGCGTCGCCGTGTATGTCGCGGTCGGCTGGGTCAGCGGCCTGCTGGAGGAGGAGGAAAGCGATCCCACCATCGGCAAACTGATTTCGCGCGGCAGCGTCGGCGGCTTCCTCTACCTGGAGGTGCTGGACGCCTCCTTCAGCTTCGACGGCGTCATCGGCGCCTTCGCCATCACCAACGATGTCGTCGTCATCATGCTCGGCCTGGCCATCGGCGCCATGTTCGTGCGTTCGCTGACGGTGTTCCTGGTGCACAAGGGCACGCTGGAGGAATTCGTCTACCTCGAGCACGGCGCCCATTACGCCATCGGCATCCTGGCCCTGATCATGCTCGCCAGCGTCAAGTTCCACATTCCGGAATGGTTCACCGGCCTGTCCGGCGTCGCCTTCATCCTACTCTCGCTGTGGTCGTCGATCCGCTACAAAAAAGAACTGGTGCTGCAGGATTGATTTTCCGCACACAAGCCCAATATAGTAGAAGTACATCGGCCGTTTTCGCGGCGCGATGCGCAAATAGCAGTCACCATGCGGTTTTAACTCAACAAAAGGAGCTTCAATTATGGCAATCAGTCTGCAAAAAGGCGGCAACGTCAATCTGAGCAAGGAAGCGCCCAACCTGAAAAAAGTCATCATCGGCCTGGGCTGGGATCCGCGCGTCACCGACGGCTCCACCTTCGACCTCGACGGCAGCGCCTTCCTGCTCAAAGCCGACGGCAAGGTGCGCGGCGACGCCGACTTCATCTTCTACAACAACCTGAAATCGACCGACGGCTCCGTCACCCACACGGGCGACAACCAGACCGGCGAAGGCGAAGGCGACGATGAGCGCCTGGTCATCGACCTGGAACGCGTGCCGGCCGAGATCGAGCGCATCACCATCAGCGTCACCATCCACGACGCCGAAGCGCGCAAGCAGAACTTCGGCATGGTCGGCAAGGCCTTCATCCGCTGCATGAACGCCGAGGGCGAAAAGGAAATCACCCGCTACGACCTGTCCGAGGACGGCTCGACGGAAACGGCGATGGTGTTCGGCGAAGTCTACCGCAACAACGGCGAGTGGAAGTTCAAGGCCATCGGCCAGGGATTCAAAGGCGGCCTCGGCCCCCTGGCGCGCTCCTTCGGCGTCAACGCCTAAGCGTTTCCAGTGCTCGCACAGCCGCCTGAAACCTTGTTCAGGCGGCTTTTTTTTGGGGCTCCGCCCCGCCCTCTTCAGGGGAGATGCAACATGCCAACATTCACCACCACGGGCGACGTCGACCCGTTCCTCCACGTCGCCCTCAAACAGGGCGAGAAAATCTATTGCGAGTCGGACGCGATGGTCATGATGGAGACCGCGCTCGACCTGCGCGGGCGCATGACCGGCGGCATCGGCAGCGCCATCATGCGCCGCTTCGCCAACGGCGAATCGTTCTTCCAGCAGCACATCGAAGCGGTGCGCGGCGACGGCGACTGCCTGCTCTCGCCGATGCTGCCCGGCGCCATCGAGGTGGTCGACGTCGGCGCGCGCCAGTACCTGCTCAACGACGGCGCCTTCGTCGCCGCCACCTCCGGCACGGAAATGAAGGTGCGCACGCAAAGCCTGGGCAACGCCCTGTTCGCCCAGTCGGGCGGCTTCTTCGTCATGGAGACTTCGGGCAGCGGCCAGGTCGTCGTGTCCGGCTTCGGCTCCATGTTCCAGCTCGACGTCACGGCCGGCAAGGATGTCGTCATCGACAATTCCCACGTCGTGTGCTGGGACAGTTCGCTGCGCTACGAGGTGTCGGTCACCACCGGCGCCGCCGGCGGCGGCGGCATCGGCGGCTTCATCGGCAACATCGTCAACAGCGTCACCAGCGGCGAAGGCATCGTGCTGCGCTTTTCGGGCAACGGCAAAGTCTACGTCTGCTCGCGCAACCGCGACGCCTTCCTGAAATGGACGGCCACCGGCAAGCCCG
>JANXSQ010000317.1 GCA_025356595.1 Janthinobacterium sp. | reverse complement strand
GCGCCGCGCCAACGGCGGCGCCGCAAGCCGCGCCGGGCGCGGCCCGTTTCGACGCGCTGCGCAAGGTGCTCGGCTTCGCCTGCGCCGAACTGGTGCCGAACCTGGCGCGCGCCACGGACGAAATCGACAATCTGCTGAATGGCCTGGCGGGCGAATACGTGCCGGCCGGCCCGAGCGGTTCGCCGACGCGCGGCATGGCGCACATCCTGCCGACCGGGCGCAATTTCTACTCGGTCGATCCGCGCAGCGTGCCCTCGCAATCGGCCTGGCGCGTCGGCCTGCAACTGGCGCACGAGGTCCTGACGCGGCACCAGCGCGAGACGGGCGAGTATCCGGAAAGCGTCGCCATCAGCATCTGGGGCACCAGCGCGATGCGCACCCACGGCGACGACGTGGCGCAGATCCTCGCGCTGCTCGGCGTGCGGCCGGTCTGGCGCGCCGAAAGCCGCCAGGTGAGCGGCGTCGAAGTGATTCCGCTGGAGGAGCTGAAACGCCCGCGCATCGACGTCACGACGCGCATCAGCGGCTTCTTCCGCGACGCCTTCCCGCAATTGATCGATTTGATCGACGACGCCGTCAACACCGTCATCGCGCTCGACGAGCCGCTCACGCACAACTTCGTGCGCAAGCACTATCTGGCCGAACTGGGCGACTGGATCGGCCAGGGCCTGCCGCGGGAAGAGGCGGAAAAGCGCTCGGCCTACCGCGTCTTCGGCGCCAAGCCGGGCAGTTACGGCGCCGGCATCCTGCCGCTGATCCAGCATAAGAACTGGGAGGCGGACGGCGACTTCGCCGAGGCCTACGTCAACTGGGGCGGCTACGCCTACGCGCGCGGCGCCCAGGGCGCCGACCAGCGCGAAGCCTTCAAGGTGCGCCTGAGCGGCGTGCAGGTGGCGCTGCACAACCAGGACAACCGCGAACACGACATCTTCGACAGCGACGATTATCTGCAATTCCACGGTGGGATGATCGCCACCATCCGCGCCCTGACCGGGCAGCAGCCGCGCCATTATTTCGGCGACAGCCACGATCCGGCGCGCGCCCAGGTGCGCGACCTGAAGGAGGAGACGCTGCGCGTGTTCCGGTCGCGCGTCGTGAATCCGAAGTGGTTGGCCAGCATCCAGCGCCACGGCTACAAGGGCGGCCTGGAGCTGACGGCCACGGTCGATTATCTGTTCGGCTACGACGCCACCGCCCAGGTCATGGACGACTGGATGTACGAGGACGTTGCCCAGGCCTACGGCTTCGATCCCGAGATGCAGAAATTCCTGCAAGAGGCCAATCCCTGGGCGCAGAACGCCATCGCCGAGCGCCTGCTGGAGGCGGCCACGCGCGGCATGTGGGCCGAGCCGCGCGCGCAGACGCTGGAGAAGCTGCGCGAGTTGTACCTGAATAGTGAAACCCTGCTGGAGGCGCGCGGCGAGACGCCGCGCAGCGCATAGGAAAGTAAGATGACAAGCACGAATTTCCCCTTTTCCGCCATTGTCGGGCAGCCGCAATTGCAGGCGGCGCTGCTGTTGTGCGCGGTCGATCCGAGCATGGGCGGTGTGCTCATCCGCGGCGACAAGGGCACGGCGAAAAGCACCGCCGCGCGCGCCCTGGCCGACATCCTGCCGCGCATCAGCCGCGTCGCCGGTTGCGCCTTCAACTGCGCCGCCGCCGCGCCCTGCGAACATTGCGACACCTGCCGCGACGGCGTCGCGCAAGCGTCCGCCGTGCCCTTCGTCACGCTGCCGCTGGGCGCCACCGAGGACCGCGTGCTGGGCAGCCTCGATCTGGCCCGCGCCCTGCAGGGCGCGCAGCGCGCCTTCCAGCCCGGCCTGCTGGCGGCCGCGCATCGCGGCGTGCTGTACATCGACGAAGTCAATCTGCTGGCCGACCATCTGGTCGACGTGCTGCTCGACGTCGCCGCGATGGGCGTCAATTCCGTGCAGCGCGAGGGCCTGTCGATCCGGCATCCGGCGCGCTTCACGCTGATCGGCACGATGAATCTGGAGGAGGGCGACCTGCGCCCGCAACTGCTGGACCGCTTCGGCCTGATGGTGGAGGTGACGGCGCCGCGCGACAAGAAGGTGCGCTCCGAGGTGGTGCGCCGGCGCATCGCCTACGAAGCCGATCCGGCCGCCTTTTGCGCCGCCTGGGAAGCGCAGCAGCAGGCCGTGCACCGCCAGCTCGCGGCCGCCCAGCGCCTGCTGCCGGAGGTGGTGCTGGACGACGCCATGCTCGACCTGATCAGCCACCTGTGCTGCGAATTCGAAGTGGCCAGCCTGCGCGCCGACATCGTCATGCACAAGGCCGCGCGCGCGCTGGCCGCGCTGGACGGGCGCCTGCAGGTGCTGCCGGCCGACCTGCGCAATGCCGCCGAACTGGTGCTGCCGCACCGGCGCCGCCGCAAGCCGTTCGAGCAGCCGGGCCTGGACCGCGAGCGCCTCGACGACCTGATGCGGGAGGCGGCCCAGCCGCCGCCGGCCGAGGACGGCGAGGGACAGCGGGACGAGCCGCCGGAGGATGGCGAGAACGAGGAAACGGGCGAAGCCGAAGGGCAGAACGGC
>JANXSQ010000251.1 GCA_025356595.1 Janthinobacterium sp. | reverse complement strand
TGCTGCTGGATGTCGAGCAGCGACTGCAGCCAGGCGTGGGTGCGCTGCTGCAGGTCGGACAGGTTCGATTCGCCGTTCTTGTACAACCAGTGCGCCGCCACGCCCGATTCGGCGGTGCGGTGCATTTCCTGGGTGCGGATCTGGAACTCGACCGGCGTGCCGTAGGGGCCGATCAGGGTGGTGTGCAGCGACTGGTAGCCGTTCAGCTTGCGGATGGCGATGTAGTCCTTGAACTTGCCCGGCATCGGCTTGTACAGGCTGTGCAGGGTGCCCAGCGCCACATAGCAGTTCGGGAAGCTGTCGACGACGACGCGGAAACCGTACACGTCGAGCACCTGCGAGAAGGACAGGCGCTTGCTGCGCATCTTCTTGTAGATGCCGTACAGGGTCTTTTCGCGGCCGTACACCTCGGCCTCGATCTCCGCCATCGAGAGGGTGTTCTTGACCGATTCGAGGATCTTCTTGACCACTTCGCGGCGGTTGCCGCGGGCCGCCTTGACGGCCTTGGCCAGAGTGCGGTAGCGCAGCGGGTAGAGGTGCGAGAACGACAGGTCCTGCAGTTCGCGGTAGATGTTGTTCAGGCCGAGGCGGTGGGCGATGGGCACGTACACCTCCATCGTCTCGCTGGCGATGCGGCGCTTCTTGGCCGGCGCCATCACCTCGAGGGTGCGCATATTGTGCAGACGGTCGGCCAGCTTGATGAGGATGACGCGCACGTCGCTGGCCATGGCCAGCAGCATCTTGCGGAAGTTTTCCGCCTGCGCCTCGATCTGGCTCTGGAATTCGATCTTCTCGAGCTTCGACAGGCCGTCCACCAGGCTGGCGACGGGGGCGCCGAAGCGCTCGATCAGCTCGTCCTTCTTGACGTCCTGGTCCTCCATCACGTCGTGCAGCAGGGCGGCCATGATGGCCTGGGCGTCGAGCTTCCAGTCGGCGCAGATTTCGGCGACGGCGATCGGGTGCGAGATGTAGGGTTCGCCGGAGCGGCGCACCTGGCCGAGGTGCATTTCGTCGGAGAAGCGGTAGGCTTCCTTGACCTTCTTCAGGTCGGCCGGACTCAGATATTCGCCCAGCTTCTCGGCCAGGTGGCTGACCGAGGCGACGCCGGCGGGCAGCACGGGCGGCGTCGACGGCGTGAACGTGACAATGCCGGACGCGTTGGCGCCCGGCATGTTTTCCGTCTGGCGCGGGGCCAGGGCGGACAATCCCGCTAAAGTCATGTCGGCTGGAGTCAGATTCATAAAGCGGTGCGTTCCGTCAGTGTGATGAAAAAGGGTACTGGAGAACCTGAGTCAGCACGGTGCGGGTACGCAGGTTCCCAAATTACATGGGGACCTTTTTCAACATTTCGATGCCCACTTTGCCGGCGGCGATCTCGCGCAGGGCGACCACGGTTGGCTTGTCTTTCGCCTCGACCTTCGGGGTGTGGCCTTGCAGCAGTTGACGGGCGCGATAGGTCGCGGCCAGCGTCAGTTGAAAGCGGTTCGGGATATTCTTGAGGCAATCTTCAATTGTGATACGGGCCATCTTAACTCCTAATAGTGCGACTGGAAATGCGGCTGGTGGCGGTGATCCTGCTATTCCGCGTGGATGCCCAACTGGGCGAAGAGCGATGCGTTGCGCGCCGCTTGTTGCGCAAACCGGCAACGGGTCGCTCTCACGATCGCGCTCAGTTCGGACAAAGCGACCGTAAACTCTTCATTGATAATAACATATTCGAACTCCGGAGCGTGGGCGATTTCGCCGCCGGCCGCCAGCAGGCGGCGCGCGATGACGTGCTGGCTGTCCTGGCCGCGCTTGTTCAGGCGCTCCTCGAGGGCGTCGATGGAGGGCGGCAAAATGAAGATGCCGGCCGTGCGCGGGAACTGCTTGCGCACCTGGCGCGCGCCCTGCCAGTCGATCTCCAGCAGGATGTCGGTGCCGGCGGCCATCTCTTTTTCGACCAGGATGCGCGAGGTGCCGTAGTAGTTGCCGTGCACTTCGGCCCATTCGAGGAACTCGCCGGCGCCGGCGCGGGCGACGAAGTCCTCGGCCGTGGTGAAGTAGTATTCGCGGCCGTGCTCCTCGCCGGGGCGCGGTTCGCGCGTCGTCGTCGAGATCGACAACTGGATGGCGGGCTCCTGCGCGAGCAGGGCGTTGACCAGCGTCGACTTGCCGGCGCCGGAGGGGGCGACGACCATGAACAGGCTGCCGGAGAAGGCGGTGGGGAGGCTCATGCGGCTCTCTTTCTATGCAAAATTGGCTGGCGCGCGCCGTTTCGGCGTGGCCCAAAGGCGTATTTTACAAGAGCGGCGCCGCGCGGTCACCCCATGGACGCATTTTTCGCCCGCCTATTCGAGGTTCTGCACCTGTTCGCGCATCTGCTCGATGAGCAGCTTCAGGTCCATCGAGGCGTCGGCCAGTTCCTTGACGGCCGCCTTGGCGCCCAGGGTGTTCGCTTCGCGGTTCAGCTCCTGCATCATGAAGTCCAGGCGCTTGCCGACCTGGCCGCCCTTTTTCAGGATGTGGCGCGTCTCGTTGAGGTGGGCCGAGAGGCGCGCCAGCTCCTCGGCGACGTCGATGCGGATGCCGTACAGGATCACTTCCTGGCGGATGCGCTCCATGGCGTCCTGGCGCGCGTTGGCCGAATTGGAGCCCTGGCAAGCCATGCCCAGGGCGTCCTGCATGCGTTCGATGGCTTTTTGCTGGAAGGCGGCCACCACCTGCGGGATCAGGGGCGTGATGCGCTTGACGATGGCGTCCATGGCGTCGATGCGCGAGACCAGCACCGCCTCCAGGGCGGCGCCCTCGCGGCGGCGGCTTTCGACGAAGGCCGTCACGGTGCGCGCGGTGAGCAGGCCGACGTCGGCCTGCAGCGACTCCTGCCCGACCTGGGCCTCCTCGACCACGCCGGGCCAGCGCAGCAGCTCGGCCACCGTCATCACCGGCGCGCCGGCGAAGTGCCGGCCGATCTCGTCCTGCATGCGCGCCAGGTCGGCCAGCAGGGCCGTGTTCAGCGCCTGCATGCCGGCGCCGGCCGCCTTGCGCCCGAAGCTCAGGCGCACTTCCACCTTGCCGCGCGTGATGGCGGCCATGACGGCGGCGCGCAGGTCCGGTTCGAGGGCGCGCAGATCGTCGTTGATGCGGAATTGCAAATCGAGAAAGCGCGAGTTGACACTCTTGATTTCAATGGTCAGTGTGCCTGCAGCGCTTTCGCTGGTGGCAACCGCGTAGCCTGTCATGCTTGAAATGCTCAATGGAGTCCCCGATTTTATCTTTACAAAACTGTGATATGTCCACACAATCGTACGGCTTGAGGCAAGGAAAACTATGGCCGCACAAAACAACGCCCCGCTGCCCGATGGCCTGGAAATTGCTGGATATCGTATTGTAAAGAAAATTGCGTCCGGCGGGTTCAGTATTGTATATCTGGCCGAGGACGCGGAGGGCGCAGCCGTGGCCATCAAGGAGTACCTGCCCAGCGCGCTGGCGCTGCGCCAGCCGGGCCAGCTGGCGCCCACCATCTCGAAGGCCAACCTGGCGGTCTTCCGCATCGGCCTGAAATGCTTCTTCGAGGAGGGGCGGGCGCTGGCGCGCATCTCGCACCAGAATGTGGTGCGCGTGCTGAATTTTTTCCGCGCCAACGACACCGTCTACATGGTCATGGCCTATGAGTCGGGCTATTCCCTGCAGGAGCACATCGCGCGCCAGCGCAGGAAGGGCAGCCCGCTCAGCGAGGCCTTCATCCGGCGCATCTTCGTCCAGGTGCTGAACGGCCTGCGCGAGGTGCACGCGAACAAGCTGCTGCACCTGGACCTGAAGCCGGCCAACATCTACCTGCGCGGCGACGGCACGCCGATGCTGCTCGACTTCGGCGCGGCGCGGCAGAGCTTCAACAGCGAGCTGCCCAAGCTGACGCCGATGTACACGCCGGGCTTCGCGCCGCCCGAGTTGTACGCGCGCGGCGCCGGCCTGGGGCCGTGGTCGGACATCTACAGCATAGGCGCGGCGATGTTCGCCTGCATGGTCGGCGCGCCGCCGCAGCCGGCCGACCAGCGCGCGCGGGAGGACAAGATGGGCGCGCACTTCGTCCGCCTGGACGGCGCCTACACGCCCGAGCTGCTGCATCTGGTGCGCTGGTGCCTGATGCCGGACATCCTGGCGCGCCCGCAAAGCCTGTTCGCGCTGCAGAAGGTGCTGCTGGCCGCGCCCGCCGCCGCGCCCGCGGCGGGCCCGCTGCAACGCCTGGCGGCGCGCCTGCGCGGCCTGGCCGGACGCTGGCGCGGCGCCGGCGCCGCCGACACCCGGCAATCCTGACATCCGCCCAGAAAGGATCCACATGCAATTCTCCGTGTACCAGGAAAGCCACATCGGCGGCCGCAAGCTCAACCAGGACCGCATGGGTTACTGCTTCACGCGCGACGCCCTGCTGCTGCTGCTGGCGGACGGCATGGGCGGCCACCCGCACGGCGAAATCGCCGCGCAGATCAGCCTGCAGGTGATCGCCCAGCGCTTCCAGCAGCAGGCCGCGCCCTACGTGAAGGGGGTCGAACGCTTCCTCGAGGAGAGCCTGCTGGCGGCCCACCACGAAATCCAGCGCCACCGCGTCGCGCACCAGCTCAGCGAGACGCCGCGCACCACCGTCGTCGCCTGCCTGATCCAGCACAACACGGCCACCTGGGCCCATTGCGGCGACTCGCGCCTGTACTGGTTGCGCGACGGCCGTATCCTGGCGCGCACGCGCGACCACTCGCACATCGAGAGCCTGATCGCCAAGGGCCTGGCGGCGCCGGCCGAGCGGGCCACCCATCCCGACCGCAACAAACTCTACAACTGCCTGGGCGCCTCGACGGCGCCGAAGATCGAGCTCTCGGGCCGCGTCGCCCTGTTGCCGGGCGACCAGATGTTATTATGCTCGGATGGCTTGTGGTCGATGCTCGACGACGCCGAGCTGGCCGCGCGCATGCGCGCCGCCACCGTGGTGCGCGCCGTGCCCGAGATGGTGGGCGCGGCGCTGGCCGCCGGCGGCGCGCACGGCGACAACGTGACGGCGCTGGCCATCATGTGGCAGGGCAGCGCCCCCGTCGACGGCGCCAACAGCGTCGCCTTCGACGACGCCGGCCGGATCTCGACCGAGGCGCTGCCGCCGGACCTGGTCGGCTCGACCATCCAGGGCCTGCCCGGACCGGCGGAGCGGGAGGCCGACGTCTTCGACGACGACGACATCGAAAAAGCCATCGCCGAAATCCGCGGCGCGATCGAAAAATCATCCCAGATACTCAAATAAAGAAAGCCAACATGACCTTTGCAACACGCCCCAGCGGCCGCCCCGTCGACGCGCTGCGCGCCATCCGCATGACCCGCCAGTACACCAAGCACGCCGAGGGTTCGGTGCTGATCGAGTGCGGCGACACCAAGGTCATCTGCACCGCCAGCATCGAGGACAAGGTGCAGGGCTTCCTGAAGGGCAAGGGGCAGGGCTGGTTGACGGCCGAATACGGCATGTTGCCGCGCTCGACGCACACGCGCATGGACCGCGAGGCGGCGCGCGGCAAGCAGTCCGGCCGGACCCAGGAAATCCAGCGCCTGATCGGCCGCTCGCTGCGCGCCGCCTTCGACCTGGAAGCCTTCGGCGAGCGCACCCTGCACCTCGACTGCGACGTCATCCAGGCCGACGGCGGCACGCGCACGGCCTCGATCACGGGCGCCATGGTGGCCGCCCACGACGCCTTCGCGCAACTGGTGGCGCGCGGCGCCATCGCGGCGGTGCCGGTGAAGAGCTTCGTGGCGGCGATCTCGGTGGGCGTCTACCAGGGCGTGCCGGTGCTCGACCTGGACTACGTGGAGGACTCCGGCTGCGACACCGACATGAACGTCGTCATGACCGAGGCCGGCCACTTCATCGAAGTGCAGGGCACGGCCGAGGGCGCCGCCTTCGACCGCGCCGGCATGAACCGCCTGCTCGACCTGGCGCAGGGCGGCATCGCTGACCTGATCCGCATGCAAAGAGACGCGCTCGGCCTGCCGGTATAAAATACCGCCGCCGGTCGGTAAATCGTGGACTCGGCGTCCCCGTCTGTCCCCGGTTTACCCGGTTTAATCTTCAATATCGATGACATCATGACCCAACAACTGATACTCGCCTCCAACAACGCCGGCAAATTGAAGGAGTTCAACGAGCTGCTTTCGACCATCGGTTTCGCCGTGCACGCGCAGGAGGAGTTCGGTGTGCCGGAGGCCGACGAGCCTTTCGCCACTTTCGTCGAGAACGCGCTGCAGAAGGCCCGCCACGCGGCGCGCCTGACCGGCCTGCCGGCGCTGGCCGATGATTCCGGCGTCTGCGTCAACGCTTTGGGCGGCGCGCCCGGGGTGTATTCGGCGCGCTACGCCGGCGAGCCGAAGTCGGACGCGCGCAACAGCGCCAAGCTGGTCGCCGATCTGGAGCGGCACGCCGACAAGTCGGCCTATTACTATTGCGTGCTGGTGTTCGTGCGCCACGCCGACGATCCGCAGCCGGTCATCGCCGATGCCCGCTGGCAGGGCGAGATCGTCGCCGCGCCGCGCGGCCAGGGCGGCTTCGGCTACGATCCGCATTTCTGGCTGCCGGCGCTGGGCAAGTGCGCCGCCGAGCTGAGTTCGGAGGAAAAGAACGCCCTGTCGCACCGCGGCCAGGCGCTGCGCGCCCTTGTCGAGAAACTGCGATGATCCCGATCAAGCTGGTGGGCGCCGGCGCCAAGCCCGGCGTGGCGACGGCGGCCGGCGGCGCGCTCAAGTATCTGCAGCCGGGCGCGCTGAACCTGACGGCGCTTCCGCCGCTGTCGCTGTACATCCATTTCCCGTGGTGCGTGAAGAAGTGTCCGTATTGCGACTTCAATTCGCACGAGGTGCGCGGCGGCTTCCCCGAGGAGGAGTACCTGGACGCGCTGCGCCTGGACCTGGAGATGGCGCTGCCCCTGATCTGGGGCCGCAAGATCTACACCATCTTCATCGGCGGCGGCACGCCCAGCCTGATGTCGGCGGCCGGCCTGGACCGCCTGCTGTCGGACGTGCGCACGCTGCTGCCGCTGGACGGCAATGTCGAGATCACCATGGAGGCCAATCCCGGCACCTTCGAGGCGGAGAAGTTCAAGTCCTACCGCGCCAGCGGCGTGAACCGCCTGTCGATCGGCATCCAGAGCTTCAACGGCCGCCATCTGCAGGCGCTGGGGCGCATCCACGACGATCACGAGGCGCGCCGCGCGGTCGAGATCGCGCAGGATAATTTCGACAATTTCAATCTCGACCTGATGTACGCGCTGCCCTCGCAGACCCTGGCCGAGGCCAGGCAGGACCTGGAGACGGCGCTCTCCTTCGCGCCGCCGCACCTGTCGCTGTACCACCTGACGCTGGAGCCGAACACCCTGTTCGCCAAGTATCCGCCGGTGGTGCCGGACGACGACGCCAGCGCCGACATGCAGGACATGATCGCCGAGGTGACGCAGGCGGCCGGCTTCGGCCAGTACGAGGTGTCGGCCTACGCCCAGCCGGGACGGCGCGCGCGCCACAACCTCAATTACTGGGAGTTCGGCGATTACCTGGGCATCGGCGCCGGCGCCCACTCGAAGATCTCCTTCCCGCACCGGGTGCTGCGCCAGGCGCGCTACAAGCAGCCGAAGGCCTATCTGGAGGCGGTGAAGCTGGGTAATCCGGTGCAGGAGGAGAGCGAGATCGGCCGCGCTGACATGGGCTTCGAGTTCATGCTCAACGCGCTGCGTTTGACCGGCGGCGTGGCGCCGAATCTGTTCGCCGAGCGCACCGGCATGGCCATCAACGCCATCGAGAAAACGATGAACGCGGCCGAGGCGAAGGGCTTGTTGTACCGCGACCACCAGATCATCCGCCCGACCGAACTGGGACAGCGTTTCCTCAACGACCTGCAGCAGATGTTCCTGGAGAGCTGAGAGCCTGAGAGTGTTTCGTTCATGCGCGCTCATCACGCCAGAAAGTGCCCGCTCGGCGTTGCAAATGCTCGCCATAGCCCGAGCTATGGCTGTGCTTTGCGCCTTGATCGGCCACCTTCTGGCGCGCTGCTCGCACACGTCCGAAATACTCTCA
>JANXSQ010000249.1 GCA_025356595.1 Janthinobacterium sp. | reverse complement strand
CCGGCCGCCGGCAGCGCCCTGCGCCTGCTGGCGCTGCCGGCCGGGCAGGCGCCGTTCCTGGCGCAGCGCGCGCTGTTGCAGCGCCTCGATCTGGCCAGCCTGAGCGTCGCCACGATGCCGGCGCTGGCCTGGGCCGCGCCCGACCAGCCGCTGGCGGCGGAGCAGCAAGGCCGGCGCCGCGTCGCCAGCGCCGCCGCCGCGCGCGCGCTGGACGAGGCCTGGGCGCTGCTGGCGCGCTGGCAACTGGCCGCGCCGGAGCAGACGGCGGCGCTGCAGGACGAGGCCGACCGCGTCCTCGCCAATCTGGAACACAGCCTGGCGCTGCGCCGCGCGCCGTTCGCCGCGCAGGAGCTGGACGAAGAGGGGGAGCCCGCATGACGACTTTGCCGAACAGCGCCGAATGCCGCTGCCTGCTGCCGGACGGGCGCACGCTGACCGTCACGGCGACGCGCCGCCCGCGCGCCAACCGGGCCGACGTGAAGTGCGCGCTGGCCGGCGCGCCGGCGCTGTGCGAACGGATGCAGGAAGTGGTGCGCCTGGCGCGCCACACGGAGGCGCGCTTCGACAGCCGCGACCAGGTGGTGCTGAGCATGGACATCGCGCCGCTGCCGCGCCAGCGCGACTGGGAACTGGCGGCCGTGCTGGCCGACCGCATGGTGCGCGGCGTCTACCGGGCGGCGCGCGCGCCGGTCTACGCGCAGGGTTGGTCGGACGCCTGGCATCTGGGGCGGATGACGGGCGCCATGCCGACGGCGGCGCCGCCGCAGCCCTGCACGCTGGTGGTGGGCGGCGAGGGCGGCGAGCGCCTGGCGCACCTGGGCGCGCTGAGCGGGCACACGGATCCGGCGGCCTCGGTGTCGAGCGCGCGCGCCTGGTTCCCGCTGCACAGCGGCGGCATCAACGACAGCCTGGCCTGGGTCGAGGTCAGCGTCCATCCGCTGGAGCGGCACGGCGCCGACGAGGAGGACACCATCGCCGCGCCGGGGCTGGACCCGACGGAGCAACTGGGCCTGCGCCAGGCGCTGGCCGGCGCGCGCCATTTCGACGGCCGCGGGCTGGGGCGCTGGCGCAGCGTGGTGCGCTTCGGCGAGAACCGTTTCCCGGGCAATTCCTACGAGCTGGCGCTGGTGCTGGCCGACCGCCTGGCGCGCGGGCGCGAGTGCGTGCCGCGCGGGCGCCTGATCGCCAGCGGCTGTTCGGCGGCCTGGCACGCCGGGCGCGTCGACAGCGTCGAGGGGCGGGCGCCGAAGCTGGCCCTGATCCTCGCGCAGGCGCTGGAGGGCGACCGCGTGTTGCTGCCGGCCGCCTGGCGCGACGGCGCGGACGCTTTCGCCGCCGCGCTGAAGGCGAGGGGCGCGTCGCTGGCGTGGATAGAGCGCATCGGCATGATCTGAATCGTGCGCATTAGCGATTCGGGTTTTCCCCTGCTAGAATCGGCAGAATATGAGCGGCCCGGCCCGGCGCAAAGTGAATGATTGAGGAGTCTGAGATGTTCCAAATGTTTGGTTTTGGCGGCGTCAAGTGCCCGCGCTGCGAGCATAAAAACGCCGACGCGTCGGGCTATTGCGGCGCCTGCGGGCTGACCCTGGGCGCGCCGCGCAGCGAGCCGGTGCTGCGCGAGAACCGCTGGGTCGCCGCCGCCGACGAGCTGGCGGTGTTCTTCGGCGTGCGCGAGCTGTCGGGCATCTTCAACAAGACGCTGCGCGTGCCGGCCGCCAGCCGGGCCTACATCCTGCAGGGCGACAAGGCCACCGAGGTGCCGCAGGGCGAGTACGAGATCGAGGGCTTCTTCGCGCGCCTGAACCACCTGCTGCGCGACCAGCACGCCGAGATCCTCATCACGCGCATGGCGGCGCTGCCGGTGAGCTTCGATTTCAGCGACCTGGGCACGGCCGAGCACCTGAAGGTGTCAGCCAGCTTCACGGTCAGCGTGAAGGTCGACCAGGTCGCCGCCTTCGCCCAGCATTTCATGACCACGCCGGGCACGGTGACGACCCAGCATCTGCACGACCTGCTGGCGCCCTCGGTGCGCCAGGTGGCCGGCGAATTCGTCGCCGCCCGTTCGATGCGCGAGATGGCCGGCAACGCCGAGCTGCGCCCGCAGCTCGACGAGCGCCTGCAGGCGGCGCTGAAGCTGCGCCTGGCGCAGTACGGCCTGGCGGTCGTTCAGGTCGACACGCTGGCGCTGCGCCACGATAAATTCGACGCCAACCGCGAACGCATCGGCACCCTGTGGCTGGTGACGGACGAGCGCCATGTGCAGCTCGAGCACGTCAAGCAGATCGACCAGTTGTACGACGAGCAGGAGTGGCAGGGCATCTGGCGCGCCGAGCAGAACATGCGCGTCGAGTACCGGCGCGCCGAATTGCGCCAGGACGCCGGCGTCGAGAAGGCCGAACTGGCGCAACAGGAAGCGGAGCGGGTGCAGGCGATCCGCGCCCGCCAGGTCGACCTGTACGGCCGCATCCTCGAATCGAAGTCGCGCAAGCAGGCCTTCGAGCGCGGCGCCGGCGCCACCCTGGCGGAGCTGGAGCACGAGCTGGCGAAGAAGGGGACGCGGCGCGCCGACGAGGCCACGGAATGGGAGCATGTGCGGGCGCTGGCCGGCATCAGGATGCGCACCGAGCTGGAGGTGGCGCAGCAGACGGGGCGCGAGCAGATGCAGCAGGCGCAGCAGCGTTTTTCGCATCAACTGCATTTGCAGCAGATCGCCAACCAGATCGCCCAGGCGCTGGCCATCGAGGACGAGGCCTACCGGCGCGCGCAACTGACGCGCCTGCGCCAGAGCCAGGCCGAGGCGGCCCAGCGCGAGGCGCAGCTGGAGGTCGAGCAGCACAAGGCGCGCTGGCAGGGCGCGGCGCTGGAGACGGCGGCGCGCCAGCGCGAGGCCGAGCGGGTGCAGGAGTGGCAGGACCAGCTGCAACTGGGCCAGCAGCGCGATCTGCTGCGCGGCGAGAGCGTCAAGGACGCGGCGACGCGGGCCAACGTGGCCGAGATCGAGCGCAAGATCGAGGCGCTGCGGCGCGACGGCGCGCAGGCCGACGCCGTGTCGCAGCACGAAAAGCTGCTGCGCACGATCGCGGCGGACGGCGTGCACGCGCGGCAGATCCAGCAGATCCAGCAGCAGGGGCAGCTCGACCAGCTGGAGATCGACGAACAGCGGCAGCTCCTTGCCCAACAGGAGCACGAGGCGCAGTGGCAGCGCCAGTTGCAGGCGCTGGCGCAGGCCCGCGAGCAGGACTACGCGCGCTGGAAGGGCGAGTACGACTTGCTGATCGCGCGCCAGGAGCACACGGCCGGGATGGCGCGCATCGACATCGAGCGCATCGCCACCGTCGGCAACCTGAGCGACACCGGCAAGGTGGCGCTGGCCGAGGCGCCCAATGCGGCGGCGCTGGCGCAGATCCTGAAGACCCAGGTGCAGGCCGGCATGAGCGCCGAGCAGATCCACGCCCTGGCGGCGCTGGCGGCGGCCGAGCACAGCATCGCGCCGCTGGAGGCGCTGCGCATGGCGCACGAGCGGGTGCTGGAGGAGCGCGCCCACATGGAGGCGCAGGCCGACAAGGACAGGCGCCACCAGCTCGACCTGATCAATCTGCAGAACGCGGCGCACAACCACGCGCTGTCGGCGCAGGCGCAACTGGGCGTGGGCGTGGCGCAGGCCGGCGCCACGGTGCACCATCACCACGCGGCGGCCGGACCATGCTGCGCGAACGGCCATCCGCTCGCGCCGGGCGCGCAATTCTGCGCCAGTTGCGGCGCGCCCCTGCGGCCTTAAGGAATCGATATTCAAGCTCCAATGATGCAAACAGCGAGAGACAAGATCCGCGAACTGCGCGCGCTGCGCGAGGACGGCCTGCTCAGCCTGCAGGAATTCGACAGCCGCAAGAACGCCATCCTGGACGCCGAGTACGCGCCGCCGGCACCGCCGAGCGGCGCGCCGGCGCCCGCGCGCCAGGGCACCGAGCTGGGCTTGATGGCCGGGCAGGAGATCGGTCCGCAGAACCGCCGCTACCGGCTCGAACGGCTGATCGCCTTGGGCGGCATGGGCCAGGTGTGGCAGGCCACCGACCTGGCCACGCACGCGGAACTGGGCAGCAGCGAGATGGTGGCGCTGAAGATCCTGCCGCCGCAACTGACGCAGAGCGCCACCCACGCCAAGCTGCTGATCGAGGAGGCGACCCAGGCGCGCAAGCTGGCGCACGAGAACATCGTGCGCGTCTATGAATGGGCGCAGGACCCGGCCACGGCCAGTTATTTCATCATCATGGAATGCCTGGAGGGCGAGGACCTGGACAGTTATCTGGGCAAGCACGGCGCGCTGCCGCTCGACACGGTGCGGCAATTGCTGTCGCCGGTGGCCGAGGCCCTGTCCTACGCCTGGGACAAGCACAAGCTGGTGCACCGCGACCTCAAGCCGGGCAATGTCTTCCTGACGCAGAAGGGCGAGATCAAGCTGCTCGACTTCGGCATCGCCTCGCGCGTGCGCAACGCCGGCAGCAGCCTGGGCCTGCAGACGCCGAACGCCGGCACCACCGGTTACCGCGCGCCGGAGGCCGGCACCCACCAACGCCAGCCCAGCCCGCGCCTGGACGTCTACGCCGTGGCGGTGATGGTGTACCAGATGCTGGAGGGGAAGATGCCCTTCGACGAGACGCGCGGCGCCGGCCATCTGCCGTCGGCGCCGACGGCGCTGAACGCGGCGCAGTGGCAGGTGCTGCAGAACGGTTTCTCGATGACGCCCGAGCAGCGCCCGGCCTCGGTGCGCGACTTGCTGGACAAGCTGGGCCGCGCCGCCGGCCCGTCCGAGGCGGAGCTGGCCGAACTGGCCGCGCAGGCGCGCGCGCGCGAAGCGCGGCGGCAGAAGGAGCTGGCGGCGCAGGCCGAACAGGCGCGCCTGCTGGAGCAGCAGCGGCAACAGGAACTGGCCGTCCAGCGCAAGGCCGAGGCGGAAGCGGCGGCGGTGGAGAAACTGCGCCTCGACAAACTGCGCCGCGAGCAGGAGGCGCTGCACCAGATCGAGGCGGAGGCGGCCCGCAAGGCGCGCAAGGAAACCCTGCGCGAACAATTGCGCCTGCGCCGCGAGGCCGACGCCGCCGCCGCGCTGCGCGAGCAGCAGGAGCAGCAGCGCAAGGCCCTGCAGATCAAGGCCGAGGCGGCGTATCGGAGCGAGCAGGAGCGCGCCCGCAAGGAGCTGGCCAGCCGCGCCGCCGCCGAACTGGCGCAGCAATTGCCGACGCCGGCCAGTCCCGTCGCCGACGCCAACGGCGTGCTGCGCGACCGCTTCCTGGACGGCACGGGCAAGGGGCCGGAACTGGTGCTGATCCCGACCGGGCGCTTCCAGATGGGCTCGCCCGAACACGAACGCAAGATCGCCATGGAGGCCGGTTCGCAGAAGACCTGGCTGGACCGGGAAACGCCGCAGCACTGGGTCGGCATCGAACACAGCTTCGCGCTGGGCCGGCACGCGGTCAGCGTCGGCGAGTGGCGCCAGTTCGTGCGCGCCACGGACTGGCAGGCGCAGTGCGAAACGGAGTGGGATAATCCCGGCTTCGCGCAGAACGACGAACACCCGGTGGTCGGCGTCACCTGGAACGACGCGCAGCTGTATGTGCGCTGGCTCAGCGAGAAGACCGGCCAGCAGTACCGCTTGCCCAGCGAGGCCGAGTGGGAATACGCCTGCCGGGCCGGCAGCAAGAGCGCCTTCAGCTTCGGCGACGCCATCAGCACCGAGCACGCCAACTACGACGGCCATTACACCTACAACGGCAGCGCGCGCGGCCAGTACCGGGGCGGCACCAGCAAGGGCGGCGACTTCCCGCCCAATCCATGGGGCTTGTTCGACATGCACGGCAACGTCTGGGAATGGGTGCAGGACGTGGTGCACGACAACTACGAGGGCGCGCCCATCGACGGCCGCGCTTGGGAGGAGGGCGGCGACGCCAGCCGGCGCATCCTGCGCGGCGGCTCGTGGTTGTACAACCCGCGCTACCTGCGCTCGGCCCTGCGCAACGGCTTCTCGGCCGTGCTGGGCAACGACATCGTCGGCTTCCGCGTCGCCCGCAGCCTCGCCTGAGGGGCGGCGGCGCGCGGCCGGAGCCTGAAGCGCCGGCTGCGGCCAGGCGGGAGTGCCGCAAACAGTGTAAATTGATGCCTTTTCGCCTTTATTGCAAGGAAGGACAGCCATGACCATCAAAGCCATCCGCGACCCGTCGCTGCCGATGCGCCACATCGTCCACGTGCGCAATCACCTGATTTCCAGCGACGTGCTGGTGGAGGAGGGCGGCAGCGACGCCGGCCCCTCGCCGCACGATCTGTACGACGCCGCCCTGTGCGCCTGCAAGGCCCTGACCGTGTTGTGGTACGCCAAGCGCAAGGGTTATGCGCTGGACCAGCTGGAGACGACGACCGAGCGCGACGCCAGCGAGGAGCGCAAGGGCGTCTACCGCCTGGCCGTGACGCTGCACATGACGGGCGACTTGAGCGAGGCGCAGCGCCAGGAGTTGTTGTCGGCCGCCGAAAAATGTCCGGTGCATAAGCTGATGACCAGCGTCAGCACCGAAGTGACGACCCTACTGGGATAAGACCATGAGCATCTCCACCACCCTGAAAAGCCACCAGAAAGACCTCGGCGGCGGCTTCGTCGTGCACCGCCTGCTGCCGGCGCTGGCCCGGCAAAGCGTCGGCCCCTTCATTTTCTTCGACCACTTCGGCCCGATCGACGTCGCGCCCGACGCCAATCACGACGTGCGCCCGCATCCGCACATCGGCCTGGCCACCGTCACCTATCTGTTCGAGGGCGCGATCGAGCACCGCGACAGCATCGGCTCGCATCAGCGCATCGAGCCGGGCGCGATCAACTGGATGACGGCCGGCAGCGGCATCGTCCATTCCGAGCGCACGCCCAAGGACCTGGCCGGCAAGCCGCACCGCACGCACGGCCTGCAACTGTGGGCGGCGCTGCCCCAGGCGCACGAGGAGGACGCGGCCAGCTTCACGCACACGCCGCAGGCCGCCATTCCGGTGTGCGACGTCGACGGCGCCACCGTCAAGGTGCTGATCGGCACGGCCTTCGGCCTGACTTCGCCGGTGGCCACGTATATGCCGACGTTGTACCTGGACATCGCGCTGCCGGCCGGGCGCACGCTGGCGCTGGCCGACTTGCCGGCCGAGGCGGCCATCTACCCGATCAGCGGCGAGCTGGAAGTGGACGGCGCGGCGCTGGCCTTGCACACCATGGCCCTGCTCGACACGGGCAGCGCGCCGCTGCTGCGGGCGAACGGCGCGGCGCACTTCGTCGTCATCGGCGGCGCGGCGCTGGACGGGCCGCGCTACATCTACTGGAATTTCGTGTCGTCGAGCAAGGAGCGCCTGCGCCGGGCGGCGGACGACTGGAGCGCGCAGCGCATGGGCCGGGTGCCCGGCGAAACGGAGTGGATACCGCTGCCGGCGACGCCTTTGCGCTGAGAGGCTGAGAGGCTGAGAGTCTTTCGTTCATGCGCGCTCATCACGCCAGAAAGTGCCCGCTCGGCGTTGCAAATGCTCGCCATAGCCCGAGCTATGGCTGTGCTTTGCGCCTTGATCGGCCACCTTCTGGCGCGCTGCTCGCACACGTCCGAAATACTCTCA
>JANXSQ010000288.1 GCA_025356595.1 Janthinobacterium sp. | reverse complement strand
TCGCTGCCGGCGGCGCCGCCGCAAGCCGAACTGGCGCCGCCCGCGCCGCCGTCGGCGCCGCCCGAGACGGCGGTGGCCGCGAGCGTGCCGGCGCCGTCCGCCGTGCCGCTGTCGGCGATGCAGCCGCGGCCGCTGCAAGCGGCGCCGCCGCCATCCTCGTCGGGCCAGCCGGTGCCGGTCCAGGCTACGCCGCCAGCGGCGCCATGAGCGGCGGCGCGGCGCGCGGCGGTTTCACGCTGATCGAATTGCTGGTCACGCTGGCCATCCTCGCCCTGCTCGGCACCCTGGTGGTGCCGGCGGCGCAGGTGACGCTGCAGCGCCGCGACGAGCAGGACCTGCGCCGCGCCCTGCGCGAGATCCGCCAGGGCATCGACGCCTACAAGCGCGCCCAGGACGAGGGCCGCGTCGCCAAGACCCTGGGCGGCAACGGTTATCCGAAGAGCCTGGATGCGTTGGTGGAGGGCGTGCCCGACCAGCTCAGCCCGAAGCGGGCCAAGGTGTACTTCCTGCGCCGCGTGCCGCGCGACCCCTTCAACGCCGATCCGGCCCTGGCCGACGCGCAGACTTGGGGCAAGCGCAGCTATGCCAGCGAGGCCGACGCGCCGCGCGAAGGCGAGGATGTCTACGATGTGTATTCGACCTCGAACAAGATCGGCCTGAACGATGTCCCTTACCGGAAGTGGTGAAGCATGCGCGCGAACCTGAACAGGCGGGGCGGTTTCACCCTGATCGAACTGCTGGTGGTGCTGGCCATCGTCGCGCTGTTGCTGACACTGGCCGTGCCGCGCTATTTCTCCGGCATCGACAAGGCCAAGGAAACCATCCTGGCCGACAATCTGCGCAATCTGCGCGCCACCATCGACCAGTACCATGGCGACACGGGGCAGTATCCGGACTCGCTGGAGCAATTGGTGGAGAAAAAATACCTGCGCGCCATGCCGCTCGATCCGCTCACCGACAGCAGCGCCAGCTGGATCCTGGTGGCGCCGCAGGACGACGCCAAGGGCCGCGTCGTCGACATCCACAGCGGCGCGCCCGGCAATGACCGCGACGGCAAACCCTACGCGGACTGGTAAGGGCATGCCGCCGCGCCGCCAGCAAGGCTTCACCTACTTGGGCCTGATCATCCTGCTCGCCATCATCGGCCTGGTGGGGGCGGCCGGCCTGAAGATGGGCGCGCTGCTGCAGCGCCGCGCCGCCGAACAGGAGTTGCTCGACATCGGCGCGGCCTTCGCCGACGCGCTGCAAAGCTACGCCGGCGCGACGCCGGCCGGCCAGGCGCAACAGCCGCCTGCGCTGAATGACTTGCTGAAGGATCCGCGCTTCCCCGGCACGCGGCGCCATCTGCGCAAACTGTATGTCGATCCGATCACCGGCCGGGCCGAGTGGGGCTTGATCTACCGGGCCGGCGGCAGCGGCGTGGTCGGCGTGTACAGCTTGTCGCAAGCCCGGCCGCTGAAGGTGGGTAATTTCGAGCTGCGTTTCACCCAGTTTGCGGGTAAAGACAGTCTATCCGAGTGGAAATTCATGGCGGCCGAGGGTGCGCTCCCGCCGACTGTCGCGCCGCCGCCACAGTCAGCGGGGACGTTGAGGCCGGCGCCTTTGCCTGGGCCCTTGCGTGAGTCCGAAGCGCCGGCCGGGCATGCCGATGCGGCGGAGCAGGAGGCGCGGGGCGATGCGGAAGAGTCCGCCGCTGAGTCGGACAAGGCACCCGCCGCGCAGCGCCGAACGGATGAGTGAGGACGCCGCCCTTGTCATTTTATTGCTGTTGGGAATTTAAAAACACTCATATTTTTTTGATATTTTAAATATTGCCAAAAAGAAATTTAAGCTAAACTTAAGATAAGACTTTTCCTTTGAGTGAGATCATATTATCATGTGTTTTTATTTCAACTTCGGTGCGGTGCACCTTACTAAACGGGATACACATGAAAATGAATACCAAGTCGATTTTGGCCGCAGTGTTGTTCGCAAGCGCAGGTTTCGTGGCTCAGAGCGCCCAAGCCGCTACGCCGACTTTTACTACCACCCTGAACCTGATCGACTCGTCCTCGCCTTTTAGCAACGACATTTTCGGCAAGAACACGCATTTCGTCGATCATTTCGTTTTCTCGATCGGCTCCGGCGGCGATCTGGACGCTGGCTTCTACGCGAACCAAGGTAAAACCGATGGCGCCAAGATCACCGGCTTCAATCTGTTGAACTCGCTGGGCAATGTGGTCGTTGCAGGCTCCGGCGTCGGCGGTAGCTGGAACATCAATCCATTCACGATCGGCTCCGGTTCGTACACGCTGGAAGTCATCGGCGACGTCACCGGCAAGATCCACGGTAGCTACAACGGTACGCTGAACGTCAGCGCCGTGCCGGAACCAGAAACCTACGGCATGCTGATGGCAGGCCTGGGTCTGCTGGGTTTCGCCGCACGTCGCAAGGCAAAAAAATCGGCCTAAGCCAATCTAGGCTTTAGCAAGAAAAAAACCCGCTTCGGCGGGTTTTTTTTTCGTTCCTGCGGGCGGCGCCGCCGCGCGGCGCCGCGTCCCTACACCGCGCTGCGCTTGAAGTCGCGGAAGCGGAAGCCCATCGCCAGCAGGGCGGCGAAGTAGCACACGGCGCAAACGAGCACCAGCAGCAGCAGGGCGCCGCCGCGCAGCAGCGGATGGGACTGCAGGGCGATCCAGTCGACCTGGGCGGCGCCCAGCACGGCCACCATGGCCATCGCGCACAGGGCGCCGGCCAGGCGCAGGATGAACATGGCCCAGCCCGGCTGCGGCCGGTAGATGCCGCGCCGCCGCAGGCCCCAGTACAGGAAGCTGGCGTTCAGGCAGGCGCCCAGGCCGATCGACAGGGCCAGGCCGGCCACGGCGATGTAGGGCACGAACAGCAGGTTCATCAATTGCGTCGCCACCAGCACGCCCAGCGCGATCTTCACCGGCGTGCGGATGTCCTGGCGCGCGTAGAAGGCCGGCGCCAGCGTCTTGACGAGGATGATGCCGATCAGGCCGGCGCTGTAGGCGATCAAAGGCTGGGCTGACATGCTCACCGCGTGGGCGCTGAATTTACCGTAGTGGAAGAGGGTGGCGATCAGCGGTTCGGCCAGCGCGGCCATGCCGACGGCGGCCGGCAGGGCCAGCAGGAAGGTCAGGCGCAGGCCCCAGTCGAGCAGGGCCGAGTATTCGACCTTGTCGCCGTCGCTATTGGCTTTCGACAGGCTAGGCAGCAGGATCGTGCCCAGGGCCACGCCCAGCATGGCGGTGGGGAACTCCATCAGCCGGTCGGCGTAGGACAGCCAGGAGATGCTGCCCTCCACCAGGCGCGAGGCGATGCTGGTGTTGATCATCAGGCTGATCTGCGCGGCCGAGACGGCGAACACGGCCGGGCCCATTTTCTTCAGCACGCGGCGCACGCCCTCGTCGCGCAGGCCGGACGCGGGATTGAGGGCGATGCGCGGCAGCATGCCGATCTTCATCAGCGCGGGAATCTGGAAGGCCACCTGCAGCAGGCCGCCGACGAAGACGGCGATGGCCATCGCGTAGATCGGTTGCGCCAGGTGCTTGGCCAGCAGCAGGGAGGCGGCGATGAAGCACAGGTTCAGCAGCACCGGCGTGAAGGCGGGGATCTTGAACTGGCGCCAGGTGTTGAGGATGCCGCCGGCCAGCGCCACGAAGGACATGCAGGCTATATAGGGGAACATCAGGCGCGTCATCCAGACGGCGGCGTCGAAGGCGCCCGGCTTGTCGCTCAGGCCGGTGGCGATGAAGTAGACGAAGGCCGGCGCGCCGATGATGCCGAGCGCGCTCACCAGCAAGGTGGCCCAGAGCAGCGTCGTGGCGACATGGTCGGCCAGGCGCTTGCTGGCCTCCTGGCCGTGCTGGGTCTTGTATTCGGACAGGATGGGCACGAAGGCTTGCGAGAACGCGCCCTCGGCGAACAGGCGGCGCAGCAGGTTGGGGATGCGGAAGGCGACGATGAAGGCGTCGGTGAAGGCGCCGGCGCCGAAGGCGCTGGCGAACAGGCTTTCACGCAACAGTCCGGTGACACGGGACAGCATGGTCATGCTGGAAATGGCGGCTAGGGTTTTGAGCAAGTTCATGGGGCAAGATTATAGCCGGGACAAGGGCGCGCACCCGGGCCGCGGGCGGGAAAACTTTCGCCGGCGGGCGCCGTTGCGGCCCCCGCCGGGCGGGGTTTACTGCCTGAATGGCCATTATTCTGATTTTAGAATTGCTCCCGCTGCAAAACATCGCTATAATCGAAGGCTGTACAGAATTCTGTTACGCAGACACTAATGTTTGACAGGCACTGGTTTGGCACACATGGTTCGGCAGACGCACAGAACGCACCGGTTGGCAGACACTAATGTTTGCAAACGCACTTTGACCCTGTTTTAGGAAATTCCATGGCAAATACCGCACAAGCGCGCAAACGCGCTCGTCAAGCAGTTAAGCAAAACGCACACAATTCGTCCCAACGTTCGACCTTGCGCACAGCCATCAAAGCTGTTCGTAAAGCGATTCAAGGTGGCGACAAAGCAGCAGCTGCTGCAATCTTCCAAGCTTCCGTGTCGACCATCGACCGTATCGCTGACAAGAAAATCATCCACAAAAACAAGGCAGCTCGCCATAAGAGCCGTCTGGCAGCCGCTTTGAAAGCACTGTCCGCTTAATAGCGTTGCTGTGGGGCCGCCCAGGCGGCCACATGCGCAAGCCGGGTGGTGCGTCGGAATACGGCGCGCGGCTCGGCTTGCGCGTTTTGCGTGGTGCCGTTACGGCGCGGCGCAAGGCGACGGACGAAAAGCAAAAAACCCCGCGCGACATGGTCGCGCGGGGTTTTTTTCGTGCCGGCGCGCGGCGCCGGTGCGGGCCGCTCAGCGCAACGGCGGCAGGTTGCCGATCACGGTGCCCGGCTTGATGTTCTTCTGCTTGAACCAGCCCAGATTCATTTCCAGCGCATAGCGCACCGGCACGGCTTTTTTCGAGCAGTGGCTGTCCAGCGTCTGCGCCTGCATGTCCTCGATGTTGACGATGTGGCCTTCGGCGTCGATGAAGGCGACCGACAGCGGCAGCAGGGTATTTTTCATCCACATGCATTGCGTCGCCGGCGCGTCGAAGACGAAGACCATGCCCGCGTTGGCGGGCATTTTTTCGCGGAACATCAGTCCCTGCTCGCGCTGGGCGTCGCTGGCGGCCACTTCGGCCTTGATCAAATTCACCCCGGCCGATAATTGGGTGCTGCCGAATTGCTGATTTTGCGCGAGTGCGGCGCCGGCCGAGGCCAGCACGGCGCTCGCGCTCAAGGTTGCCAGGAGTTTTTTCATGGGAATAGGGTAGGCGGACAGAAGGGCCGATTAAGCCACGGGACGGGCGCCGCCGTCAAGGGGCGGTGGCGCGCCGGATGCCTTTCCGGGGTGCCGGCGGTGTCGAGCGGCGCCGCGCACTCGGATAATGTACAATATGCAATAATTACATGGGCGCTACGATGCTTTGGCTGCCCATCGCGGCGGCCCGACTTTTGTCTGCCGCGCTCCGCCGCCTTCGTGCTGGCCCGCGCGTGCGCGGCGCCCGCGTTTGCCTCTGGTAAAATCGAGCGCGTCCAGACGCATGCGTTCGGCGCTGGCGTTCAGCGCATATCCGGCGCCGTCCTTGCAATCACATCACTACCCGGCATCAAGAGTCGACAATGGAGAACTCACATGAGAAGAACGAAACATAACATCACTGCTCCAATTGCGTTTGCACGTGCGGCGTTCCGCCAGTTGCGCCATATCGCCGCGCACAAAATGACCTTGATGGCTGCCCGGCAGAACGCACCGCTGCAGGCGGTGTATTTCCATCCTAGCTTCCCCCACCCATACAGCGTGGTTTACCGGATGTTCCACGCGCTCGGTGTGCCGATGAAAAAGGGGATACCTCAACGCGGCAAGCAAGAACTGGGTTTTTTGTGGAAGGACGCAACCTTTGTCGAAGCGCAACCCGGCACCCACTTGGTGAACGGCGCTTGCGTTGACATTTCGAAAGAGTACGTCGAGGTGTTGCACAAGAAGGTGTTTGGCTACTCGCTCGAAGTCGATCCGCTGACCCACACCGGCCTGATGGTCAGCAAGTCGAATCTGAACGGCGCCCACGACGGCGTCACCGTCCTTGGCCCGATCGCCGCGCGCGCCGACGACTGCGTGTACCAGCTTGTCGTCGACAATCGCGGCCCCAAGGCGCTCGAGGTGCCCGACAACGTCTGCGACATGCGTGTTGCCATATTCGGCGGCGCACCTGCCTTCGCCTACCTTAAATACCGACCCAAGACGTCGCGCTTCTCGAACACGAATTCGAGTATCCGGATAGCCGAGCTGCCGTCGATTCTTGAGCCGGCCGAACTGCTGCGGGTGGCGGAATTTTGCAAGGAAGCCGGTCTGGATTACGGTGAAATCGACGTCGTTCGTGATTACAGTAGCGGAAAAATTTACATCTTGGACATCAACAAGACCCCACTGGGGCCGCCGAATGGCTTGACTGAGAAAGATCGCGCCATCGCCCTGCAGATGTACCATAGGGCATTCAGCGCCTGGATTCCGCAACTAAAGAAGACGAACGCGGTTTGAATCACGCCTGACTTAAAAAATGGCAGGACAGCCTTAAAACCGTTCAGTTAAGTTTCTTCTTCAGGATGAAAACGGTATAGCGCTTCGGCTTTGCTTCGACGGCCCGCTCGCATTTGCGACCGGGCCGTCTTTCGTTTAGTCAGCCTGCAAGCCCTTGCTTTAGACGTCGAGGCACTGTGGTAGCGCTGGGAGTATGTCCTGTGCAGGCGTGGCGGCGGCGCGATCCAATTCATGCTGGCCCTACGCGTATGGAGGGCGCCCCCATACTAGGGGGAGGGGATTCGCTCAGCCGGGCCCAATCGTGCGGCGCCTTGCTTGCAACAGAATGAAGGGAGTAGGCAAACTTA
Organism: Janthinobacterium sp.; assembly: GCA_025356595.1. GTDB lineage: Bacteria > Pseudomonadota > Gammaproteobacteria > Burkholderiales > Burkholderiaceae_D > Janthinobacterium. The sequence continues at coordinate 37,123 of JANXSQ010000288.1, read as the reverse complement.
ATGACGCAAACGTTATTGGTCAGCTCTGCTGTTTGCTACACCCAAAACGAAAAATGCCGTTCAGGCTCGGCTGAACGGCATTGGACGATGGACCGCCTTTTTTGATGGCGCGATATTGCTTACTTGGCCGAAGCGGCGCTGGCGGCGACTTCCGAAGCCGAGGCCGGTGTTTTCTTGGCTTTTTTGGCTTTTTTGGCCTTGGGAGCGGATGCCGAGGCCGAAGCCGATGCGGCCGCCGGAGCCGATGCGGCGGGCGCGGAAGCGACGGCCGAGGCGGATGGGGCGGCGGCGAAGGCCGAAGCGGCGCACAGGGAAACCAGCAGGGCAGCGATGATTTTGGACATTTTGAATTCCTTTTAGTATGTATTGGATCCTGCGCGATTCGGATGAATCTGAGTCATTAACGCAGGGCAATACTTGCTCGTTGACATGTTTTTGAGGGAAAACGCAAATAATTTATACGCTTTCCCGCGCGCTGCAAGTACTAGCGCCGGCCCAGTTCCTGCGCCGGCACCTCGCGCCATTCGCCCGGCATCAAGGGGTGGCTGGCCAGCGAAAACGGACCGATCGCGCTGCGCACCAGGCGCAGCGTCGGCAGGCCGACGGCGGCCGTCATGCGCCGCACTTGGCGGTTCTTGCCTTCCTGTATGGTGATCGCCAGCCAGGACGTGGGCTGCTCGAGGCGGGCGCGGATCGGCGGCGTGCGCGGCCAGATCCACTCCGGCGCGGCGATCTGCGCGGCCAGGCAGGGCTGAGTGGTGAAGTCGCCCAGGTCGAGCGGCGCGCGCAGGCGCGTCAGCGCGGCCGCGTCGGGCACGCCCTCGACCTGCACCAGATAGGTCTTGGGCTGCTTCAGGGCCGGATGGCTGATGTCGTGCTGCAGGCGGCCGTCGTCGGTGAGCAGCATCAGGCCCTCGCTGTCGGCGTCGAGGCGGCCGGCCGGGTAGATGTCCGGGATCTTCAGGTAGTCGGCCAGGCTCTCGCGCCCGGGCTGGGGCGAAAATTGGCACAATACCTGGAAGGGCTTATTAAATAGTATGAGTGGCATGCGCTTATCGGGTGCAAAATAGGAGGTGGCAGGCAATGCCTGTGTCGTAAAATCGTAGCGCCTTGTAAAATACTAGTGCATAATGTGAAATGCCTGTCTTATGTCTTATAGAAGACTAGAGACGCAAGTAGTCCTTTCGTAACCAATTCAGATTGCAGACCGTGTCATCGGGCGTCCATATGGTCGCCCGCGGCGCGCCCACTTCGGAGATCACGATGTATCAACATATCACTGTACCTGCTGACGGCAAAAAAATCACCGTCAACGCCGATTTTTCGCTGAATGTACCGCACAATCCTATCGTTCCCTTCATCGAAGGCGATGGCACGGGCGTCGACATCAGCCCCGTCATGATCAAGGTCATCGACGCGGCCGTGGCCAAGGCCTACGGCGGCGAGCGCAAAATCAGCTGGATGGAAATCTACGCCGGTGAAAAATCGACCAACGTCTACGGTCCCGACGTGTGGCTGCCGGAAGAAACCCTGCAAGTGCTGAAGGACTATGTGGTCTCGATCAAGGGTCCCCTGACGACTCCAGTCGGCGGCGGCATCCGTTCGCTCAACGTGGCGCTGCGCCAGCAGCTCGACCTGTACGTCTGCCTGCGCCCGGTGCGCTACTTCACCGGCGTGCCTTCGCCGGTGCGGGAGCCGGAAAAAACCGACATGGTCATCTTCCGCGAGAACTCGGAAGACATCTACGCCGGCATCGAATGGGAAGCCGGCTCGGACGGCGCCAAGAAACTGATCGAATTCCTGATCAAGGAAATGGGCGTCACCAAGATCCGTTTCCCGGAAACGTCCGGCATCGGCATCAAGCCGGTCTCGCGCGACGGCACCGAGCGCCTGGTGCGCAAGGCCATCCAGTACGCGGTCGACAATGACAAGCCTTCGGTGACGATCGTTCACAAAGGCAACATCATGAAGTACACCGAAGGCGGCTTCCGCGATTGGGCGTACGCGCTGGCGCAGAAGGAATTCGGCGCCGAGCCGATCGACGGCGGCCCATGGTCGAAGTTCAAGAATCCGAAGACCGGCCGCGAAATCATCGTCAAGGATGTCATCGCCGACGCGTTCCTGCAACAGATCCTGCTGCGTCCGAACGAGTACAGCGTCATCGCCACCCTGAACCTGAACGGCGACTACATCTCCGACGCCCTGGCGGCGCAGGTGGGTGGCATCGGCATCGCGCCGGGCGCCAACCTGTCCGACTCGGTGGCGATGTTCGAAGCGACCCACGGCACCGCGCCCAAGTACGCCGGCAAGGACTATGTGAACCCGGGTTCGCTGATCCTGTCCGCCGAAATGATGCTGCGCCACATGGGCTGGCTGGAAGCGGCCGACCTGATCATCGCCTCGATGCAGAAATCGATCGCCTCGAAACGCGTGACCTACGACTTCGCCCGCCTGATGGAAGGCGCGACCCAAGTGTCGTGCTCCGGTTTCGGCGACGTCATGATCGAGCACATGTAAGAGCGCCGCAAGCCCGCGCGGGAAGCCGGGTCCGGGCCGCAAGGCCCGGGTCCGTTCTTTCCGGCGGCTTGGCGCGGGACGAAAAAAAACCCCGCGCAGCGGGGTTTTTCACGTCCTGAGCCTGATGAAACTTAGGCTGCCTGGATGTTGGAAGCTTGCTTGCCTTTAGGGCCTTGCGTGACTTCGAACTGAACTTTTTGACCTTCTTTGAGGGTCTTGAAACCGTTCATGTTGATTGCGGAGAAATGCGCGAACAAATCTTCGCCGCCATCATCTGGGGTGATGAAGCCAAAACCTTTGGAATCATTGAACCACTTAACTGTACCTGTTGCCATAAAAAGAACTTTCAAATAAAAACGAATCACACGAGCCATAAAAGCAAGAAGCTTCTTGCCCCCTCCTCACGCCTCACTTCTTATCAACCTATACATTTTCTGTACCAGCCGATACTGCATTGTTGGCGGAATAATTTTTGAAGTCAAGCGCTTTTCTAACAATTCTGCTATTTTTTTTGCAACATGTGGCAATGTCCGCCTTGATATCGGCGAGGCCGTCGCCATCTGCGCAGAGTACGGAAAGCGCGTAAGATTGAAAACAATTGGAATGGCGCTGATATTTGCGCATTGCATCTACCCTGAAAGCATTAGAATAAGCGTATGGCAACCAAGCATGACACCGAGACCCTGCTGGAGCGGCAGACGCTGAAACCGCCGCCTTTGTACCAGGTGGCCCTGCTCAATGATGACTACACGCCGATGGAGTTCGTCGTCGCCATCATCCAGGAGTACTTCAACAAGGATCGCGAGACGGCCACGCAGATCATGCTCAGCGTGCATCGCCATGGCAAGGGAGTGTGCGGCGTGTTTTCCAAAGATATAGCGTGTACCAAAGTGGAGTTCGTTTTAACGCATGCGCGCAAGGCGGGGCATCCCCTGCAATGTGTGATGGAGGAAGTATGATTGCGCAGGAATTAGAAGTAAGTTTGCACATGGCGTTTGTCGAGGCGCGGCAGGCACGGCACGAGTTCATCACCGTCGAGCATCTGCTGCTGGCCTTGCTGGACAATCCCTCGGCGGCGGAAGTCTTGCGCGCCTGCGCGGTCAACATCGAAGACCTGCGCAAGACCCTGACCAACTTCATCGGCGACAACACGCCGACCGTGCCCGGCACGGGCGAGGTCGACACGCAGCCGACGCTGGGCTTCCAGCGCGTCATCCAGCGCGCCATCATGCACGTGCAGTCGGCGTCGAACGGCAAGAAGGAAGTGACGGGCGCCAACGTGCTCGTGGCCATCTTCGGCGAGAAGGATTCGCACGCCGTCTACTACCTGCACCAGCAGGGCGTGACGCGCCTGGACGTGGTCAATTTCATTTCCCACGGCGTGCGCAAGGACCAGCAGGCGGACCTGCAGAAAACCTCCGAGGGCGTCGAAGAGGCGCCGCCCGAGGGCCAGCAGAAGGAAAGCCCGCTCGACCAGTTCACGCAGAACCTGAACAAGGCCGCCGCCGAGGGCAAGATCGATCCGCTCATCGGCCGCGAGGACGAGGTCGACCGGGTGATCCAGATCCTGTGCCGGCGCCGCAAGAACAATCCCCTGCTGGTGGGCGAGGCCGGCGTCGGCAAGACCGCCATCGCCGAGGGCCTGGCCTGGCGCGTCACGCAGGGCGACGTGCCGGAGATCCTCGCCAACGCCGTCGTGTATTCGCTCGACATGGGCGCGCTGCTGGCCGGCACCAAGTACCGCGGCGACTTCGAGCAACGCCTGAAGGCCGTCCTCAAGCAATTGAAGGACAACCCGAACGGCATCCTGTTCATCGACGAGATCCACACCATCATCGGCGCTGGCTCGGCCTCGGGCGGCACCCTGGACGCCTCCAACCTGCTCAAACCGGCCCTGGCGAACGGCCAGCTGAAGTGCATAGGCGCGACCACGTACACGGAGTTCCGCGGCGTCTTCGAGAAGGATCACGCCCTGTCGCGGCGCTTCCAGAAGGTCGACGTCAACGAACCGACCGTCGAGCAGACCATCCAGATCCTGCGCGGCCTGAAGTCGCGCTTCGAGGAGCACCACGGCGTCAAATATTCGGCCTCCGCCCTGACCACGGCGGCCGAGCTGGCCGCGCGCTTCATCAATGACCGCCACCTGCCCGACAAGGCCATCGACGTCATCGACGAAGCCGGCGCGGCGCAGCGCATCCTGCCCAAGTCGAAGCAGAAGAAGACCATCGGCAAGGCGGAGATCGAGGACATCATCGCCAAGATCGCCCGCATCCCGCCGCAGACGGTCAACCAGGACGACCGCAGCAAGCTGCAGACCATAGACCGCGACCTGCGCAACGTCGTCTTCGGCCAGGAACCGGCCATCGAAGCACTGTCCTCGGCCATCAAGATGGCGCGCGCCGGCCTGGGCAAGACCGACAAGCCGATCGGCTCCTTCCTGTTCTCCGGTCCGACCGGGGTCGGCAAGACCGAGGTGGCCAAGCAACTGGCCTTCATCCTCGGCATCGAGCTGATCCGCTTCGACATGTCCGAATACATGGAGCGCCACGCCGTCAGCCGCCTGATCGGCGCGCCGCCCGGCTACGTCGGTTTCGACCAGGGCGGTCTGCTGACCGAGGCGATCACCAAGAAGCCGCACGCCGTGCTGCTGCTCGACGAGATCGAGAAGGCGCATCCGGACATCTTCAACATCCTGCTGCAGGTGATGGACCACGGCACGCTGACCGACAACAACGGCCGCAAGGCCGACTTCCGCAACGTCATCATCATCATGACGACGAACGCGGGTGCGGAAAGCCTGCAGAAGCACTCGATCGGCTTCACCAACTCGAAAGAGGCGGGCGACGAGATGGCCGACATCAAGCGCATGTTCACGCCGGAGTTCCGCAACCGCATCGACGCGACCATCAGCTTCCGCGCGCTGGACGAGGAAATCATCCTGCGCGTGGTCGACAAGTTCCTCATGCAGCTGGAAGAGCAGTTGCACGAGAAAAAAGTCGAGGCCGTCTTCACCGAGCGGCTGCGCAAATTCCTCGCCAAGAAGGGTTTCGATCCCTTGATGGGGGCGCGGCCGATGGCGCGCCTGATCCAGGACATGATCCGCAAGGCGCTGGCCGACGAGCTGCTGTTCGGCCGCCTGGTCAGCGGCGGGCGCGTCACCGTCGAACTCGACGAGAAGGACCAGGTCAAGCTGGAGTTCCCCGAGTCCGATCCGGCGCCGCCGGCGGCCGCGCCGGAGACCGTCGAAGTCGAATAAGACTGTTCGGCGCGCCGAAAAAACCCGCCCACGGCTGTGGCGCGGGTTTTTTTTCGCTCTTGTATTGATCCGCTGCGCACCGGCCTTTTCGACGCCACCCGGACATGCGCCCCGGCCGCGCCGTTTCAAGCCGCGCCGGCCGGCGCGAAGCGAGGATGGACGGTCCCGCTCAGAAGGGGTGGCGGTAGCCCATGTTCAGGCCCAGCGCCTTGGCGCGGTTCGTGTTCAGCTGGTCGGCCTGCAGGGCGATGTGGAAGTCGCCCCTCGCGTAGCCCAGGCCCAGCGTCTTGAAGCGGGTTTCGACGCTGGCGCTGAGCGTGCCCCAGGCGTAGTGGCGCGAGGCCGTCAGCGTCTGGATCGTCAGGCCGGCGTAGCGTTCCAGTTGCAGCGCGCCGCCCCAGTCGCCGTAGCGGGTGGCCAGCGCGGCTGTCGCGGCGGGGCGTATCGTCGCGCTCTTGCTGGCCTGGCTGTTCTGGCCGCTGAGCAGGGGCCGGTAGTTGATGTAGCCCTGCGCGTCGTACTGGGCGACGGCGGAATCGGCGGTCTGCCGCGTCTGCGGCATATTGCTCCAGCGCATGCGGCTCCACACATCGTCCAGCGCCAGCTTGAAGTCGCTGGACTCTCCCAGCGGCCAGTCCAGCGCCAGCGAGACGCTGGCGCCCGAGCCGCTGGGCGTTTGCGTCATGAAGGGATAGCTGAAGCGGCTGTTGACGTCGCTCTGGGCGACGCTGAAGCTGTAGGCGTCGGCGTCGGCGCCGCCGCCGCTGGCCTGGCCGCTGACACTGTTCTCGCGCAGGCGCGGCTTGGCGTACAGGGCCAGCCCGACGTTCAGGCGCGGCGTCCGCGCGCCCTGCAGCGGCAGCTCGAACCAGCGGCTGGCGCGCAAGCCCTGCGCCGACCAGCCCTCCATCTGCGCCTGCACGGCGAAGCTGGCCGGCGCGGCCAGTTGGATGCGCTGCTTGTACAGGTGCACCAGTTCCAGGGTGTCGCGGTTGCTGCTCAGGAGCGCTTCCTGGCGGTACTCCCAGCCCAGGCGCCAGACGCCGTTGTCGACGCCGGCCTCGACGCGGTTGCGCTGGATCATGACGTTGCGTCCATCCCTGGGGGCGAAGCCGACCGACCAATCCTTCTCGAATTGGCGGATGGGAATGCCGTCGTAGGCTTCCCACAGGCGCAGTTCGACATACGGCGCCCAGGGCGCCGGCGTGTTTTCCGCCAGGGCCGGCGCGCAGGCGAGGGCGCAGGCCGCCCAGCCGCTTAAGACATGTATTCGCATCGTATCCTCGAAAAAAAAGCCTGGCGGGGGAGGCCGCCAGGCTTGTACAGATGGTGGCCGGGTTTATTTCAGCGATTCGAAGGAACCGTCGGCATAGTCGATATGGCCGTTCTTGGTGTTCAGCACGGCCACTTTGACGCCGCCCTTGAGCACCTCGACCGTCTCGCTGCCGTCCTTGACGCTCACCGTGACGCCGTCGGCGCTGGAGATCAGCGTCACCTTCGTCGCCGCGCCGTTGTCGCTGACGCTGAAGTTGATCAGGCTGGAGCCGTCGTTGTACTGCCCGGTCAGGCTGCTGTGGTGGAAGGCCGTGTTGCTGGCGTTCAGGCTGAGGCCCAGCGTCGGACGGTCCTTGATGCTCAGCTTGCCGACCAGGGTGGCGTTCTTGGCCACGAAGTTGGCGGCCGACTCAGGCAGGGTGCTGTCGAACTGCGCATAACCCGTTTGCGTGAAATGCAGGGTGCCGCTGAAGAACTCTGCGCTGGCCGTGCTCAGGCTGCCGGTGAAGCTGACATCGGTCGGCATGTAGTCGTGCCCGCCTTTGTCCGCCATCGCCTTCGTCATCGTCAGGGTGCCGGCGACCTTGCTGCCGCCCGCTTCGGCGGCCAGCCCCAGCGAGAATTCCCGCACGCCGCCGCTGACCACGTGGCCGGCCACGCTTTCCTCGGTGCGCACGAAGGAGCCGTCGGCGATGCTGACCTTGCCCACTTCGGCGTCCTTGCGGACCGAGGCGATCGATCCGGAGATGGCGTACTTGTACAGATTGCCGCCCTCGGCGCTGCGGCTGGCCGACAGGCTCCAGGTTTCGCGGTCGGTCAGGGCGACACCGAACTCGTCGGTGCGCGCCGGCATGCTGCCGTTGACGACCAGGCTGCTGATGGTGTCGCCGGACTTGACGTAGGTGATGGTGCCGGTGGCGCGGCTGTCCGACGTGCTGCCGTAGTTGCCCAGTGTTACGTCCAGATTCCGGTTGCGCTCGTTGGCGCCGACGTTCCAGGTTTCCAGGCGGGCCCGCGCCACATAGGTGTAGGCGGTGTCGCTGGCGGGCACGATGGTGAAGGCGGCCGTGACCCGTTTGTAGGTGTTCGGCTCGAGCCCGAAGGTTTGCGATCCGGGCACGTTCTTGCGGATCACCGAGCAACCCACGGCGGCGGCGTTGCCGGCCGCGGTGGCCGGGGTGTTGCCGCTGGTGTCGCTGTAGATGTTGCAGCCGCCGATTTTCATACCACCGGAATAGACTTCCAGGGTGTTCACCTGGTCGTTGCCGGCCTTGTAGGCGCGCAGGAAGTCGATGCCGTTCGTGGTCAGTTGCATCCACTTGGCCAGATCCTGGTCGAGCGGCGCGGTGGCCTGGTCGAAATCGGCGCGCATGGCGTCGGCGCGGATGTCGATGGCGCCGCTGTTGCCGGCATTGCTCAGGGCCGTCAGATTCGAGCGCAGGCTGGCGAACAGGGCTTTCGCCGCCAGCAAGCCGTTCGCGGCCGGCGGGACGATGGGCACCGAGCCCTTGGGCAGCGGCAGGATCGTCGTGTTGCCGGTCTTGTTGATCTTCGTGTCGGCCAGCACCTCGGTGGCCGCCGTGTCGATGGCGCCGCTGAGGCTGTCGTTCACCTCCAGGCTGCTGCCGTTGATCTTGGCCAGTTTGCCGATGCCGCCGACGACGCAGGCGAGCTTCTCGCCGTCCGTGCCGGCGCAACCCAGCTTGCCGTCCTTGGCCATCTTGGAGATGGCGGCCAGCAGCACGCTCTGCAGTTTTTCATCCGCGCTGGCCGAGGCCGCGCCGCTGAGGTTCGAATTGACGGGGGTGACTTTTTCCGGATCGAAGCCGAAGAAGGCGGCGAAGCCCGTCTTGGCGCTGCTGATGTTGGCGTCGGACAAGCCGCCGCTGGCCGCCAGGGCCGTCTGGACGATCATTTCCGTCAGCGGGCTGACCGAGCCGGTGTAGGCGCCGGCGTCGGCGCTGGCCAGCTTGACGACGCTGTGCAGCTTGAAGGTCGCCGAGATCGGCACGTCCAGACCGGTCGCCTCGTCGACGGTGACGGCGTTGGGGCCGCCGGAGACTTCGACGATGAAGCTCAGCACGTCGGCGGGTATGCTCAGCGAGAAGGTGCCGTCGGCGCCGGTCGTGCCGCTGACGATGGCGGTGCCGCCCTGCGTGCCGTCGGCGGCGATGGCGAACACCTTCACCGTGGCGCCTTGCAGGATGCCCTTGGCGGCGGTGCCGGAGACGGTGCGCGCGGCGCTCGTCGTCGGGCCGGGCGTGTCGGAAGAGCCGCCGCCGCCGCATCCGACCAGGGACAGCGCGAGGGCCAAGGTGGTGATTTTAAGCATGCTGGCGCGGTTCTTGTCCATGAATTCCCTGTAATTGTTGGTTGTATTGAACTACGAGCGGCTATTGCCGTGCATCAATATACAATTTTTGAGCGGGGATGGAAACGACGCCGCCATGCGGCGCGGGAAAGTGTCTGTTTTTTGTACTATACGTTTCTACAAGCTTGTAAACATACCAAATGTCGGCTTTTCGGTGTTGGCGCGGGCTCCGCTGCGCCCGCCTCAGGGGGCGCCGTCCCCGGCGCGCAGTCTGCGCCACAGGGTGGTGCGGCTGATGCCCAAGTGGGCGGCGGCGGCGTCGCGCCGGCCGCCGAAGCGGGCCAGGGTCTGCGCCGCCGTTTCGCCGCACGGCGCGGCGCCGCCCGGCGCCGCCGCGGGCCGCGCCAGTTCACCCGCCACGCCCAGCACGAAGGCGGGGGTCAGCGCCTGCAGCGGTTCGGCCGCCAGGAACAGGGCCAGGCGCTCCATCAGATTGCGCAGTTCGCGCACATTGCCGGGCCAGGCGTGGCCGCCCAGCAGCGCCGCGCAGGCGCGCAGCTCGGCGTGCAGGTTCGGATGGGGGCGCGCGCCGAGCGCCGCCAGCGCGCTCTTCAGCGTCCATTCGGCCAGGCCGAGCACATCGGCCGGGCGCTCGCGCAGCGGCGCCAGCGTCAGGCGCAGCACGGCCAGGCGGTAGAACAGGTCGGCGCGGAAGCGCCCCTCGCGGATGCGCTGCTCGAGGTCGCAATGGGTGGCGCTGATGATGCGCACCGCGATGGCGATCGGGCGCGTGCCGCCCACGCGCACCACCTCGCGCTCCTCGAGCACGCGCAGCAGGCGGGTTTGCAGACCCAGCGGCATCTCGCCGATCTCGTCGAGGAACAGGGTGCCGCCGTTGGCCGCCTCGAACAGGCCGGCGTGGCCGCCGCGGCGCGCGCCCGTGAAGGCGCCGTCCTCGTGGCCGAACAGTTCCGACTCGAGCAGCGATTCGGCGATGGCGCCGCAGTTGACGGCCACGAAGGGGCGGTTCGCGCCCAGGCTGCGCGGGCTTTCGCGGTGGATCGCCTGGGCCACCAACTCCTTGCCGGTGCCGGTCTCGCCCTGGATCAGCACCGTCGCCGGCGATTTCGCGTACAGCACCACGCTCTGGCGCAGCGCCTCCATGGCCGCCGAGTCGCCGCGCAGGTCGTTCAGGCCGTGCTTGGCGCGCAGGGTGTCGGCGACCACGGCGCGCCGGCCGCGGTTCGATTCGAGCTGGCTCAGGCGCGCCATCTCCAGCGCGTCGTCGAAGGCCAGGCGGATCGAGGCGGCCGAGTAGACGAAGACGCCGGTCAGGCCGGCCTCCTCGGCCAGGTCGGTGATCAGGCCGGCGCCGACGATGGCCTCGATGCCGGCCGCCTTCAATTCATTGATCTGGGCCCGCGCGTCCTCCTCGGTGGCGTAGGTGCGCTGGGCGATCTGGCAACCGAAGGTGGCGCAGAATTCGGCCAGCTCCGGCATCGGCTCCTGGTAGGTGACGACGCCGATGCGCGCCGAGACGCGGCGCGCCCGCGCCAGCGCCTGCATGACGTCGAAGCCGCTGGCCTTGGCGATCACCACCGGCACCGACAGGCGCCCTTTCAGGTAGGCGGCGTTCGAGCCGGCCGCGATGACGGCGTCGCAGCGCTCGCTGGCCATGCGCTCGCGGATGTGGCGCGCCGCGTCGTCGAAGCCGAGGTTGATCGGCTCTATCGTCGCCAGATCGTCGTATTCGAGCGTGATGTCGCGGAACAGGTCGAACAGGCGCGACACGGAGACCGTCCAGATCACGGGTTTGTCCTTGCCTTCGGGGAGCGGGGGGGCGGGGCGGCGCATGCCGCCATTCTAATGCATTCGCGTTGCGCTGTTTCAGGCTGAAACGGGAATGCAACAAGATCGCCGCCGGCGCTTGTGGTTTTGGCAAAAACCCGACAATCTGGTTTATCATCTACAGTCGTCGCGGCGCCGCAGGGCGCCTTTGTCAACCGCTGCCTTGGTGTACATGAACCTAGCCCCGCCCCATTTCGATACGCTCAGCGAGGCCCTCGAACTGCTGTCCCTGCCGGCCTGCGCCTGCGACGGCGGCGGCGTCGTCGTCGCGGCCAACGCCGCGCTGGCGGACCTGCTGGGCGCGGCGCCGCGCGGACGCCCGCTGGGCGACTTCTTCGGCGCCGAGGCGCGCGCCTTCGGCCTCGCCCAGTTGCGCGCGGCGGCGACGACGCCGCTGCAGTGGGAGGCCAGCCTGCTGGCGGCGCACGGCGCCGCGCTGGCCGTGCAGGTGTGGGCCAAGCCGCTGCCGGCCAGCGCCGGCCTGGCCGGGGCGAGCATCGTCTTCAACGACGTCAGCGTGCACCAGCGCGACCAGGCGGCGCTGCACAAGGCGCTGCTGGAGCAGCAGGCCATCCTCGACAACGCCGCCGTCGGCATCCTGTTTTCGCGCGCCGGCGTCATCGAGGAGTGCAACATCCGCGCCGCCGCCATGTTCGGCTATCCCGGCGCCACCCTGCAGGGCTGTCCGGGCGCCGCCGTCTACCCCTCGGCGCAGGCCTACGCGGCGCTGGGCCTGGAGGCCGGCCCGCTGCTGGCCGGCGGGCAATCCTACATGACGGAGCTGCAGCTGCGGCGCCGCGACGGCGCGCTGTTCTGGGCCCGCCTGTACGGGCGCGCCGTCGACCCGAGCAACACGGCCGGCGGCACGGTCTGGATCGTCGAGGACATCAGCGACCACCGCCGCGACGAGGACGCGCTGCGCCGCACGGTGCTGGAGATGCGCGCCATCATGGACAGCGCGCCGCTGGCCATCGGTTTCCAGCGCGACAAGCGCATCCTGCGCTACAACCAGCGCTTCGCCGAGTGCTTCGGCTTCGTCGGCGACAGCGGCGTGGGCCTGCCGGCGCGCTTGCTCTACCCCTCGCTGGAGGCCTACGAGGCGGTCAAGCGCAAGGCCGCGCCGCTGCTGGCGCGCGGCAAACCCTACCAGGCCGAGATGGAGATGCGCCGCGGCGACGGCAGCACCTTCTGGGCGCACGCCTTCGGCTATGTGATCAATCCCGACCTGCGCCAGCAGGACACGATCTGGATCTTCGACGACCGCAGCGCGCAGAAGGCCGCCGAGGAGGCCGGCAAGCAGTTGCTGCTGGAGCAGAAGGCCATCCTCGACAACGCCTCGGTGGGCATCCTGTTCAGCAAGGCGAACCTGATGCTCAACTCCAATCCGCGCTGCGCCGAGATGTTCGGCTACAGCCGCGAGGAGCTGAACGGCATGCCGGCCGCCGCCGTCTTCGCCTCGCCCGCCGCCTACGCCGCCTTCGGCGCCGAGGCGGCGCCGCTGTTGGGCGGCGGCCAGCCCTTCGAGAAGAGCGAGTACCTGTTCAAGCGCAAGGACGGCTCGCTGTTCTGGTGCCGCGTGCGCGCCAAGGCGGTCGACCAGGAGCACAGCGACCAGGGCACCATCTGGATCCTCGAGGACATCAGCGAGAGCCGCCAGACGCGCATGGAGGTCGAGGCCATCATGACCAACGCCTCGGTGAGCATCCTGTTCACCAAGAACCGCTTCATCACGCGCTACAACCGCGGCTTCGGCGACATGTTCGGCTACGCCGGCGGCGAGGGCCTGGGCCTGCCGGGACGCGCCCTGTATCCCTCGCAGGAATCCTACGACCGGCTGGGCGCGGCCGCCTATCCCTTCCTGTCGGTGGGCAAGCCCTTCCAGACCGAGGTGGCGATGCAGCGCCGCGACGGCAGCACGCTGTGGGCCCAGCTGATCGCCTACGTCGTCAATCCGAGCGACACGGCGCAGGGCACGATCTGGATCATCGAGGACCGCAGCGAGCAAAAGCGCGCCGAGGAGTCGCTGCGCAACGCGCTGCTGGAGAACCAGGCCATCCTCGACAGCGCCGTGCTGGGCATCGCGGTGGTCGAAAACGGCTTCAACCTGCGCTGCAACACCAAGATGGAGGAGTTGTTCGGCTACGCCCCCGGCGAGATCGTCGGCCTGTCGGTGCAGGCGCTGTATCCGGACAAGGCGGCCTGGGACGCGGCGCGCGCCGAGACGGCGCAGGATTTCCGCGCCGGGCGCGTCAACATGTCCGAGTACCAACTGGTGCGCAAGGACGGCAGCGTCTTCTGGGCGCGCCTGTCGGGCCGGCCCTTCGACCTGAGCCAGGCCAACGGCCGCTCCGTCTGGCTGGTCGACGACGTCACGGCGCGCCGCGAGGCGGCCGAGGCGGTGCGCCGCGCCCGCGACGAGCTGGAACTGCGCGTGCTCGAGCGCACCGCCGAACTGGCCGGCGCCAACGCCCTGCTGCAGGGCGAGATCGTCGAGCGGCGCCAGGCCGAGGCGCGCGTGCACCACATGGCCTACCACGACAGCCTGACCGGCCTGCCCAACCGCGCCCTGCTGGCCGACCGGCTCGACCGCGCCATGCTGGCGGCGCAGCGCTCGGGCTGCCGCCTGGCGGTGATGTTCATCGACCTGGACCGCTTCAAGACCATCAACGATTCGCTCGGCCACCTGACCGGCGACAGCCTGCTCAAGGAGGTGGCCGGGCGCTTGTGCCAGGCGGTGCGCGCCAGCGACACGGTGGCGCGCCTGGGCGGCGACGAATTCGTCGTGCTGGTGCCGGGCATCCACGGCGTCGACGAGGCCAGCCGCGTGGCCGAGAAGATCATCGACGCGCTGGCCGCGCCGTTTCCGCTCGAGGGCCACACCCTGCACATCACGCCGTCCATCGGCCTGTGCCTGTATCCCGACGACGGCGACGACGTCGACGCCCTGATGCGCCACGCCGACGCGGCGATGTACCACGCCAAGGCGAACGGGCGCAACAACTACCAGTTCTTCACGCAGAAGATGAACCAGGCGGCGGCGCTGCGCTTCGAGCTCGAAAGCAGCCTGCGCGGCGCGCTGGCGCAGCGCCAGTTCGAGTTGTACTACCAGCCCATCGTCGACACCGGCACGCGCCGCCTGCACACGCTGGAGGTGCTGCTGCGCTGGCAGCGTCCCGGCCACGGCCTGGTGCTGCCCGACCATTTCATCCCCATCATCGAGGACAACGGCCTGATCGTGCCGATCGGCGAATGGGTCATCCGGCGCGCCTGCGAGCAGAGCGTGGCGTGGCAGCGCCAGGGTTGGCGGCCGGTGCCGCTGGCGGTGAACCTGTCGCCGCGGCAGTTCCTGCACCGCGGCCTGATCGCCTCGATCCGCGGCATCCTCGACGACACCGGCATCGACCCGGCCCTGCTCGAATTCGAGATCACCGAGACGGCGCTGATGCAGCACGGCGAGCACACGCTGGCCATCCTGGGGCAGATCAACGGCATGGGCATCCGCCTCTCGATCGACGACTTCGGCACCGGCTATTCCAGCCTGGCCTACCTGAAGCGCTTCCCGGTGAAGAAGGTGAAGATCGACCGCGCCTTCATCAAGGACCTGGAGGACAGCGCCGAGGACCGCGCCATCGTCGCGGCCATCATCGCCCTGGCCGACAGCCTGCAGCTGTCGGCCGTGGCCGAGGGGGTGGAGACCGAGGCCCAGTTCGCGCTGCTGCAGCGGCAGGGTTGCCGCTACGCCCAGGGCTATCTGTTTTCGCGCCCGGTGCCGCAGGCCGGCGCCGAGCTGTTGCTGGAAAAATCCTGAGCCGGCGCCGCGCCGGCTAATCCGCCGCGCCTCAGTCTATGGTGGCGATGACCGGCGCGTGGTCGGAGGGCTGTTCCCATTTGCGCGGCGCGCGGTCGATGACGCAGGCGCTGCAGCGCGCCGCCAGCGCCTTCGAGAGCAGGATGTGGTCGATGCGCATGCCCTTGTTGAGGCGGAAGCCGAGCTGGCGGTAATCCCACCAGCTGAACGATTTCTCGGCCTGCTCGAAGAGGCGGAAGGCGTCCTCCAGGCCCAGCGCCGTCAGGGCCGCCAGGGCGGCGCGCTCCGGCTCCGACACCAGCACCTGGCCGGCCCACGCCGCCGGGTCGTGCACGTCGCGGTCCTCGGGGGCGATGTTGTAGTCGCCCAGCACGGCCAGTTTGTCGTGCGTCAGCGCTTCCCGCGCGAGCCACTCGCGCAGCGCGGCCAGCCAGCCCAGCTTGTACGGATACTTGTCGGAGTCGATGCTCTGGCCGTTCGGCACGTAGGCGCAGACGATGCGCACGCCGGCTATGGTCGCCGCCAGGATGCGCTGCTGCGCGTCCTCGTAGAGGGGATTGTTCTTGACGACGTCGCTGATCGGCAGTTTCGACAGGATGGCCACGCCGTTGTAGGTTTTCTGGCCGCTGAAGACGACCTGGTAGCCGGCCGCCTCGATGGCGGCGGTGGGGAATTTATCGTCCGTCAGCTTGGTCTCCTGCAGGCACAAGACATCGACCGGATTCTCGGCCAGCCATTGCAATACCTGCGGCAGGCGCACTTTCAGCGAATTGACGTTCCATGTGGCTAATTTCATTGCTTGAACATCCTTATAGTGTGGCGGGGCGGCCGCCGCGCGGGAAGCGCGTGCGCGGCGTCGTATGCGTATGCGGCGAATCTTACCGCAAGCGGCGCGCGATCGCATGCCATCGGCCGGCATGACCGGGCGCACGATTGAGACTACAGTTATTGCAGCGAGTTAATTTTTGTATAAAATACCGATTCAGATAAGTTGCTGAAGAGCAGCTTTGGCGCCGCCGCATGTCATAAACGGCGCCACCGTGCCGCCGGATGGCGCCACAGAGGGGAAATGTCTGCAAAATCCGGAAAAGTTTCTCGCTAGGGGGCTCTGAAAACTACTAAAATATCGGCGAATGTAACATTAGCGTAATACAGTGTTGTGCCTTGTGACTTAGTTGCATTTGCAACATTAAAATTACATTACCATCGGATCAAAAGCGAAATATACTGATATGGATCGCGGTTGGTGGCGCAAGTCTTATATATAAAACGCAACACTGCATGACAGAAATTGTTATGTGGTGTCAATAAATGGTACTATTTTATAATATTGCGGTTTTAGCAGTGAGACATGCGCGTAGCATTTGTAAAGGAAGAAAATGCGAACTGCATTTGAAGCGTGGGCGCAGCGTGACGGCCACATTGTGCGACGGCGCGAAGACAAGCCGGAAGAGTACCTGATTTTCGAAACGCAACGTCGCTGGGTCATCTGGCAGGCGGCGCTGACGCATGGCAAGACCGCCGGCAAGACGGCCAAGGCCGCCGGCGACAAGGCCGCGGTGTCGGCGCGCGGCGCGGCGCGCTCGCCCGACATCTCGTCGGACGAGGCGGCGGTGCGCAACAAGGTGCTCAATGAGGTGTTGGACGCGTTCACCGATCTGGACGGCGCGGCCGGCATGGAGGGCATACTGAAGGTCATCCAGAGCCTGAAGAAGAAGCAGAAGGCGCTGGCGGACGACAAGAATGAGGCTTGAACGCTGATGCGCTACCGACACTACAAGGGCGGCCTGTACGAACTCGTCTGCGAGGCGACGCTGGAATCGGATTTGACGCCGATGATAGTCTACCGCGCCGCCGACGGTTCCATCTGGACCCGGCCGAAGGATGTCTTCTTTCAACTGATCGAGGTCGACGGCGTCGTCGTGCAGCGCTTTTCGCCGATTAACTGAGATCCCGCCAGGAATCCCCATGCGTGTGATGCAAACGCTGTGCTCGCTGTTCCTGCTGGCCGCGGCCGCCCCGGCCCCGGCCGAGACGGTGGGCGCGGTCGATACCGCCTTCCAGTTGCTCGGCCCCGACCACAAGGTCGTCGTCGAGGTCTTCGACGATCCCCTCGTGGGCGGCGTGAGTTGCTATCTGTCGCGCGCCAAGACGGGCGGCCTCAAGGGCGCCATCGGCCTGGCCGAGGACAAGGCGGAATCCTCGGTGGCCTGCCGCCAGGTCGGCCCGCTGAGCTTCAAGGGCAAGCTGCCGCGCCAGGAAGAGGTGTTCTCCGAACGCGCCTCGATTTTCTTCAAGCATGTGCGGGTGGTGCGCATGGTCGACGCCAAGCGCAACGCGCTGGTCTACCTGGTCTACTCCGACCGCCTGGTCGACGGCAGTCCGAAAAACAGCGTGACGGCGGTGCCGGTGCCGGCCGCCCAGCCGCTGCCGCTGCGCTAGCCGCCGCGCCCTCGCCATGCTGCGCCACGCCGCCGTCGCCGCCCTCGGCCTGCTCGGCGGCTGCGCCACGCTGACGGAGTCGAACCAGCAGCAGGTGCTGGTGCAGACCATCCAGGACAACCGCCCGCTGGCCGGCGCCGGCTGCGTCCTCGTCAACAACGTCGGCAAATGGTTCGTCACCACGCCGGGCCGCCTCACCATCCAGAAAAGCGCCGGACCGCTGCGCGTCGACTGCCGCAAGGACGGCGCCGGCTGGGCCGACGAAAGCATCGCCTCCAGGGCCAACGCCAATCTGTGGGGTAACGTCGTGCTGACCCTGGGCGTCGGCTATCTGGTCGACCGCAACACCGGCGCCGGTTTCGACTATCCCGCGACGCTGACCATCGAAATGAAAAAAACCGGCTCCGCGGGCTCTTCCGAGACGCCGCGGGCCGGTTCCATTATCTACTGAGTCGCGCGCCGCCCCTTGCGGGCCGGCGCGCGCGCTCCTTACACGCGGTTGATCAGGAAGTTCGCCAGCAAGGGCACCGGACGGCCGGTGGCGCCCTTCGCGCCGCCCGATTTCCACGCCGTGCCGGCGATGTCCAGATGCGCCCAGGTGTACTTCTTGGTGAAGTTCTCCAGGAAGGCCGCCGCCGTCACCGCGCCGCCGCCCGGCGTGCCGATGTTGGCCAGGTCGGCGAAGTTCGACTTGAGTTGCTCGTTGTAGGCTTCCTCGATCGGCATGCGCCAGGCGGTGTCGCTGGCGTCCTTGCCGGCGGCCAGCAGTTCCTCGGCCAGCTTGTCGTGCGCGGCGTCGCTGCGCGTGAACAGGCCGCTGTTGTGGTGGCCCAGCGCGACGACGCAGGCGCCGGTCAGCGTGGCGATGTCGATCACGGCGGCCGGGTTGAAGCGCTCCGAATAGCTCAGCGCGTCGCACAGCACCAGGCGGCCTTCGGCGTCGGTGTTGAGCACTTCGATGGTCAGGCCGTTCATCGAGGTGACGATGTCGCCCGGTTTGGTGGCGCGCCCCGACGGCATGTTCTCGCAGGTGGCGACGACGCCGATGACGTTCAGCTTCAGATTCATTTCGCCGATGGCGCGGAAGGTGCCCAGCACCGAGGCGGCGCCGCACATATCGTATTTCATCTCGTCCATGCCGGGGCCGGCCTTGAGCGAGATGCCGCCCGTGTCGAAGGTGATGCCCTTGCCGACCAGGACCACCGGCGCGTCCTTGGCCTTGCCGCCCATGTGCTTGAGGACGATGAATTTCGGCGCCTGCTCGCTGCCGGCGCTGACCGACAGGAAGCTGCCCATCTTCAGCGCCTCGAGCTGTTTGCGGTCCAGCACCTCGACCTCGAACTTGTAGTCCTTGGCCAGTTTCTTGGCCGTGTTGGCCAGGTGGGTCGGGGTGCAGATGTTGGCCGGCAGGTCGCCCAGGTTCTTCGTCAGGTCCATGCCGTTGGCGATGGCGACGGCCTGCGCCAGCGCGGCTTTGTTGGCGACGCTGGCCGGCACGCCCAGGGCGATCTTGCGCACGCCGGCCGGGGCCGGGTCTTTCTTGCTTTTTTGCGTGTCGGCGCGGTATTCGCTTTCATGCGCGGCCTGGACCACGCAGGCGATGGCCCATTTCACGTCGCGCTCTTTCACTTCCGTCATCGGTAGTGCGATAATGGCGTCCGCGGCGCCCAGCGTGGCGAAGGCCTTCAGCGCCGCTTGCACGGCGCCGGCGAAACTCTTTTCGACGAGCGCCTCGTCGTTGCCCAGGCCGACCAGCAGCACGCGTTCGGCGCCGACGCCGGCCACGCCGCGCAGCAGCAGCGTGCTGCCGGTTTTCCCGCTCATGTCGCCCGACTTCAGCGCCGCCGTGATGGCGCCCGCGCCGTCGAGGGCTTTGGCGGCGGCCGAGAGTTTTTTGTTTTCGAATACGCCGACCGCGACGCAGCCGGTTTTGGCGGTGGCGACGGTGTTCTTTGTGTCGAATGCTTTTATGCTAAAGTCCATTTGATTCTCCGTTTTCATATGCTTAGTAACTTCTTACTTAACTCACCGACGCGATTATAAACTTCGAATGATCTTTCAACGTACCCTTCAACGTGAGCTGGCCAGTGCAGCAGGGGCCATCTTCACGGTGTTGTTCTCCATTTTCGTCACATGGACGCTGATAAAGATCCTCGGCGAAGCCGCCGGCGGCAAGGTTGATTCGAGCGACGTGATTGCCTTAATCATCTTCGCGGCCCTGAATTATCTGCCAACTATCCTGATACTCACCAGTTTTATTTCCGTGCTGATGGTCGTCACGCGCAGCTACCGCGATTCCGAGATGGTGGTCTGGTTCGCCTCGGGCCTGAGCCTGGCGCGCTGGATACGCCCGGTGCTCACCTTCGGCCTGCCGCTGGTGGCGCTGACGGCGGTGCTCAGCCTGTACGCGACGCCGTGGGCCAAGCACAAGAGCAACGAGTACATCGAGCGCTTCCAGAAGCGCGAGGACTTGCAGAAGGTCTCGCCCGGCCAGTTCAAGGAATCGGCCTCGAACAACCGCATATTCTTCGTCGAGGGCGCCTCGGGCGAACGGGCGAACGTGCAGAACGTCTTCGTCAACACGGTCGACGCCAACGGCACCACGCTGGTGGTGGCCAAGGAGGGCGCGATCAGCGCCGACGCCAGGGGCGACCGCTTCCTGGTGCTGAAGAACGGCCGGCGCTACCAGGGCAAGCCGGGCCAGTCCGATTTCCAGACCATGGAGTTCGAGCGCTACAGCATGCGCGTCTCGACCAACACCCAGGAGCTGGGCGCCGACCTGGGCGTGGACGCGATGCCGACCATGGCCCTGCTGGCCGACCGCAACGCCTTCACCATGGCCGAACTGCTGTGGCGCATCAGCGCGCCGCTGACCAGCCTGGTACTACTGCTGCTGGCCATTCCGCTCGGCTTCGTCAATCCGCGCGCCGGCAGTTCGGTGAACCTGATCATCGCCCTGCTGGTGTTCTTCACGTACAGCAATCTGATCAAACTGGTCGAGGCCAGCGTCAAGCAGGGCCGGCTCTCCTTCGCCCTCTCGTGGTGGCCGCTGCACCTGTGCGTGGCGCTGCTGGCGGTGCTGCTGTTCGCCTGGCGCCTGAACGTGAATCACCGCTACCACCCCCTGGTGATGCTGGCCGCGCTGAAGCGCGCCCGCCGCCGCAACGCATCGGCCCCGACATGAAGATCCTGCAGCGCTATTTCGCCGTCTCCATCATCCAGGCGGTGGCCTTCGTGCTGGTCGCCTTCCTGGCCCTGCAAGCCTTCGTCGACCTGACCGGCGAGCTGCCGGCGGTGGGCAAGAACGGCTACGGCATCGGCCAAGCCTTCCTGTACGTGCTGATCCTGATCCCCGGCCACGTCTACGACGTGATGCCGGTGGCCACCCTGATCGGCACCATCTACACGATGGCGCAGTTCGCCTCGACCTCGGAATTCACCATCATGCGCGCCTCCAGCATGTCGACCTCGATGGCCGGCTGGTTCCTGTTCCGCATCGGCGTGCTGTTCGTCGTCATCACCTTCATCTTCGGCGAGCTGATCGCGCCGCGCACCACGCCGCTGGCCGAGCGCATCAAGCTCAATTCGCGCGGCACCACGGTGTCGAGCGAGTTCAGCTCCGGCCTGTGGACGCGCGACATCGTCAAGAGCGAAGGCCTGAGTGGCGCGGTCATGGGGGTGCGCTTCTTCAATGTGCGCGAGGCGCGCGCCGACGGCAATCTGAAGGACGTCAAGCTGTACGAGTTCGACAACGCCTTCCGCCTGCGCTCGCTGACCGTGGCCACCAGCGCCACCTACCAGGGCGCCAACGTGTGGCGCCTGCTGGACGTGACGGAGACGCATTTTGCGAACAGCGCGCCGCTGGCGCCCGGCGTGGAGGCGAACCTGAAGAACAATTACGGCCAGGAGACGAGCACCATCGCCACCGCGAAGAGCGCCAGCAAGGAGCTGGTGTCGGAGATCACGCCGAAGATCCTCTCGGTCTCGGCCTCCGATCCGGAGCGCATGTCGGCCAGCGAGCTGGCCGTCTACACCGCCCACCTGACCGAAAACAAGCAGGAGACGGAGCGCTTCAAGATCGCCTTCTGGAAGAAACTGATCAATCCGCTGGCCATCTTCGTGCTGATGGCGCTGGCGCTGCCCTTCGCCTATCTGCACACGCGCAGCGGCGGCGTGAGCCTGAAGATTTTCCTCGGCATCATGATCGGCGTCAGCTTCATGCTCATCAACACCCTGTTCTCCCACTTGGGCATGCTGAGCACCTGGCCGGCCTTCCTGACGGCGATCGCCCCCAGCGCGCTGTTCCTGCTGCTGGCGCTGGGCGCCCTGCGCTGGGTGGAGCGGCACTGATGAGCAAACCGGCCCTGATCCTGTTCGCCCACGGCGCCCGCGCCGCCTCCTGGGCGGCGCCCTTCGAGCGCCTGCGCGCGCTGAGCCAGGCGCGCATGCCCGAGGTGGTCGTCGCGCTGGCCTTCCTGGAATTGATGGAGCCGCGCCTGCCGGCGCTGGTGGCCGACCTGGTCGCCAGCGGCGTCGACGAGCTGCGCGTGGTGCCGGTGTTTCTGGGGCAGGGCGGGCATGTGCTGCGCGACCTGCCGCTGATGGTCGAGCAACTGCGCCGCGACTACCCGCAACTGCGCGTCGAGGTGGCCGAGGCCGCCGGTGAAGATCCCGCCGTGCTGGCCGCCATCGCCGACTATTGCGTCGGCGCCGCGCGCGCTTCCTGATGGGTTGCGCGCTGCCCGCCGCCGCGCCGCCGCAGGCCGGCGCGGCCATCGACATCGTCTACCTGTGGGTGGACGGCGCCGACCCGGCCTGGAGCGAGCGGCGCCTGCGCGCCTTCGCCGACTGGAGCGCGCGCCACCCCGAGCACCTGGCGCTGCACGGCAACGTCGCCGGGCGCTACCGCGACAATGGCGAACTGCGCTTCAACCTGCGCGCGCTGGAGAAATTCTTCCCCCAGCACGGCCACGTCTACATCGTCACCGACCGCCAGGCGCCGGCCTGGTTGCGTCCCTCGCCCGGCGTGACCCTGGTCGACCACCGCCAGTTGCTGCCGGCGGCGGCCATGCCGGTGTTCGACTCCGGCCACATCGAATCCTATCTGCACCACATCCCCGGCCTGTCCGAGCGCTTCATCTACATGAACGACGACGTGTTTTTCGGCCAGGCGGTGGACACCGCGCAGTGGTTCGGCGAGCGCCTGACGGTGTACGCGGAAACGGGCACGATGGCCGACGCGGACGCGCTGCTGGCCGACGGCACGGCGCTGCAGAACGCCGCCATCCTGTCGAAGGACTGGCTGGCGCGGCGCTATCCGCACTACCGCCACGAGCCGCGCCTGTATTCGCACGCGCCGCGGCCGATGCTGAAGAGCGCGATGCATGAACTGGAGGGCATGGCGGCGGACTTGTTCGAGCGGGTGCGTTCGACCAGCTTCCGTTCCTGGCGCGTGCCGCCGCTGGTGCCCGACCTGGTGCCGCGCTGGATGGTGCAGGTCGGCTACGCGCGCCAGCGGATACTCGATCCGCTGCACATCAGCACGGCGGACCGGCAGGCCGGACGCCAGTTGAAGGCGCTGCTGCGGCGCTTCGGCGCGCTGCCTTTTTTCTGCATCAACGACACCTGCGACGAGGCGGCGCCGGACGATCCGCGCCTGCTGCGCGTCGCCGCGACGCTGCAGAAACTGCTGCCCGCGCCGTCCTCGTTCGAAGTGGAGATGCCGGCCTGAGCCGGCGGGGCGGAGGGCGCCGGTCCGGCCGCGCGCCCTTGCCTTGATGGTAAGCCGTCAGGCCGTCAGGCGCGCGGCCGCTTGTTCGCCGCGCGCGCCGTCGAGGCGCTGATGGGGGCGCCGCGCCATGGCCGCGCCCAGCATCACCAGCACGGGGCCGTGCGTGGCGCCCAGGCCGTGCGCCAGGGTGTCGAGCTGCAGGCGCAGCACGCGCTGCTCGGGACGGCTGCAATTTTCGATCACCACCACCGGCGTGTCGGCGCGGCGGCCCTGGGCCAGCATGCGCCGCGCCGTGGCGCTCGCTTCGCGTCCGCCCATGTATTGCACCAGCGTGTCGCTGTCGGGAATGGCGGCGTGTTCGCTGTGCCCGGGCGCCGTGCTGGAGGTGAAGAAGGCCACGCTGCGCGCCACGCCGCGCTGGGTCAGCGGTTGCTGGGTGGCCGCCGCCGCCGCCAGCGCGGTGGTGATGCCGGGGACGATTTCAACTTCCACGCCGGCCCCCTCGAGCGCGCGCAACTCCTCGTCGGCGCGGCCGAACAGCATCGGGTCGCCGCCCTTCAGGCGCACCACCAGCGCGAATTTCTTCGCGTTGTCGAGCAACTGCTTGTTGATGAAGGCCTGCGCCGTCGACAACTCGCCGCAGCGCTTGCCGACCGGGATCTTCAGCGCCTGCGGACACAGTTCCAGCATCTCCTCCGTGACCAGGGCGTCGTACAGCACGACGCCGGCCTGCGCCAGCAGGCGCGCGCCGCGCAGGGTCATCAAGTCCTGGGCGCCGGGACCGGCGCCGATCAGGACCACCTTGCCGTAGGCGGATGCGCTGGCCATGTCCGCTCCCCTCAGGCGATCCGGATCATGCCGGCGGCGACGGTCTGATGCGTCACCTCGTCGATCAGGATGAAGGCGCCGGTGGCGCGGATGTCGTCGTAGGCGTCGGCCGCCAGCGCCTGCTGGACGCTCAGGGTGATGCGCGCGATGTCGTTCAGCTTCAGGCCCTCGGCCGGGTGGCGCTGCTGGGTGTTGATGTCGAGCAGGGTGTCGATCGCCGTCACCTTGGCCGCCGTCTGCTTGGTGCCGTGCTTGATCCAGTACTTGCGGCGCAGGTCGAGCGCGTCCTCGGACAACCAGCAGACGTCGGCCACCACCTGCTTGAGCAGGGCGGCGGGCCGCCCGGCGCTGGACAGGGTGTCGCCGCGCGAGATGTCCAGGTGCTCGTTGAGCAGCAGGGTCACCGACTGGCCGACCACGGCCGTCTGCAGGGAGCCGTCGAAGGTGACGATGTCCTTCACGGTCGCGCTCTGGCCGGAGGGCTGGACGACGATGGTGTCGCCGACGCTGACCTTGCCCGCTTCGATGCGCCCCATGTAGCCGCGGAAGTCGTTCGCCTCGTGGCCGTTGTGGCGCGCCACCAGTTGCACGGGGAAGCGGAAGGGCGCGTCGTGCGAGTCGTCGTAGACCGACAGCGATTCGAGCAGCTCGATCAGGGTCGGGCCCGTGTACCAGTTCAGGTTCGCGCCGCGCTCGACGACGTTGTCGCCGCTCAGGGCCGAGAGGGGAATCGGCGTGATGTCCTTCAGGCCCAGGGTGGCGGCGAACTCGCGGTAGGCGGCGACGATGCGCTTGTAGATGGTTTCGTCGTAGCCGATCAGGTCCATCTTGTTGACGGCGACGACGACGTGCTCGATCTGCAGCAGGTGGGCGATGGTCGAATGGCGCTTGGTCTGGATCAGCAGCTCGACGCTGCCGTCCTCGCCCAGTTTCACCTTCGAGACGTCGATCAGGATGATGACGGCGTCGGCCGTCGAGGCGCCGGTGACCATGTTGCGCGTGTACTGTTCATGGCCGGGGGTGTCGGCGATGATGAATTTGCGCTTCGGCGTGGCGAAGTAGCGGTAGGCGACGTCGATGGTGATGCCCTGCTCGCGCTCGGCCTCCAGGCCGTCGGTCAGCAGCGACAGATCGACGGCGTCGCCGACGGTGCGCTTGTGCTTGGAGCGCGACATGGCGTCGAGCTGGTCGGCGAAGATGCCCTTGCTGTCGAACAGCAGGCGGCCGATCAGGGTGCTCTTGCCGTCGTCGACCGAACCGGCCGTGATGAAGCGCAGCAGGCCCGAAACGCCGTCCGGGTTCGCTTGTTGGTGTGTTGTGGTGAGTGCGTTCATCAGAAGTATCCTGCTTTTTTACGTTTTTCCATCGACGCTTCGGAGGTCTGGTCGTCCATCCGGGTGGCGCCGCGTTCGGTGATTTGGGTGACGGCCGTTTCGGCGATGATCTGCTCGAGCGTGGTGGCGTCGGAGGCCACCGGGCAGGTGCAGGAGATGTCGCCGACGGTGCGGAAGCGCACCACTTGCGTCTCCACCGTTTCGCCCGGCAGGGCCGGGGTCAGGTCGGTCAGCGGCACCAGCAGGCCGTTGCGCGGAATCACCTGGCGCTCGTGGGCGAAGTAGATCGGCGGCAGTTCCAGCTGCTCGCGGGCGATGTATTGCCATACGTCGAGTTCGGTCCAGTTGGAGATCGGGAAGACGCGCATGTTTTCGCCCGGATGGACGCGGGTATTGTACAAATCCCACAGTTCGGGGCGCTGCGCCTTCGGATCCCACTGGCCGAACTCGTCGCGGAAGGAGAAGATGCGCTCCTTGGCGCGGGCCTTTTCCTCGTCGCGGCGGGCGCCGCCGATGCAGGCGTCGAATTTATGTTCGGCGATCGTTTCCAGCAGCGTCACGGCCTGGGCCGCGTTGCGCGAATCGGTGGCCGGGTTGCGCAGGCGCACGGTGCCGCGGCGTATCGATTCCTCGACCGAGCCGATGATCAGGCGCTCGCCCAGTTCGGCCACTTTCTTGTCGCGGAAGGTGATCACTTCGGCGAAGTTGTGGCCGGTGTCGATGTGCACCAGGGGGAAGGGGAATTTGCCGGGACGGAAGGCTTTTTCGGCCAGGCGCAGCATGACGACGGAATCCTTGCCGCCGGAGAAGAGCAGCGCCGGATTGGCGCACTCGGCCGCCACTTCGCGCATGATGTGGATGGCTTCGGATTCGAGGCTATCGAGGTGACGCTCGTTCAAAATGGTGTTCATAGTTTGTCTGTTTGTTGTTGTTTTAAGCCGCAACGGATTTGATGCGTATCAGTTTGCCGTCGACCATGTGCAGGCCGCACTCCTTCGAGTCCGGATTCTCCCACCACCAGCGGCCGGCGCGCACATCCTCGCCCGGTTCGATGGCGCGGGTGCAGGGCTGGCAGCCGATCGAGGGATAACCCTGGTCGTGCAAGGCATTGTAGGGCACCTTATTATCGCGGATGTATTGCCATACGTCTTCCTCCGTCCAGTCCGCCAGCGGATTGAATTTCGTCATGCCGTGGGCCGGATCGTCCTCTTCGATGTGCAATTCGGCGCGCGTGCTCGACTGGGCGCGGCGCTGCCCGGTGACCCAGGCCTTGTTGCCGGCCAGGGCGCGGCCCAGCGGCTCGACCTTGCGGATGCGGCAGCATTCGCGCCGCATCTCGACGCTGTCGTAGAAGGCGTTCAAGCCGTTCTGCGCGACGTAGGCTTCGACGGCCTCGGGCTGCGGGCGGTACAGGGCGATCTCGGCGCCGTAGACGTCCTTGATCTTGTCGAGCACGGCCAGGGTTTCCGCGTGCAGGCGGCCCGTTTCCAGCGAGAAGATGCCGATGGACAGCTTGGCTTTGAGGATCAGGTCGGTGAGCACCATGTCCTCGGCGGCCAGGCTGGAGGCGAACACGGCCGGGGTGAAGTCGCGCGCGATGCGCGCCAGGGTCTGGCCGGTGCTGGCCACGAGGGCGCTCATATCGTTCATGCTCATTCCCCTTAGATGCCGTAGCCGACGTCGCCGTCCGGCTGCTGGACGTCGCGCTGGTGGCGCCGGAACAGCGGCGATTTCTCGTCCCAGGAAGCCTGGTAGGTTTCCGAGAAGACCGACAGGCCTTTCAGGGCGTCGTGGATGCTGCGGTCGGGGCGCGTCGCGTAGGCGTCGAAGCCGACCCGGTGCATGGAGAACAGCTGGTCGCGCAGCACGTCGCCGATGGCGCGCAGTTCGCCCTTGAAGTCCAGGCGGGCGCGCAGATTGTAGGCGATCGAATAGCCGCGGCCGTCGGTGAACTTGGGGAAGTCGACGGCGATGAGGGGCAGTTGCGCGACGTCCCCGCCGAGGGTTTCCGGGCGCTCGTCGCTGGCCAGCCAGACGCCGATCTGCGGCAGGCGCGCGGCCAGGGTGGCGCGCTGCGCCAGCCAGACGGCCAAGGGCACGATCACTTTGCCGGCCGGCGCGGCCACGCTCTCGGCGCTGTCGCCCTCGTCCAGGCGCAGCAGGCCCCAGTCGTTGGCCACCACGGCCTGGTTCTTAATGATTTCCTCGCGTACTTCAAACATAGTCGTCCTCCCCCACCAAATGACCGACCTTGATCGGCGTTGCATATACATGTTCCTTGAACGGCGCCACGCCCAGGCGCTGCGCCGTGTCGGCGAAGCGCTCGTCCTCGAAGCGCTCGCGCACATACACCTGCAGCAGGCGGTCGACCACTTCCGGCATCTGCTGCGAGGAGAAGGACGGGCCGATGATCTTGCCGATGGCGGCCTGGTTGCCCTGCGAGCCGCCGATCGACACCTGGTACCATTCGCTGCCGTCCTTGTCGACGCCCAGCACGCCGATGCTGCCGACGTGGTGGTGGCCGCAGGCGTTGATGCAGCCGGAGATGTTGAGTTCGATCTCGCCGATGTCGTGCTGGAAGTCGATATTGTCGAAACGCTCGGCGATGGCGGCGGCGATCGGCAGCGACTTGGCGTTCGCCAGCGAGCAGAAGTCGCCGCCCGGGCAGCAGATCATGTCGGTCAGCAGGCCGATGTTCGGCGTCGCCAGGCCGTGCGCCTTCACCTCCAGCCAGAGCTTGAACAACTGGCTCTGCTCGACGTCGGCCAGGACCAGGTTCTGCTCATGCGTGACGCGCAGTTCGGCGAAGCTGTAGCGCTCGGCCAGGTCGGCGACGAAGTCGATCTGCTCGGCCGTGGCGTCGCCCGGCGGCACGCCGGTCTTCTTCAGCGACAGCACGGCGATGGCGTAACCGGCCACCTTGTGTTGCTTGACGTTGCGCTTGAGCCAGTTGGAGAAGGCCTTGTTGTCGGCGTGCTCCAGCAGCGGATCGAGGTTCTCCAGGGTCTTGTAGGCGGGCGGCTGGAAATACGCCACCAGGCGCGACATTTCCTCCACGCTGAGGGTTTCCGCGCCATCCTTCAGGTCCAGCCATTCGGCCTCGACCTGGCGGGTGAATTCCTCGACGCCGATGGCCTTCAGCAGGATCTTGATGCGCGCCTTGTACTTGTTGTCGCGCCGGCCGTACTGGTTGTAGACGCGCATGACGGCCTGCACATAGGTCAGCAGATGCTGCCACGGCAGGAACTCGCGCACCACGCTGCCCAGGATGGGGGTGCGGCCCATGCCGCCGCCGACCATGACCTTGAAGCCGATCTCGCCGGCCGCGTTGTAGACCGCCGTCAGACCGATGTCGTGCACGGCGATGGCGGCGCGGTCTTCCTTGGCGCCGTTGATGGCGACCTTGAACTTGCGCGGCAGGGCGATGAATTCCGGATGGAAGGTGCTCCACTGGCGCAACACCTCGGCGTAGGGACGCGGATCGATGATCTCGTCGAAGGCCACGCCGGCGTAGGGGTCGGAGGTGGTGTTGCGGATGCAGTTGCCCGAGGTCTGGATGGCGTGCATCTCCACCGAGGCCAGTTCGGCGAGGATGTCGGGGGTCTGTTCCAGCTCGATCCAGTTGAACTGGATGTTCTGGCGCGTCGTGAAGTGGCCATAGCCGCGGTCGTACTTGCGGGCGATATGGCCGAACATGCGCATCTGTTTGGCCGACAGTAGGCCGTAGGGCACGGCCACGCGCAGCATGTAGGCGTGGCGCTGCATGTACAGGCCGTTTTGCAGGCGCAGGGGGATGAATTCCTCTTCCGTCAATTCGTTGGCGATGCGGCGCTCCACCTGATTGCGGTATTGGGCAATGCGTTCCCTGACGATGAGGTGGTCATATTGATCGTATTGGTACATATCAAAAATCCTAAAAAAAACGCAATGAATTCTAGTAAATCAGCTTGAAGGCCACGCCCGTCAGGGTCATGGCCAGCAGGACGCGCAGAAACCTTTCCGGCACCGAGCGCGCCACCCAGGAACCGAGGGTGATGCCGGGCAGGGAGCCGATCAGCAGCGAGGCCAGCAGGGACCAGTCGATCGAGCCGAGCCACCAGTGGCCGAAGGCGGCGATGGCCGTCAGCGGCACGGCGTAGGCGATGTCGGTGCCGGCCACCTCGGCCGAGGACATGCGCGGATACAGCATCACCAGCAAGGTCGCGCCGATGGCGCCGGCGCCGATCGAGGACACGGTGACGAGCACGCCGAGCCCGGCGCCGGCGACGACGGTGGCCCAGAACAGGGGCTTGCCCTGCAATTGTTTTTCCGGATGGGCGTTAATCCAGTGCAGCATTTTGCTCTTGAACATCAGGGCGACCACGGTCAGCAGCACCGAGCAGGCGATCGAGTAGCGTATCACCAGGCCGATTTCCTGGTTCAGCTTGCCGAACGACTTCAAGGCCAGCGTGGCCAGCACGGCGGCCGGCAGGGCGCCCAGGCACAGGCGCTTGACGATATCCCAGCGCACCGTGCCGCGCAGGCGGTGGGTGAAGGTGCCGGCGCTCTTGGTGATCGAGGCGAAGGCCAGGTCGGTGCCGACGGCGACCGAGGGCGAGACGCCGAACAGCAAGGTCAGCAAGGGCGTCATCAGCGAGCCGCCGCCGACGCCGGTCATGCCGACGAGTAAACCAACCGCGAATCCTGAGACTATATAAGAGAAAGTCATGCATGTGCCCCCAAAGTACCTGCAATAGTAATAAACTTCGTCTTCATTCCAAACGACTTCCTGCTCATTTGCTTATATGCGAATTGAGCATAAGCATGAGCGCAAAATGGCGGGTGGTAGTGCAGGAAAGCAATAAATTCTCGGTAATGTAGTGATCAAGGGCAAAAAACTGTAATGAATCTCCATCAACTGCGCTTTGTGCGTGAAGCGGTGCGCCAGAACTACAATCTGACCGATGCCGCCAAGGCATTGTTCACTTCGCAACCCGGCGTGTCGAAAGCCATCATCGAGTTGGAAGAGGAGCTGGGCGTGGACATTTTCACGCGCCACGGCAAGCGCATCCGCGGCCTGACCGAGCCGGGCCGGCTGGTGTTGCAGTCGGTGGAGCTGATTATGCAGGAAATCGACAGTTTGAAACGCATCGGCAAGGAATTCGCGGCCCAGGACAGCGGCAGTTTCACCATCGCCACCACACACACCCAGGCCCGCTACATCCTACCCCGGGTGGTGCAGGCCTTCATGCTGAAGTTCCCCAAGGTGCGCCTGTCGCTGTTGCAGGGCAATCCGCGGCAGATCGCCGAGATGGTGCAGCGCGACCAGGCCGACCTGGCCATCGCCACCGAATCGATCGCCGCCATCGACGGCCTGATCACCTTGCCCTGCTACCAATGGGAGCACATGGTGGTGGTGCCGCCCGAGCATCCCTTGCTGAAGTCGAAGTCGGTGACGCTGGAGGAAATCGCCGCCTTCCCCTTGATCACCTATGACAGCGCCTTCGCCGGACGCAGCAAGATCGACCACGCTTTCGTGCTGCGCGGCCTGAAGCCGGACGTGCTGCTGGAGGCCATCGACGCCGACGTCATCAAGACTTATGTCGAGTTGGGGATGGGAGTTGGTATCATAGCGGGTATGGCCTTTGACGCCGAGCGCGACAAGAACCTGCGCGCGATCTCCGTTGGCCACCTGTTCGGCATGAATGTGTCGCGCGTGGCGGTCAAGCAGGGCGCGTATTTGCGCAGCTATATCTACACCTTCATCGAGCTGCTGACGCCGACGCTGAACCGCAAGCTGATCGAGCAGGCGATGAGCGGCGTGAAGGACAATTACGAACTATAGGCCGGCGCGCGCGCCGGCCGGCATGCTCCCACCACGTATATGACAGAGAAGAAACACATGATTACCGATCAATTAGCACAATACTACGCCGTTGGCGTCCAGGAATACGACAGCCGCTACGACAGCGCCGACCTGGAAGACGATCTCGACGAGTTGCACGACAAGGTGGAAGAGCTGCTGAGCGGCCACAAGGTGCTGGAAATCGCCTGCGGCACCGGCTACTGGACCCAGAGCATCGCCGAGACGGCCGAATCGGTGCGGGCCACCGATATCAACCAGGAAATGCTGGACCTGGCGCAGACGCGCGATTTCGACCCTGACGTGGTGCAGTTCAGTGTCGCCGACGCCTTCGACCTGCCGGCCGACATCGGCAGCTACACGGCGTGCTTCGCCGGTTTCTGGTGGTCGCACGTGAAGCGCGAAGACCAGGAGCGTTTCCTCGGCCAATTGCGCGCCAAGCTGGGCAAGGACACCTTGCTGGTGCTGATCGACGAAAGCTATGTCGACGGCGTCAGCGACGTCGTCGCCCGCACCGACGCGGCCGGCAACACCTTCCAGTTCCTGACCGGCGACGACGGCCAGCGCTATGAAGTGCTGCGCAACTTCCCGTCCGACAGCACGCTGCGCAAGAAAATGGCCTCGTCGGTGCGCGAAATCCGCATCCTGCGCCAGGAGCATTACTGGCTGCTGAGCTGCCGCCTGAAGTAAGCCTGCCGCGGCGGCCGCCCGCCGCCGCCGCGCCGGCGCGTCCTGCGCCGGCCTCCGTTTCCCCGCATTGTTGTTGACTCCGGCCCGGACGCGCCCGGCGCTTTCTTGCGTCCGGACACTTTGACGTGCTAAAAAACAACAAATTGTCTATGTCATATTGTTGAAGTATTTGATAGGCATGATTCGTGTCGGTAAGGCGGAGGCGGCCGGATCGGGGGGAGGCAACAGACTCTCCGCGCCGCGCCGGCCGCCTTTGCAATGCTCAATTTCGTCAACTTAATGTAGAGAATATCAAGTGAAAAAACTTACTCTGGCAGCACTGGTCATCGGCAGTTTCGCGGCTTCGGCGCAAGCGCAATCGAACGTCAGCATTTACGGCGTGGTCGATCTGGGCCTGGCCAAGACCAGTGGCGCGAGCACGGTCGAACGTGAAAACCACGCTTCGCGTCTGGGTTTCAAGGGCACGGAAGATCTGGGCAACGGCCTGTCGGCGATCTTCAACCTGGAAAGCGAAATCCTCGCCGATACCGGCGCGCAAAAGGGCGCCCTGTTCGAGCGCCAGGCCACCGTCGGCCTGAAGGGCAGCTTCGGTACCGTCAACATCGGCCGCACCAAGAACCTGGTCGACAGCGCGCAAGTGCGCGTCGAGCCGTTCAACGCCGACGGCGTGGTCGGCAAGGTCAATGAAAGCATGATGCGCGTTGGCGTGTCGGGCTCGCGCGTCAGCAACGCCATCACCTACAACAGCCCGAACATGGAAGGTTTTGTCGCCAGCGCGCAAGTCGTGTTGAGCGAAGTGTCGGGCGCCGACGCCGGCGTCGACCTGTTGCTGACCTACGACAACGGCCCGATCAGCCTGCACGCGGGCTATGAGCGCGCCGTGTCGCTGACGGCGTCGAAAATCGATCCGAACGTGCAGGTTCCGACGGGCGTGAATCCGAACATGTATGTGATCGGCGGCGCCTACAAGTTCGGCGACATCAAGCTCAGCGGCGCTTACGCCAAGGGCGACACCAAGCTGGCCAAAACCGGCAAATACGACGCCTTCCTGGTCGGCGTGGTGTACACGCTGGGTCAGGGAGACGCCAAGGCAGTGTACGGCAAGGGCAAGCAAAGCATCGCCGGCAAGGATGATGTCGATACCACCAAGGAATTCGGCCTGGGTTACGACTACCATCTGTCGAAGCGCACCGACCTGTACGCCTACGCCGGCCGCGAGCGCGTGAAATCGCTGACCTCCTACCAGATGGGCATTTCGCACAAGTTTTAAGCGCCGCCGTTTCGGCTGGCTGGATGGGGCGCCCGCAAGGGCGTCCTTTGTTTAGGTTCTTCCCGGTAAGCCGTGAAGAACCTTTTTTTATGCCGGCGCCGGCGCCGGCGGCAGCGGCAAAACGATGTCGATGCGCGTGCCGCCGCCGTCGTTGCCGCGGATGCTGATGTCGCCGTGCAAGCCCCAGACCCGCTCGCGCATGCCCAGCAGGCCGAACGAGGCGGCCTTCGCCATGTCGCTGTCGACGATGCCGCGGCCGTCGTCCTGGATGCAGATGGTCAGTTGGGCGCCGATGCGCTGCAGCGCCACGGTGACCTTGCGCGCCTGGGCGTGGCGGGCGATGTTGGTCAGCGATTCCTGGACGATGCGATAGATGGCGGTGCTGTAGGCGTCATCGAGGATGAGTTCGTTTTCATCGGCCAGCAGCTCGAACGCGACGGGATGGCGCTGGATGAAGTCGTTGCGCAGGCTGTGCAGCGCGAAGTACAGGCCGCCCTCGTCGAGGGCGCGCGGGCGCAGATTGCCGGCGATGCGGCGCAGCGAGGCGATGGCCGTGACGATCAGCTGGTCCATATTGCGCAGGATGGCCGCGCTGGGCTGGTAGGCGTCGGCGTGCTGTTGCAGCAGGGTCAGGTCGAGGCGCAGCGTGGCCAGCAACTGGCCGAGGTCGTCGTGCAGTTCGCGCGCGATGTGCTTGCGCTCCTCTTCGCGGATGGTTTGCAGGGTGGCCGACAATAGCCGCAACTGGGTGTAGGAATGCTCGAGTTGCGCGTGCATGTGTTTGCGCTCGGTGATGTCGCGCAGGATCAGGGTGTAGATGGTGGCGCCGTTCTCGCCCTGGCTGGCGATCGAGCCCTCCAGCGGGAAGCGCTCGCCGCCGGCGCGCAGCCCGGTGATGGTGTGGTCGATGGCGCGCCGGCCCATCATGCGCAGTTGGATGTCGGTGTCGCCGGCATGCTCCTCGCCCGCTTGTTCGCCCAGGGTGCGCAAGTCGCGCGGAATGAATGTTTCCAGCGCCGCGCCGCGCATGGCCGCCGCCGTGGTGCCGAACATGGCGACGGCGGCCGGATTGGCGTGCAGGATGCGCTGGCCGGCGTCGGTGGTGATGATGGCCTCGCCGGCGTTGCGGATGATGGCGCTGTTGCGCCGCCGCGCGCGCCTGTCGGCCGGCTTCAGCAACAGGTAGGCCAGCGGCAGCGCCAGCAGGGCGAACAGCAGCGGCGCCGCGCGTCCCAGGCTCGAATGGTGCGGCTTGCCCATGGTGCGGCTCCTGGTGGCGACGGAAAATGCTTCCATCCACACTAATGGAGTGGCGCGCGGCGGGTTTGATGTGACGCAGGAGGGCGGGGCCTACATCTGCTTGAACAGGTGCAGGAAGCTGCGGCTCACCTCCAGCTTGTCGGTCTTGCCCTTGATGAGCACCAGGTGGCGGCCGCGGATGTCGCGCGTGACGCCCTCGATGGCGTTGACGTTGACCAGGGTGGCGCGGTGGATTTGCCAGAACAGGGCCGGGTCGAGCTCCTCGGCCAGGTCGCGCACCGGCTTGCGGATCAGCGCCTCGTATTTGGCCGTCTGCACGCAGGTGTATTTCTCGTCGGAGCGGAAGAAGAGGATTTCCTCGACCGGTATCATGCGCAAATCCTGGCCGATGCTGGCCTGTATCCATTGCAGATAGCTCGGCTTGGCGACCATTTTTTCGGCCAGTTGCGACAGCATCGCGGTGACGCTGCTGTTCATGTCGACGGCCGGCTTGCCCAGATGCGCCTTGAGGCGCTCGACCGTCACCTGCAGGCGTTCCTGCTCGGGCGGCTTGAGCACGTAATCGATGGCGCCGCGCTCGAAGGCTTCGACGGCGTGGATGTCGTAGGCGGTGACGAAGACGATGCGGCTCTTGTCGCCGATTTCCTGGGCCGCCTCCATGCCGGTCTTGCCGGGCATGCGGATGTCGAGGAAGGTGAAGTCCGGCTTGAGTTGCTCGACCAGTTCGATGGCCTCGGCGCCGTTCTTGGCCTCGCCGACGATGTCCAGTTCGGGCCAGACCTGGCCCAGGCGCATGCGCAACTGTTCGCGCATCAATCTTTCGTCGTCGGCAATAATAGCTGTAGGCATAATGTTGTGAAAGTAAGAACTAGCGAGCGCCAATTATTCAATGAAATGATCGATTAAGCAATGTATTCATTGCGGCGCCCTGGATGGGTGGGGTGACCGGGGGCCGTTGCTCTATTTCGACAACTGGTAGGGCACTTCGATGGTGACGCACACGCCGCTGGGTGTGTTGGGGGCGATGAGCAATTGCGCCTGATCGCCGTGCAGCAATTTCAGGCGCTCGCGTATGGTCGGCAAACCCAGTCCGGTGCCGTCGCTGGGCACGGCGCCGAAGCCCAGGCCGTCGTCGGTGACCGAGACGCGCAGCTTGCTGTGCGCCACCTCGGCCAGCACCTTCAGCGTGCCACCCTCGGGCTTGCATTCGAGGCCATGCTTGATGGCGTTTTCGACCATCGATTGCAGCATCATCGGCGGGAAGGCGGCCGTGCGCAGGCCGTCGGGAATCTGGAAGTCGACGGTCAGGCGCTCTTCCATGCGCATTTTCAAGAGATTCAAGTAAGCCCGCACCATGTCGGCTTCGCGGCCCAGGTTGGTGATGACGGCGTTCTCGCGCATCTGCGGCAGCACGGCGCGCAGATATTGGATCAGGCTGCGCTGCATCGCCGAGGCGCGCGGCGGATCCGTCACGATCAAGTGTTCGACCGAGGCGAGGGTGTTGAACAGGAAGTGCGGCTCGACTTGCGCCTGCATCATCTGCATCTTCGCCTCGCTCACCTGGCGCTGCATGGATTCGCGTTCGGCGGCGGCGTTCGCCGTCAAGGTCTGCGCTTCGGCGCGCTTCTTGCCGCCGACCAGGGCCTTGGTGGCGAACAGGGCCAGCACCAGCAGCCAGACGAAACTCTTGAACCAGGTCGAGGCTTGCTTGTGATAGCGCGTCACCTTTTGCTCCGCCGCATCGTCGACGGCTTCTTCTATGGCATTCGATAATTCCTCGCCTATCTGCGGCGGCAAGTCGATATGCACTTCCTCGCCGGAGGCGTCTATGCTGACCGGAAAGGCGGACTTGGCGGGGTGCGCGGGTGGGGCCGGCGGAGCGGGTGGCACCGTTTCAGTGGGGGGCTCCACCGGTTCCGGCGGCGCCGGCGGCACTTGCGCCTCTGCGCCGGCACTGGCGCCGGCGCGGCGGTTCTTGCCGTTGCGCGGATTGAAATGGATACCCGTATCGTCAATCAGGATATTGGTATCGCCGCTGTTTTTCTTGTTGGGGCGCTTTTCCGATTTGATCACCACTTCCTCGTCGGGCCCGGAGGAAAACAGCTCATCTTGCAGGATGGAGCCGGCGACCAGCGCCAATGCCGCGAACAGGAAGAACTTCCACCACGACAGGTGCGTCACCCAGGTTGCCGTCGCATCGAAACCGCGATGGACGTTCTTCAGAATTTGGGGCGCTGTCGGCAAGGGGGACATATGGATCTTCCTGTGCAAGTGTGTATGTGCAAACGGCGAGTGTAACTGAGCGATAAAAACGAGGGTATGGTTTCGCCACCGCCCCGCCATATAGGTCAGCCTGATATGGCGTGTCGGGATGTTGTGACTCTAAACAGGGCCGCGCCGACGCGCCACGCAATTGCGACAGCCGGTAAGAATCGGGGCGTAGAACGGGGGGAGGGCGATGTTTGCGGGCGTCCCTCATAAGGGGATCAAGATGAGCGTAAAGAAAAGCCTTGCCAGCAGCGCGGCCCCTTTGCTATAGTTCGCCTCCCCAATGAGAGGCACTCGATGCTGAGCAAAAGGGAGTGCCGGAAACGGCGCTGCGGGAAAATCAGGGGGTTGACGAAACAAGCGAAACGCTGCATACTCTTCCTTCTCTGCTGCTGACAAACACAACGCTTTGTCGGAAACGCGGAAGGCACTACAGAACAAGT